>NZ_JAYMEM010000009.1:0-403419 GCF_037029465.1 Mesoflavibacter sp. CH_XMU1404-2 | reverse complement strand
TGTTACTTGCGTGTCTGCATCGGTTAACATAAATTCTCCAAAACCATCACTGTCTGGATCACAAAACTCTAATGGTGTTGGTGTAAAGGCTGTTGGTGCTTGTTCTACTTGTAACTCTAAAGTTGTTGTATCATAACATCCTGTGTTTGCATCTTCTACTCTTACATGAATTATTTGTCCATTTACAAGGTTTGTGTATGGTATTGGTAGTGGATTTGTTGCTGTATCTGCATCGGTAAATGTTAGATAATAACTTGCCACATAAGTCGCTATACCTCCTGTTACTTCTGTATCTTTTAAAGTTAAATCAATTTGCGTGATACCATCTGGCACGTTATCATCACATACCTCTAATGGTGTTGGATCTATCGCAATTACTTCTGGATGCACCACTACATTTTGCGTCGTTGTTGTTGGACACGGTCCATTTGTTGTATACTCTACAGTATGTACTGAGCTTGGCAATGCTCCTGTTATGGTTCCTGTTACTGGATCTATCGTTGCGCCTGTTGTGGTTAATGCAAAGGTTCCGCCTGATAATCCTGTTACGGTTGCTGTTGCTCCGTCACAGGTTGGATCCAATATAAAACTTGAGTTATCTGCTGGTAATACATTTAATACAAATGTACTGGTCGCTGGACATTGGGTTGCTGTTGTATATTCTACTGTATAACTTGTTCCTGGTGTCGCTGTTGTTACTTCTCCTGTTGTTGGGTTTATTTGAACAGTGTCTCCTGCTGGTGCTGGTGGATTAAATGTATAGGTTCCACCTGGCATTGCTACTGTATCTACTATACCTCCATCACAATTTGGTATCATCGTAAAGCTTGGATCGTCTTCTGTTAATGTGGTCACGTTTTGAGTACTTACTTCCGGACATGGTCCTGATGTCGTATATTCTATGGTAAACGTTACACCATAGTCGCCTCCTGTAACTTCTCCTGTTGATGCGTCTATCGTTACTGGTGCGCCTGGATCTGGGTTTAAGGCAAAGGTTCCGCCCGCATCTCCTGTTATAGTCACTGTTGCGCCATCACAGGTTGGTGTTACCGTAAAACTTGGATCTTCTACTGGATATACTGTTACATCTACGGTTGTTGATGCTGGACATACTCCATTGGTAGTATGCTCTACAGTATATGTTGATCCTTGTGTTCCATTCATTATAGTTCCTGTGGCTGAATCTATCGTTGCTCCATCTCCTGGTAATGGATTAAAGGCGTAGGTTCCTGGTGTCGCTTCACTGTCTACTACTGCGCCATCACACGTCGGTTGCATCGTGAAACTTGCATCATCGGTAATTAATACTGTAAAGTCTACTGATGTTGTCGTTGGACATATACCTGCGGTTGTGTAGGTTACGGTATGTGTTGATCCTGATACTGCGCCTGTTACCGTACCGGTTAATGGATCTATCGTTGCTCCTGTTGTAGTCAATGCAAAGGTTCCCCCTGGTGTTGATACATTACTCATCACTGCCCCATCACAGGTTGGACTCGCTGTGAAACTGGAATCGTCATTAGTATTGACTATTAAATAAAATAATGGCATTGCTGTAGCACTATAACAAGTGGCATCGCCTGCTGCTTCTATCCTTACATATATTGGCTCGTTTGGCCCGCCAATGTATGGACTAACTAATGCGTTTGTACCTGAATCTGCCTCCGCAAAACTATTATGATACGTTACTACATAATCTGCTGCTGGTTGTGTCCCTAATATTAATGGCGTCTGACTCTCTAAATCAAAGGGCTCTACACCATCATTGGACGGATCATCACAAACCTCCATGTCGGGCGCTGGATTGATTGATAAGGAATAAATATCAAGAATAAAACTACTAGTATCAACACATGTTTCTGATGCAATATCTTCAATTCTTATATGAATCGTTTCTGGATAAGGACCTGAAGTTACATAGTTATCTGGAGTTGTAATGGCGTTAGTTCCATTTAGAGCATCTGTTGCTGAATTATGGTAGCTAACATTAAATAAAGATGCATCTTGAGTTCCTATAGCTTCAGTATCATTAACTGTTAAATCAAAAGTTTCATCTGCAGAAAACACATCACATTCTAAAATATCTATTGTGTTTTCTATTACTGGATTAGGTAGAAATTCAATATAGATAGAATCTGAGGTTTGACATGATGCAGAATAAACAATATCGACACTATAATTTCCTTCTTGATACACATCTATAGATGGTCCAGTTTCTCCAGAGATAGGACTACCTTCAAAATACCAAGTGTGTGTTGCTGTTGACAGCCCTGTATCAAGTGTTACAGCTCCTCCTTCACAAATAGCAGTTCCTGCAGATATAGTTACATCATCTCCTAAATCTCCTCCCAAATCGAAAGAACCAGCCCCTAAAAACACTGCTGCGTTAAATAGAGTATCTCCATCATCTGCTATAACCAACTTTATTCTGTAGTTGTTGTTAGGTGTAACATTTGAAAAAGCTGTCATTGATCTAGTGTAACCTCTAAAATCTATTGGATCGTTCACTAGAGGCTGACCTCCTGTACCATAGAAAGAGTCAAAATAACCTGGATTAACAGAAGCGCAACTTGCATTATATGCATTATCACGTACAGTAAACACAGAAACTACATCTGTAGTACCTGGTACTAAAGCTAGGTTAGTTGTTACGCCTGTTGTTAAATCTGTTAATAAAAAGGCAAATGCATCTGTAAAACCACATTGAAATGTTCCATATTCTTCAGATGCGAATAAAAAGTCGAAGCTTATAGAGTTGGCGATAGGAACAAAGTCAAATTCTATAAAGCTTGCATCATTTGTATCACCTGCATTTAAAGCTGGAATTGCGTTTTCTAAATCAGCATCACCTGGCCAACCTCCACTACTTTGGGTTCCTGTTTCCGGACCTTCTGCCTCCATTGCATCACCTGAATTTAAAATAATTCCTGCTTCGAAAGGAAAAGCTCCTGGTAAGGCTGTAAAATATCCAATCCCGTTTTCTTGACCAAAATTAGTTCCTGTGCTCCAGTTAATATTTGAAACTGCTGCACATGGACTATCTATCAAAACATCAGTAACCAACTCATCTACAGTATAAGTAGTCTGATCGACGTCTATATAAGGGCTTAAAACCTCAACTTGAACTTGATAAAACGTTGCACAACCCGTGGGATTTGTATCTGTAACCGTAAACGTTACTGTGAATGTACCTAAGTTATTATATGTATGACTTACTGACTGCCCTGTAGCCACAGCAGCATCTCCAAAATTCCAGCTGTAAGTAGCACCAGTTCCATCTTCTTCAAAAGTAGCGCTACCATCAAATAGTACAGTTCCGCCTAAAGGAATTTGAATAACACCAGAACCATTAGCAACAGGATCTGTAGAATCTATAGTCGGAATAATTGTTTGACAAGACTGCAAACACGATATATTAGCTGCCCAACCCAAAGTGTTAGCAGAACCATCTGAAGTAAATTGTATTGTAATACAGCCTGTTGCACTTGTAGTTGATGCAGAAACCGTACCAGGGTTATTTGCTGCTCCTCCACCAGAATATGTACCAATTACAGGTGCTGTTGTATCGTCTCCATCATAAATAGTCATGACATCTAGATTCATTTGCGTACTAAACAAAGTAAAATCTAACTGAATAAACTGATCAGGTCCATCAGGACAGATAGTCACAACAAAGTCTTCATCATTAGCATAATTAGCTGAGTCTCCTCCTGAATCATAAAAAACTCCTGAACATTGGTTAAATGTTCCATTTTGCATATTAATATCTTGTGCATATCCTAAGATTACAAAGAAAAAAGACAATAACGATAGTAAAAATTTCTTCATGCTTTTTGTAAAGAATTTGTTAAAATAAGGCTGAATTTACAACTTAGAGCGAATTCTGCCTAATAAATCTGATTATTTAACTATTTCATCGATAAAAATCGCTTTTCGACTATTTAAATAGTTTCACCAAATATAAAACAAGTTAACATAATAAATTCCTAACTTTGAACTTAAAATCAACTGAATAAATATTTAATTATGAAAGAAGAATGGATTGATACAGGTATTAAATACGCTGCTGATTATGGATTAAGAATTATTGCCGCAATTATTATCTGGATTGTTGGATCATGGATTATTAAAAAACTCCTTAGTTCTACTAAGAAATTTATGGAAAAAAGAGAGTACGACGAAAGCCTAAAAAAGTTTTTAGTTAACTTCTTAGGATGGGTTTTAAAAATCTTACTAATACTTGCAATTCTATCTAAACTTGGTGTAGAAACTACATCTTTTGCAGCAATTTTAGCAGCTGCTGGTTTAGCAATTGGTATGGCATTACAAGGTTCTTTAGGCAACTTTGCAGGCGGAGTTTTATTAATGATTTTTAAACCTATAAAAATAGGCGATTTAATTGAAGCTCAAGGTGAAATTGGTGTTGTAAAAGAAATTGAAATTTTTACAACAAAACTTATCGGACTATCCAACAAAGAAATTATTATCCCAAATGGTGCATTATCTAATGGAAACATTGTAAACTACACTACAGAAGGTACAAGACGTGTAGACTTAGTGTTTGGTGTTGGATACGATTCTGATATTAAAAAAACCAAAGAGGTTTTAATGAAAGTTATTACAGAAAACCCTAAAGTTTTAAAAGAACCTGCTCCTACGGTTAACGTTTTAGAACTAGCTGATAGCTCTGTAAACTTCGCTGTTAGACCTTGGTGTAAGGCTGAGGATTATTGGGCTGTATATTTTGAAACTATGGAAAACACAAAAGAAGCTCTAGACGCTGCTTGTATAGAAATACCTTACCCACATCAAGTTGAAATACAAAAAAAAGGCTAATTATTTAGCTTTTACAGCAACAAAATCTTTTAAATAAAAAGGTTCAAAATAAGCAACATCTTGTATGTTGCTTATTTTGTATGCTTCAAAAGACAATACACTCATTTCTTTAGCTGAAGGCAACTTTTCTTCTATAAAAATTGCGTTTTCGCTTTTAATTAAATCCATTGTCTTTTTTACACCATTCCCTATAAAATAGACTTTATTCTCTTTTAAATATTCAGAGAAAGAGTTTTCATCTAAAACTTGAGCTTCAATAGCTCTTACTTCTTGATAATCTGAATTGAAAATTGCTGAATACACTTCTAAGCGTCTCGCATCTAACATTGGTACAATTAAGCCGCTTTCAGCTTCAACTTGATGTGCTAAAGCCTCTAAAGTAGATACAGCAATTAAAGGAACTTCTAACGCAAAGCACAATCCTTTTGCTGCTGATACACCAATACGCAAACCAGTATAAGAACCTGGTCCTTTACTAACCGCAACTGCATCTAATTGTTGCTTTTCGATTTGTGCTTCTTTTAAAACTTCATCTATATAAACATGAAGCTTTTCTGCATGACTATAACCGTTGTCATAGTCTTCTTTTAAAGCTATAGTTTTACCGTCTTTTGCAACAGAAACAGAACAGTTTGTTGTTGCAGTTTCTATATTTAAAATGTATGCCAAAGTATTACTGAGTTATTGGTTTACCAAGGTAGAAATCTAACACTTTTGTTTTAAAAATAAAATCGTATTTAGCATTAATTAAAGATGATTCTGCATTGACCAATCTTAATCTTGATTGTTCTAAATCAAAAGCATTCATTGCGCCTATATCATATCTTTCTTGTGAGTTTTGAAATGCAATTTTTTGAGATTGCAGGCTAGACTTTGCCGCTTCGTAAGCTCTTAAAGCTGCTTTAGCATCTGTAAAGGCACGTTGTACATTTGCTTCTACATCTAACTTAGCTTGTTTAAGATTAAGCTGAGCATTTTCTTCTTGAATTTTTGCTTTAGCGACATTGGTTTTATTCTGAAACTGCGAAAATATTGGAACGCTTACATTTAAAGAAAATCTATGTCCTTTTTGGTTATTTAACTGATTGAAAAAAGAATCTTCTGTGTCTATAAGATTTGTAAAAAAGACATTCGATCCAAATGCGTAGTTAAATGAAACTGTTGGTAAATATCCACTCTTAGATATTTCTGTATTTAAAGCAGAGTTTTCAATGTTTTTTTGAGCTACTTTAATTTCGTATCTATTGTCTAGAGCATAACTAACTATTGGACTAGCATTCTTATACATCAATTCTGATGAAGGGTTATCTAACTCTATTACTTCTACTTCAAAACCTTCATAGGGTAATTGTAACAATTGAGATAAAGAAAGTAATGCTAATTCATAATTATTTTCAGCAACTGTTACATTTTGAAGATCACTGCTTAGTGTTGCTTCTGCATCATAAACATTGGCTTGAGGTTGTACACCTGCTTCAACCAACTCTCGTACTTGATCTAATTGTTTCTTACTAAAATCGTACTGCGCTTGTGCTATTTCAAGATTTTCGATATTGAATAGCACATTTAAATATGCGTTAACAACGTTTAAAGAAATATCGTCCTTTATTCTATTAAGTTCTAGCTTTGAAGTTTCTAAATTAAGTTGTGACTGCTTATAAAGATTTGTTAATCTAAATCCATTAAAAACAGTTTGACTCAAACTTATAGAGGCATTTGTAGAGTTATCTGTACGATCTACAAATTGCCCAGGGAAAAGTTCTCTGTTTCCTAAGGATACTGTATGACCTACAAATCCGCTTACACTTGGTAAAAATTGTCCATTGGCAGCATCTACATTTTGCTCATTAGTTAAAATAGCATTTTCACCTTGTAAAATAGTTATATTATTCTCAAGCGCATAATCTACACACTCTTGTAAGCTCCATTTTTTTTGTTGTGCTGAAGCAGATAATCCTACTAACAGCAATCCTGCTAGGGCTAGTTGTTTTATCTTAGTTGTTACCTCCATCATTATTATCTTTTGATGCTTTATTCCACACTTTTATTTTATCTCCTTCGCTTACACCTTCAGTAATTTCGATATTGATACCGTCTGATATACCAGTTTCTACATCTACTTTTTCAAAAGTGCCGTCTTCTTTTTGTTTTTCAACAAATGGCTTTTCTGTTATTCTATCAAACTGAAGTAATGATTCTTTAATTGAAAGAATACTGTCTTTGCTTTCCATTTCTATTTCTGCATTAGCACTATAACCTGCTCTAATTTTTGTAGATTGTTCTACATCTACATCTGCTTTAATAGTAAATTGTACTGCACCATTTTCTTCTATTCCTTTAGGCGCTACAAAGGTTAAAGTTGCAGGGAAGTCTTTTTCGTTTAAAGCTCCTAAAACTACTTTTATCTTTTTGCCTTCTTCTATTTTACCAACTTCAGCTTCGTCTACTTTTCCTTCAAAAATCATTTTACTCATATCTGCAATAGTAGCAATAGTTGTACCTGCATTAAAGTTGTTACTTTGAATGACTTGGTCACCTTCTCGAATTGGGATTTCTAGAATTGTTCCTGCAATTTGTGCAGTAATGTTTGTGTTTGCACTACTTCCGCCAGATAACGATCCGCGTTTTATGATTTGATAATCGTTTAAAGCTTGGTTATAAGTTTCTTTAGCTTGGTTGTAAGACAGCTCGCTATTTTCAAAATCTTGTTTAGAAACTACTCCTTTTTCAAAAAGAGTTTTGTTTCTGTTGTACAGTGTTTCAGCATTATTCATAGATAATTTAGCTGATGCAATACGACTGCTTGCACTTGCTAAATTTTGCTCGTTAGGAACGACTCTAATTTTTGCAATTAAATCTCCTTTTTCTACGATATCTCCTTCTTCTACTAACACTTTATCTACGATTCCTGAGATTTGAGGTTTAAGCTCAATTTCTTCCTCTGGATTTAATTTTCCTGTTGCGACAACTTTAGTGTTAATTGAGGTATAAAATGGCTCTTCCACTTTAAACTCTTCAATAGCTTTAGAATTAGCGTTATTAAAATACTTTAAAACTACAGCTAGCAGTAATACTATTACTATGACGCTAATTAGGATTTTTGCTGTTTTACTCATTGTATTGATTATTAATTTTGATTGTTTAGTTTATTCTTCTCTTAATGCTTCTATTGGTTTTATACTTGTGGCTTTAAATGCTGGTATTAATCCTATTAATGTTCCTAAAACAACAAGTATAATTAATGCTATAAAAACGACTGCTATAGAGACTGAAGCGTTTACTATAACCGCTTCATCACCTTGTCCAAAAGCTGCATCTAATGCTATTAATATCCAACCTCCAGAAATTATTCCTAATATTCCTGCAAATATGGTTAAGAAAACGGCTTCTACTAAAATTTGTCGTTTTATCTCAAAAGGTGTTGCCCCTAATGCTCGTCTTACACCAATTTCTTTAGTACGTTCTTTTACTGTAATTAGTAAAATATTTCCAATTGCAAAAACACCTGCAATTAATGTTGCTATACCTACAAACCAAGTTAAAAACTGCATACCAACTAAAAAGCCGGTTACTTTTTTAAACTCTTTACCTAAGTTAAAACTACCAAAAGCACGATTATCTTCTGGGTGAATTCTATTTAGATTACGCAGTAATAATTTTGCGTCTTGTTCTATTTGAGCGATATCATATTCTGGTTTACCGGTAATCATCATCCAACCAATTCTATCTCCTAAATTATAGATCTGCTGAAATGTTGTAAACGGTATGTGCATATCACTGGTTGGTCCCATATTTACATTTCCGTTTTGGAACATACCAACCACTTTAAAATTCATGTCGTTTATTTGAACGTATTCGCCAATCATTTCGGCATCTTTTTCAAATAATTGCTTGTAGACTTCTTCTGAAATCACAACAACTTTTCTATTATTATCTATATCATTTTGATTGATAAATCTACCGTGAATTAGCTTTTTCTTCTGTACTTTATCTAATAAAGGATAATCTCCATTTAAACTAAATGTCCCTGATAAAAAATTTCTAACAACTTGTGCTTGATTTTGATTACGAGGTACAACAAACTCAATCCCTTCTACATTTTCTTCTACTTTTTTAGCGTCAGATAATTGTAATTGTACTTGTCTTCCTTCTTGAAAACCTTTAAAAGGTTTGCTTGTACTTTGTCCCCAAACAAATACACTGTTTGTAGCAAAGTCACCAAATAATCTGTTAAACGAATTTTCTAATCCGCGTGCAGCACCAAGTAAACCGATAAGGAGTAAAATTCCCCACCAAACACCAACCATGGTTAATATGGTACGAAGTTTATTTTTGCTTAAACTTTCGTACACTTCTTGCCAAGTATCTCTTTCGAATAAAAACTTCATATTAATCGTTTCTAAGTGCTACTATTGGTTTTATTTTTGATGCCTTTTTTGCTGGTAAATATCCTGCTATAGATCCTGCAATAATTAACGTAATGGTTGCACTTACAACCAAACTGGTACTTACACCTGGATCTTTAATAAAGTAAGGCTCTAAAATTGGTCCAACAAATTCTAAAACACCAACACCAATTAACAATCCTACATAACCAGCAATTGCTGTAATTAGGATAGATTCTATTAAAATTATTGAAACTATTGATCGTGGTGATGCCCCAAGTGCTTTACGTATACCTATTTCTTTGGTACGTTCTTTCACTATAAAAATCATAATGTTGCTAATACCAACAATTCCTGCAATCAAAGTTCCAAACCCGATGACAATGATAATAACAGTTAAACCAAAGGTCATCATACCAATCTGCTGAGTTCCTTCTGCCATATTACGAATTCTAATGGCGCGTTGATCTTTAGGTGAAATTGTAAAACGTTCTTTTAATTTATTTTCTAATTGTCTTCCAAAATTTATAGCTTGATCATAATCCATCTCTGGATTATACCCTAAGTTGATCTGATCTATATAATCATTATTACCATAAACCTGTTGCGCAGTTGATACTGGCATATAAATCATTCGTTCTTCATTATCTCCACCATCATCAGTAAAAATTCCTACGACTTTATAAGGTATACCACTTAAGTTGATATATTTACCCAAAGCAGTTGTTTTTAAGAATAAATCTTCTTCAACTAAACGACCAATAACAACAACTTTAGACTTATTATCAATATCTAATTGATTTATATATCGTCCATCTCTTATCATCGTTTTTTCTAAAAACTGATGATCTGGATTTACAGCTCTTAAATTGTAACTGTTTTTTTCATTACGGAAAGATGCGTTGACGTTTTTGTAAATTCTTGAAGTGATATATTGTATTTTATTTCCGTATTCGTCTTCTATGAAATCTTGATCTTCATTTTTAAGTTGAATACGTCTACCTGATTGCAACCCTTTGTAGGCTTTGGTTGTCATACCAGCAAAAATATTAATAGAATTGGCGGCATCATCTACAAAAGCTTCTGCAAAGGTATTTTTAAGTCCGTTGGCAATACCAAAAAGTATAACAAACAACAAAATAGCAAATGCTACCGTAAAACCAGACAGTAAACTTCTAGTTCGGTTTTTGTTGATACTTTGAAATATCTCGCGCCAAAGATCTATATCAAACATATTGAGATGCTCTTACTTGTTCTACAACTGTATCTTCCATAATCACACCATCTTTAAGACGTACTATACGCTTGCACATATTGGCTATATCTTCTTCGTGGGTAACCATTAATATTGTTTTTCCTTCATCATTTAAAGACTGGATAAAATCCATAATCTCATAAGATGTTTTGGTATCTAAAGCTCCTGTTGGCTCATCTGCTAGTAACAGTTTTGGGTTGGCTGCTAAAGCGCGAGCAATTGCAACACGTTGTTTTTGTCCTCCAGAAAGCTCGTTTGGCAAGTGATGTGCCCATTCTTTTAAACCTACTTTTTCAAGATGAAATAAGGCTTTTTCTAAACGTTCTTTTCTTTTTTGACCTTGATAGTATAGCGGTAGCGCCACATTTTCTAAAGCGTTTTTGTAACTGATTAAGTTAAACGACTGAAATATAAATCCTAAAAATTTATTACGATAAATGGCTGCTTTTTTCTCGGTAAGATTTTTAATGGGTACGCCATCTAAAATATATTCACCTAAATCTGCTTCGTCTAACATACCAATAATGTTAAGCAGCGTAGATTTTCCTGAACCAGAAGAACCCATGATGGCAACCATTTCGCCTTCTTCGACTTGTAGATCAATTCCTTTTAAAACATGCAGACTAGAATCCCCAATTGGGTAAGACTTGTGTAGTTTTTTTATGGTGAGCATAATTGATGATTTTTGATTGATTGAAGTTACTCATTATCAATTAGACTACAAAGGACAAGATTTGTTACAATTTTTTTTGAAATATTTTGTTAAAAGTTAAAATCAACTTAGGAAGTAGAAATAAAATCTTTTTTTATTTAATGTATTTTACATCAATTGAAACGTAATTACTAGTATAAAATTTCTTTTTAAAAGGAGATTTTCTGTCATTTAAAAACCAATTCTTACCTCTATATCTATACCAAGACAATGGTGTTTCTGTATGTGATTTTGTTATTGCAGGAGCGACAACATACATTGAACTGTTTACAGTAACCGAAGATGGTTTAATGACCTCTAGACCAACAAAAACTCCATTCTTTGGAAATAAAATAAAATTATCCTCTAAATCTACTTTTACTTTCTGAGTCTTATTTTCAGGTTTAATAATTATATCATCATAAGACAATAACTTACCAGGCGCTTTAGTTATACTGTCTAATTCATAAAATTTGACTCTAAAATAAGCTTTGTAAGTTTTTATATTTTCTCTTTTGTTAGCTTTAAAGTTTAATTCGACATTAGTTATCTTCCCTTTTTTATTCTTCTCATTTTCAATAAATGTAATTGTTTCGTTTCCAAAGGGCTCAGAAGAAGCATATAAACCTTTATGTTTTACACTTAAAGATTTTGTTGATGAATATTTTGCTTTTTTTACATTAAGAATAACTTCGTCTAAAACTTGATTATCCTTTTTAAGTTTAATAGTCCTATGATTATTCAACAAACTTTTTACACTTATTTTTTTGGACGGATACCCAACAAAACTTATTAATAGGCTATCTGTAATTAAATCTTTATTTGGCAATGTTAACTTAAACGAGCCATCTTCTTTAGAGTAATTGCCTTTATTAACTTTTAAGAATGTAATATTCGCATAAGGTAATTTTTCACTGGAATCAAAATCTATTATTGTTCCCGAAATTTCTTGAGAAAATGAGATTAAGTAAAAAAAAAAAAAAAAACAATACTATTAGATTTCTCATAGTTATAAATATAAAAAAACTCCAAGATTAAATTATCATGGAGTTTTCTAAATTTCTTTACGTTTAAGCTTTCTTCCTAAAATATTTCCAATACACGAAAAAGCCTAAACCAAACACTAAGATATAAGGTATAGACATTAAATAAATAATACCGTCGTTAATTCCTTTTGCTGCAGATTGTCCTTCTTCGTTTTCTAAAACAGCACGACACATAGCGCATTGCGCGTTACTTTTTAGAAAGAAAAAGCATGATATAATTATAAAAAGAAATTTTGTTTTCATTATTAATTAGTTCTCGACTGCGCTCGAACAGACAAATTAAACATAATAAGGTGAAATCATTACATAAACTATAACTCCTGTTACCGCTACATACAACCACAACGGAAAAGTAATTTTTGCTATTTTTTTATGTCTTTCAAAATTATTTGTAATGGCTCTTACATATGTAATTAACACAAATGGTATTACTGCAACAGACAATACAATATGAGTGATTAAAATGAAGTAATAGATGTATTTTATTGCGCCTTCTCCTCCAAATTTGGTCGAGTCGCTAGTCATATGATATGCAACATACATGACTAAAAATAATACTGAAAGCGTTATCGCAAACTTCATTAAATTTTCGTGTTGTTGACGTTGTCCTTTTTTAATTGAAATTACAGCATACACTAAAACAATTGCCGTTACTGCATTAATTGCTGCATAAATTGGTGGTAAAAAGGTTAGTGGCTCTACGTCTATACCAAAATCTTTAAGTTTTATACCAAATAATGCTGCTACAGCTAATGGAATAATTACGGAAAGTGCAACAATCCATTTGTTGTACTTTTTTTCTTCTTGTAGGTTTTCTGTGTTCATGTTTTCTTCTCGATACAATTTTTCGTACCTCAAAATCACTCGAAGTGACGTTTGTTTATTCTTTTAATAATTTGGCTATATCTTCTTTTAGCATTGAGATTTCTTGCGGATTGCCGTCTTCGTCTACTTTTTCTTGCTCGCTAATTACGCCTTTGTAAAAGATTTTTGGATTACCAAAATCGTCTTGTCTAGAACGTAAAAAACCGTTTTTATCTACTAAAGCAAAATCGCCTGAATGCTCAAAATTTTCAACATCTACAAAGATGTTAAATCCAATATTTGACAAGTTATAAATATCTTGCTTATCTCCTGTCATTAAATGCCAATTAGGGTTTGTTATTCCATAATTTTCGGCATATTCCTTTAACTTTTCTGGTGTATCTGTATCTGGCATAATACTAAATGATGCTACACCAAAATCAGTTTCGTCTTTAAATGTGTTTTGAATGTCTACTAAATTCTTATTCATTCTTGGACAAATTGTTGGGCAAGTTGTAAAGAAAAACTCAACAATATATACTTTTCCTAAATAATCTTTATTGGTTATTGTGTTTCCGTTTTGATCAGTAAAGCTAAACTCTGGCACTTTTTTTCGTTTGCCATCTATAATTAAATACTCTAAACTTTCGCTTTTTGTATTATCAACTTCTGAAGCATTTTTTAATACACTTCCTGATCTGCTTTCGTAAGTACGGTTAACATCTTTATTAGTTATTCTATCTACTATTTTAGGGATAAAAATAATCCCAAATAATAAAATAATAAACGCGATACCTACGTAAGAATAGTTTGCTTTTTTACTCATTTTGCTCTCCTTTTAAATCTTCTGCTCTACGTAATGTAGAGTTAAATTCGCCTTTACGCTTTTGTCTGTATTCTGTAAATAACACACGTAAATCCTCTGCTGCTAATTTGTTTTTTAACTCAGAAACCATTGTTGCATTGTAAGACGTTAAAATGTATGGCTTCTCTTCCATTTTAATTTCTCTTTTTGTTCTATCATCAAATCTTCCTCTTTGATTTAAATCTTTATCAATTACAAATACATTATCTATTGATTGATTATAATCTAAGATTTGACTTGTTCTTAGACTATTGAACATCTTTTTTGTGTCAGAATTATTTAATGTTACAAAATGCCAATATTCTAATGGTTCGAATTTAGAAAGTTCTTTAGATAAACGTTCTGTTTTGTCTTCTGTTCCTTCTGCAACAATCATAACAATTTGAAACTTTTTAAATCCTTGAAACTTATCATAAATAAGTTCTTTTAGATTGGAAGTTTCTACAATTTTAGATTCTGGGTCATTTCCTAAAAATCCTAAAACTGTAATGTGATCTTTTAATAAAACATCTGTTTTTGCAGATGATAAATTTGAAAAATCTAAAACATCTTCATGCACTATATCTAACGGATTGTAATTATTTGTAGAAGGATATAAAAACAAAAGAAAAACAACTGGCAGAAAGAATAAGACACTAAGTATTACTCCTTTTTTTAAATTTTTCTTCTTCATTACAGTAAGATGTTTTTTCGTTATGCAAAAATAAAAAAGGTGGCTTTAAAAAACCACCTTTTTACTATTATTTATGTTAAGTTTCTTTATTAGAAATCTCTTTTTATAAATCCGTTATCGTAAACATCATAAACATATCCTCCTTCTTGTAGTAAAATAAATACTAAGTAACAGATTAAGAATACGCCTGTCCATACAACAGCACGTCTTAAACCTGGAGTTTCGTCACGCATGTGCATGAAATCCCAAGTAATGTAATATGCTTTTACAATAGTTAATATAATAAAGATCCAGTTTAAGGCTTTCATCCCTAAAACATGTCCTTCTAAAGCTTCTGGTTTATAAATACCTAAGATAACTTCTATAGCTGTAATAATAGATAATAGAATTAAAACGCCCCAAATTTTTTGTGTATTAGACTTAAATTTGATAAGTCCTCTCAATATTTCTAATTTATGTGTATCTGCCATGATAAATCTTTTTCTATTAAATTATACTAAGTAGAAGAATGTAAATACGAACACCCAAACTAAATCTACAAAGTGCCAGTAAAGTCCAACTTTCTCTACCATTTCGTAGTTTTTACGTCTTTCGTAAGTTCCTAAAATTACATTAAACCAAATAATGATGTTTATTACAACTCCTGAGAATACGTGAAACCCGTGGAATCCTGTAATGAAGAAGAAGAAATCTGCAAATAAAGGCGAACCATATTCATTAACCTCTAAGTTAGCACCTTCTACAACACGTTTACCGTTATTTTTGATTATAGCTAAAGACTCTTCACGAGAAAGCACAGTTTTTTGTCTTTCTTCGTTTAATATTTGAGTTCTTACTAAAATATTTGGATTTGCTTCTAATCCAGCAACAACGTCTTTCATTTGGTAAGGAGGTAATGTACCTTCATCTACAAACCAAAGTCCGTTTTTACGCTCGTGGTTAGTTCTTTCTGTAGGAGAAGCTACAACAAAATCTCTTACTGCTACTCTTTCTCCGTTTGTATCTACAAATTGTAAAATATTTCCACCTTTAGTTTGAACAGCACCGTAATCTCCTTTGATAAATGTTGCCCATTCCCATGCTTGAGAACCTACGAATATAATACCACCAATAATTGTTAAGAATAAGTACCAAGTTACTTTATTCTTTTTCATGTGGTGACCAGCATCTACAGCTAATACCATTGTTACAGAAGACATGATTAATATAAACGTCATAAACGCTACATAAATCATTGGCATTGGATCTCCGTGATAAAAAGGAATGTGAGTAAAAACCTCATCTGCAATTGGCCAAGAGTCTATAAATTTGAATCTTGAAAATCCGTAAGCTGCTAGAAACGCAGAAAAAGTAAGGGCATCTGTTACGATAAAAAACCACATCATCATTTTACCATAACTTGCTTTAAGTGGCTCATTTCCACCACTCCAAGTTTTACCTTCTGTATTGGTAGTTGCAACTGTCGTGCTCATAGTGTTAAATTAGTTGTTAAAAAGTGTGACAAAAATAATCATTTTATTGACTTAAAAAAATTGCTTCCTCTAAATTTTAAAGCGTCTAAATAAGGTTTTACTTCAATTTTTAGTTTAAGAAAAAGTATAAAAAGAAAAATAAATAGAGCCATAATAGGTCTACAAAATGCCAAAATATTTCGGCTAACTCAAAACCTACATAATCTTCTGAGCTATATTTTCCTCTTAAATGATTTACTATTACGACCAAAATTGGTATTAAACCTGCAAAAACGTGAATGATATGCACAACCGCAATCAAGTAGATATAACTTACGGTTACATTACTTGTTGGTCCCGTAAAATTATAGCCCATATCTATTATTTGACTAAATCCTTTAATTTGATTAAACACAAATAATAGTCCTAAAACAAATGTTACTACTAACATTGCTGTAGTTAGTGACTTATTGTTTTTTTCTAAAGCTTTTCTAGCTATTATAAATGTGATACTACTAATTATCATGATTATAATGCTTACCCAAAACGGTTGTGGCATTACAAAATCTGACAACCAATCTGGTCTAGAGCTACTTACTATAAATGCACTAGTCCAACCTGCAAAAGACATAATTAATGCGCCTATACCAACGTATAGCATCATTTTTCTTGATCTTCTGTGTTTTTCTTGAATTGTTCCTTCGGTTAAATCCATTGTTTATCTTAAAAATTTGTCTACGACGTAAATAACTTGAATTATTGTTATATAAAGCACGCTAGATAACATTAGTTGTTTTGCTGCTTTTTCGGTCATTTTTTTATAAAGAAGAATAGCATAATATAGCATTACCAAACCTAAGCCAAATACAATAATTGCTGCTACTATTGATAATTCTAATTTTCCTGTAAAACCAAATACAGGAATAATTGAAACTAAAATAGTCCAAATTGTATATAATATAATTTGAATTGCTGTTCCTTTATCTTGTTTTCCTGTTGGTAACATAAAAAATCCACCACGTTTATAGTCTTCAAATAAAAACCAGCCAATAGCCCAAAAATGTGGAAATTGCCAAAAAAACTGAAGCGCAAATAAAGTACCTGGTTCTATACCAAAATGATCTGTAGCTGCAACCCAACCTAACATAAATGGTATTGCGCCTGGAATAGCACCAACAAAAACAGACAAAGGTGTTTTTGTTTTTAAAGGCGTATAAACACTGGTATAAAGAAATATTGAAATTGCGCCAAACATTGCTGTTTGCTCATTAATAGTATATAAAATAACTATTCCTAAAATTGTAAATATGCACGCAATTACAAACGCTGTTCTTACAGTCATTCTACCCGAAGCAACGGGTCTATTTTTTGTACGATGCATTAAAGCATCTAAATCTTTTTCTATAATTTGATTGAAAGCATTACTTGCGCCAACCATAAAATAACCACCAAGAGCTAGTAAGATTAGGATTTTTACACTGATAGTATCTGCACCAAGAAGATAACCAGCAACCGACGAAAAAACAACACTAAGCGATAAACGCATCTTTGTAATTTCTTTAAAATCTGAAATTGCTGTATGTTTTACGACCGTTGTTGTTGTACTCAAAATTGTAGGTTACTTTTTTGCTTGCGCAAAGATACTGCTAATTGATTATTTAGCACAAAAAAACCTCAAGGTTTTTAGCTTGAGGCTTTAATATCATTTATTTAAATAATTTTAATAGTCAAAATACCAGTTAAACAGGTCTGTTCTTAATCCAAAATTAAACCAAACGGTACTATTATTATAGACGCTTAATGTTTCGGCTTCTGGGTTAAAATTTCTGTAATTGACATTAACAAATGCTTTTAAATTAGATGCTGGATTAACTAAATACCCTAATTGTGCACTAGCATTTATAGATGTTGTTTTTATACCTTGACCAATTTCTACACCTGTGTCAAATGGTCTATCGTTATAGTCTTTATAAATATCACCGCCATAACTAAAGTTATCTGTTCCATCGTTATAATCAAAACCTCTAACGCCCGTAATAAACTTAGCTTCTCCAAACCAACGTTCTTTTTGGTAGCGTCCAATTAAAACTAACTCTCTAAAATTTGCGCCCCAAAGATGCGCCATTGGCTGATTGTTGTGCGCATAATTTAAAACAATTGTATTGTGCGAATAAGTATATGGTCTTACTTGGTTGTATTCTGCTTGAAGCATTAAATTTTTCACTTTAAAAGCATTGTAATATTTTGCTCCTAATTGAAACCCATATTTATTCTTCCAACTTTTTTCTCCTCCTTTAATATCGTTTAGCGAAAATTCATCTAAAATAAATTGTCCATAAACATTAACATTATCGTTAAACTTATATTTTCCTGAAGCACCTAAAATAGCGTTACCAGCACCTTGACCAGTTTCAAACTCTATGGCTCTAAAAAAAATTACTGGGTTTAAATAGTTAACATCAAAACCTCTATCGTTGGTATTTTCCCAAATTACAGATTCAAATAATCCAATGTTTAATTTTTTAGATACATTCCAACTTAAATAATGGTTTGCAATATATTTTGTTCTAAATGCATCATCTACGACTGCTTCTGGTCTTACATCTTTTAACCACGTCCAAGTGTTGGTGTACTTAATTTTCCAAAATTTAGTATTTAACTTTAAAAAAGGATAAGGACTTGCTACATCACTTTGTAGCAAACTACGGTAACCGTCACCAATAAACTGTTTACCATGACCAAATTGCACATTTATAAATTTTGCTGGCGAATAGGATAAATATCCTTCTGCTACAGGATAATCATAGGCATCATCTTTAAATCGTTTTGCAATACCGCGACCAGGTATAACAGCTGGATCAGGACCAAATGCTTTTAAACTTTCTGCATATTGATTGACGTACTGTGCAAAGCGACCTTGATTTTCATAAACCGTTGCCGAAAAACTAAATTTATTACCTAATCCACCTTGTATATAAACTCCACGAGTGTTGTTATACGTATAATCAAATTCTGCATCGGTATCTTTTCCTAATTGCAAATCAAAAACCGGATCTATTGTAAACCAATAATCCTTACCTTGTAATTGTACTAAATGCTCGTTCCATAATTTTTGTCCTGCCCAAGTCTGTCTATCTTGTTTTAAAGTTTCATTTTCTACTTCAAAATCATAATAATTTTCAACATCTTCATACATATATGGTTTTGATGCTGTGTGACTATTGGTGCCTACTAAATTCATTGAACGATCAAAACGAAAATAATTTTCGTGACTAAAAGGAATGTTTACTTGACTTTTGTATTCTTTGTTTTGATATTTTGTTACTGCTTTCTGGACGCTATCAAATTCGGCTTTCGCCTTTTTTTCTAAAGCTGTTAATTGCTCAATTTCATTAGTTTTAGATTGATTATTATTGTTATTAACACTAAAATCTTCAATATCTGAAGGTTTATTAGCTTCGTTTAACGGTAAATAAATAGACATAGAATATTGTCTAAACGTAGGATTACCGTTGTAAGTTGCTGGTTCTATTTGAGGAAACTCATTAAAAACACGTTGCGTTTCTTCCTTTAAAGATTTATGTTTTGCTTCTACAAAAACTGTTTTAAAAGTTCCTTTTTCTGTGACTTCAAAAACTACAACTATTTCACCTTTATAGTTAGATTCAATATCTTCTGGAGTTTGAAAATTATTGAATATAAAGTTGAAAACCTCTTGATTAAAACAATTAAGTTGAGTAGCACCTTCTTGATTTTTACAATTTTCAAAAACTGGTGGTTTACTACTATAGCTTGTGCTTTGTGCGTAGGTTAAACACGTTACTAAAGTGAATATGATTAAAATGAATGACTTCATTTATTTTGGGTTTAAATTTTGCTGAAAGATAAGGCTTTTTTTAAAACAGCTTTAAACAAAAAAAGTCGCTATCTATTACGATAACGACTTTTAAAAAATGATAGTATCTGTTTAATATCTTACTTGAAATATTATAGGTAAGGTATATAAAACCGAAACTTCTTGTCCACCTTGCTTACCAGGTTTCATTTGTGGTATTTTATTAACCACACGATTAGCTTCGTCTTCTAAAAGTTTATGTGGTGCACGTGTTTGTAACACTTCAACATTACCAGATTTATTTATTCTGAAATTAACATAGATTTTTTGAATACCTTCTTTTAAACCTAAATCACTTCCTAATCCTGTATCAAACTTTTTTCTAACTAATGCTGAAAGTTTTTCTGATAGACATTTTTTACGTCCATCATTAGTGGTTTCACTTTCACAACCAGGATATACAGGAACTTGTTCTATTCTAACAAAAGGAACATCTTCTATAGGATCTTCAGGTTCATCAACAGTAATATCTCCAAGATCCACTTTATTTATATCAACATCTGTTGTTTGATCTGTTACATCGGAGATAAAATCTGTAGACTCTAATTCATCAGGTTCATCATTATCAATAATTTCTGGATCCTCAACATGTTGTGGTTGCTTCTTTGCAGGCTCTTCAACTTTCACCGCTTCCTTTATGATTTTGTACTTTTTTTGATCTAACGTGTATGTTTCAAATTCTGGTACTACAGAATTTTCGACAACAGCTAAATCTGTTGATTCGAAACGCATTTCTAAAGCGCCATAAACAGCCAATAAGCAAAGAATTAAACCCACTTGAAAATACAACGTCGAGTTTTTTTGTAAATTTGCATCATGTTTTTGTGGATGCTGCACACTTTTCTCATTTTGGCGAATGAGATTGTGCTCTTTTTTAAGATTTTTCATAATTAATAAAGTTTAAATGTTAATATTATGAAAACATCACAATAAACATACCAAAAACAAAAATCCCGCTACAATTGTAACGGGATTTTTAATTTATGATAGTTGTTTTACTATTCTACTCTAAAAGTAATTGGTAAAGAGTAAGGTACGTTTACTGGCTTACCTCTTTGTTTACCTGGCTTCATTTTTGGTAATTTTTGAATTACTCTTGCAGCCTCTTGCTCTAATCTTGGGTGAGGCGCTCTTGATCTAATTCCTACAATGTTACCTTGCGTATCTACTTTAAATGATACGAAAATTCTTTTTATACCAGAATCTAAACCTAAATCTTGAGCTAAGTCAGTATTAAAATTACGTTGTACAAACTTGTTAATTTTATCAGACATACATTTTTTCTTAGCGTCATTGTTACCACTTTCACAACCTGGGAAAACTGGTACATTTTCAATAATTGAGAATGGTACATCTTCAATCACCTCTTCTACTTCTTCTACTTCTTCTACCTCAACAATAACTTCTTCTTGAGTAGTTTCTGTAGATTCGATTACAGTTTCTTCCACTTCTTCTTCATCTTCAACAACTTCGATAACTTCTGGAGCTGCTGGTGGTGGCGGTGGCGGTGGTGGCGTATTTTGTATTTCAGTAATTGGAATTTCTTCAATATCTTCATCTGCAAGGTTTAATTGACCTATATCAATTATTTCCTTATCATATGTTTTATGGTTTATTGCCGTATATGATATAAACATCATTAGTGCTAAACCTACCGCTAGGTAAAGACTACTGTTACGACCTACATTTGCTTCTGGATTTTTCTTTGGTTCCATTCTTTGTAATTTTTACTGAATGCTAAAATAACTATTTATTTCCTAAAAAAACAAGGTATTAGTTGTTTTTAACTTTCATTTTTAACGCTAATTTAATAATCAAAACTGCTAAAAACGCACCTATCGTATTGGCTAATACATCTTTAATATCTGCTTCACGATGCTGTGTTAATGTATGTTGTAATATTTCAATAATTATGCCAAAGACTATGGCTAGCACTACTGCTTTTTGTAAAGCTTTTTCTGAAAAAGCACTTAACTTAAAAGTTAAATACCAAACTAAGGTAAATAACATGTAAGCAATTGTATGAAATATTTTATCACTATTACTTGGCATATTTTTTGGACCAACATGTGGCAACAAACTTAAAATAGTTAGCACTGTTGAATATCCTATACTAAGTAACGGTAATATTTTACGCACCAATTATGGCTTTATAATCGTCTGCTGAAAGTAAGCTATCTAATGAAGATACATCTGAAACTTTTACTTTTATCATCCAACCATCACCATAAGGGTCTGTGTTTACTTTTTCTGGCTCGTCTTCTAAAGACTCATTAAAAGCTACTATTTCTCCTGCAACAGGCAAAAATAAATCTGAAACTGTTTTTACAGCTTCTACGGTTCCAAAAACTTCTTCTGCTTCTAAAGTCTCGTCTAAAGTTTCTACTTCAACGTAAACAATATCTCCTAACTCACTTTGAGCAAAATCTGTAATACCAACTGTAATTTGGTCGCCTTCAATTTTTACCCATTCGTGGTCTTTGGTGTATTTTAAATCTGCTGGAATATTCATCTTCTATTTTTTTTTAGTTGCTACAAATGTATTTAAATGGGTAGTAATTTCAAATAAAGAATTACTAATTTCCGAAATTATATCTTAGGGTTAAACCAGATCTAATTGTTGTCTGCGGAAATGCTGTTGAAATAGCATATTCTGAGAAGGTATAATCAAAATAGAAAATACCTGTTAGATTTCGACTAAACGCGTATTCTGCATTGTATTTTAATCCCCAAATGGTTTGACCATTTGTGATTTGGTTATTGTCTACGTCTAAGTATCTAATTATTGTTTTATTATCTCTTACTGAAAGGTCTGCAGACATTATTAAATCTGAAACTATTGATCGTCTTGGTCCTGCTAATTTAGATTTAATACGCACATCTTTAAGTCTATATCCTAAACCTACTATATATTCATTTCCTGCAATTTCGGTCATTAAATTATTATCAAAACTTAATGAAAGCATACGGTCTTTTTTCATCTCTAAAAGCACTCTTACAGAGTTTTTCATTTCCATATCAAAACGGAATAACGGACTAAACATTTCTGTTAAAGTTACACCACTTAATAAGCTTTTAGCTTTATAGTTACCTGCTTGATCTAATGCATCGTTTGGTTGAGAATCATAATCAACCGTGAAATCTATTGGTGAGTAATCTAAGTTTGTTCTAAATTGTTGAATAGTATAAGTCGAACGATAACCATGTGTTAAAGAAAAACGTTTAAATCGTTTTTTAAACCAATTTAACTTCATGAAACCTGTATATTTTAAATCCCAGTTAGGAATTGGAATATCTCTTAATGCATCTAACGGAGTTTTGTTAGCGCCTCTTCCTGTATAAGCACTTACAAAAGCTGGTAATAATACTTGCTGACTTGTTTTACCAAAGCCTTTAGGATAACCTTCTGCGTCTAAGTTTGCAGGATCGGTTACGTCAATTCCTCTTTGTGTTGCTAAACGTTTAGCTACTTCAATTCTATTTGCTCTAAAATCGTCAAATGCTTGAGAACCATTCTCGTCACTTTTACCAAATGCTGTTGGCAACGTAAAAGCTGAAATACTAAAATTACCATACGTATTTGGTGTTAAAGACACATACTCATTATTTTCTATACGGTAATTTTCGGTGTAATTTTCAGCATAAGTTCTAAATCCAATTAGATCGATTTTTAAATCTTTTATTGGTTCTAAATTAGCTGATAAATCTAATTGTTTAGTTTGGTTAGATGTATACTGCTGGTTAAAATCTGGAAACACTGTTAACCATCCATTTCTTGCTGCAAGATCACGCACATCTCTTTGACTACCTAAAGTATAACCTAATGTTGGTTTTGATGTTCCTAAAAATCCTGGAGTTTGTAAATATCCTGGTAAATATGTCCCGTTAGTTTCACTATAAACAGCTTGTATACGTTTTACTGAAGTTAAGATTCCGATACCAAAGTTTCCTAATTTAGCTCCAAAACCATCACCTTTTTTCTTTGGTTTCGCTTTTGTTTCCTTATCTGCAACTGTTGGTGGTTGCGCGCCACGTGTTCTACTTACTCTATTGGTACCTCTTGGGCTTCTCTTTTTTGCAATACCTAAATATTTATACAACTTGTTCATATCTAAAGTTGAATTAATATTATGTGTGTTACCGTTAGAAATTGAATTTCCTAAATCGTATGTATTACCATCATCAGCTAGTAAATTACCAAACAGGTCAGATCCTTTTTGCCACTGGTATAACCCTGAGTAGCTATAGGTAGCTTTTATAAAGTTTAGTGTTGGAATTTTACTAAAAGGAATTTCGTAATTTATACCAACCTGTTGCTGTTGACGGTTTGGATCACCAAAATCAAAGAAACCATCCCAAACGTCTAACATTGGATCTGGCTCTCCGTTAATAATATTGTCTTTAAAATAATTACGAACAATATTATTGTTTGACGCAGATAAGTTAAGCTGAAGCGATTTGGTTAAATTCCAATTGATATTGTATTGATAATCGAAAGTATAGTTTCTTCTATATAATTCTTCTAAACCAATATTGTTTCCTCCTAAATCTATATCTCTAAATTTTTGACGGTTGTATTGACGGTTTAAATCTGTGTTTACAGTAAAACTTGCAGGTAATAAATTGAAATTTAAATCTTTTAATAGTTGCCAATATTCTCCTGTAAATAAAGAATCGTTTTTCTTGAATGGCTCAATAACTTTTGGTTCAAAATTATAAGCGTAGTTAACACCTGCTCGTACTTGTTTGTCTACAGAGTTTTTTATTTCGAAATCTCTATGTTCTGTTTTATTGTATGAGTAGTTTAATGTTAAATTTTCTACGTCATAAAAACGTGGTTTTGCTTCACCTGTTCTATTCTTTTTAACTCCAATAAAGTTAATGCTCTTTCTTTTTGTGTATTCTTCAGATTGTTCTAAGATTTGATCTGCTTCTGCACTATCTGCAGCTTCGTCAATACGTGTTTGAAGTTCTAAATCTTCATATTGTTGATCGTATTTTGGTGTTATAACCTCTACACCTTGACCGTAGTTAAATGGTATTTGTAATCCCCATTTTTTTGGCAATAATTGACCAACGTTAACATTTGTTACAACATCGTATTGTTTTACATCTTCTAAGCTACGTTCACTTGGTCCTTGGTTAACATCTCCAAAACCTGAAGTGCTCATTCTACCTGTAGCACTTACTGTTGCAAAATCTGCTAAATTAGTATCAACGCTCATTACTGCTGCCCAACCACCTTCATTATTCATATCTGATAATCTTAGCTCATTAAACCAAACATCTCCACACAAATTATTGTTGGTAGCGTTTTTAACACCAACCATTAAGGTTCTTATATCTCCAAAGTTAGGATTACCCTTAATTGCCACACGATGTTGACCTGAAACATAACCTTCAAACTGGTTAGAGAAAGGAACTTCAACTAAATCATCACCAACTACATCATAAAAAGTTGCATCACCACTTGTTAAAGTCTGGTTACTAATAGCTAAGGCTTTAAGACGTTGTAAAACTTCTAATTTTAAGTTTATTTCATTTACTTCAGGCCAATAATCTTCTGCTGCTCCACCACCATTATAAACTTGTAATGGGATTTCAATTTGGTAATAGTTTTGGGTTAAATCGTTACCCATTCTTATAAAACCAACCATTTCATTGTCTCCTAAACCAGGTGTTTCTCCTTGACGAGCATGCATAAACATACGTAGTTTTTTATACTGACGCATATCTATTGAAATATTTTTAAATACCGCTCTAGCATCTTTAGCTTTCAAGTCACATACTTTAACCACTAAAGATTGTTCATTTTGTCTAACAATAGTATTGTTATTATTTAATTGCTCTGGCACAACACTTGGTGGCGACACATAACTTCCTTCATTTTCTTGTGTACTAACTGCACCTACACTAAAGTCTGTATCTTCAAAAGTTGGATCTACTGGTCCGCCATCTAATGCTAACCTAAATCTTCTCCAATCACTTCTTACTAAGTCTAAAGTACCAAATCTAAAAACGGTTGGTTGCTCAAAACCATTTAAAAATAATCTTGTAAACCTAATAGATCTTAAATCTGTTATACCATTAACAGCTTCACCAGAGCTAACAGGTATTCTAAATTGATACCATCTAGGGTAAGCTGTATCTCCGTTTGGTAAAACTCTTGGGTTACTGTTTCCGTTGACATTTTTAGTATCAACAATAAACTCGTTATCTAAGTTTAATGTTGCTGGTGAAATTTCTATTTCATATTGATAGTAACTATCAATCGTATTCATAGTGTTGTCACGGTTAACATCTTCAACATCTGGTTGCGTTGTTGATCCTCTATTTGTATCACTAAAGAAATCTGGTGAGTTACCCTCTACTCCATTATATTGCTTATAACGCTCAAATAAGTCGCCTTCTGCATTTAAATAATAATTATAATTATCGTTTGCTGGATCTGCAATCCCTGAAAATCCTGCTGGAAAATTAGCCGCTTCTTCAGCATCATTATAACCATCAAAACCAACATCTTGATTGGTTCTTTCATCTCCTGTCGTATCAAACGCATAAATTAATGCTTGGTTTTGCGGTACTACAGATTGATAAGCTGTTTGCTGTAGTAAACTAATATTACCATCTTGTGGTAATCCATTTTCATATTGCTTGCGACCATCTTTTAGTATATCTTCTGAAATACTTCCAAGATTTATAAATAACTTTCCTCCAGTATTAGATGGATTATCTTGAAAAGGATCCTGAAGCCAAAACTCGATATATTCAACATTTGATTGTTCAAAATCTGTAGAGGTTATCTGTCTAGTTATTCCTGCCCAGCTTTCTTCCGGGTTAACCGTGCTTCCGTTTTCCGAACCTGGTTGAAAGTTGTATGGTCCACGCTCGTCAGGATAATATGCTAAATCTAAAGTGTTGATAACTGTTGTTTGTCCTTGAGCAATGTCTTGCTGAGGAAAAAGTTCGTTAATAAACACACGACTAGTGTAAAGACTTGACATATCATCATCTGAAATACCTGTTGGTCTTTGACTTCCGTAGAAAATTGGATCTATAGAGTACCAGTTTAACATCGCTCTACCGTAACCGTTTTCTATACCAACAGCGTCAAAAGCTGTTGTATTGTTTAAGTTTAAAGGTCTACTTGATAAAACCCATGCTTGTGGAGATTTTAAATCAATACCGTTTTGCGTTCCTTCAAAATCATCTATATAAGCAGTAGCTTCACCGTTGAAGTTTGTACCCTTTGGTGCACCTGGTAATAAATATGCAAAATCACCACGAACAGATAAATTAGATGGTGCGTCTGTATCTATATTTGGTAATTTATTAACTAATCTTGTGAAGAAGGGAACTTCTGTAGAAAAGTTACCATTAAAACCTAAAATTGTATTGTTTATTGGCTCTGTTGCGTAGTTAGCTTTTTGCGTTATTGGTCTTTCATTAAGATTTAAATAGGTTGCACCAACCACAAAGTTTTCGTTAAAACGATGCTCTACATTTATTCCTGTAAAACGCTTTGTTTGCTGACCAAAAATTGAATTATTTTCTGTAGAAACTTGAATTGGTGTATTTGAAGCTTTTAAACCTTCATCAATAATATATACACGACCTAATTGATAATTTACAGTATAATCAACACCTTCTACCAATAATCTTCCTCCTGCTTGCACACGCACAGATCCTCTAGGCACGTTAAATCCTCCTATCGGGATACCATCACCACCAGACGATTTGTAACGTCCTTTTATTTGGAATTTATTTTTTTCGGACTCGTCTAAAGCAGCTGTTTTTGTTGCTTTATATAACAAGTCATATACATATTTTTCTTGGTTTGGGTTAGTGTAAGTATCTGCTTCATAATCTGCAGCATTATCACCTGGGTTACCATCATCATCTAATAAGTCGAATAAATAACGTCCAAACGGTTCTACTTTAGTAAAAACTATTTTACCGTTTTCTGGTATTACAGTTATTCCTGATACAAAATCAAAAAATCCGTCTCCTCCTATTTGAGGATCATTATTAAAATTTAGTTTATCAAAATTGAATAATCTTAGCAGCGTAGTTTCTTGTATAACCTCATCATCTGTTGTTGGATTATTATCTAAATCTACAGTAGGAAAAGATGTACCTTCTACTGGTGTGATATAGTTAAGTGGTGCAGCTTCGTTATAAAAAATATTAAGCTTAAAATCTTCTTGACTTAATTGATAAGCTCCGGTATCGTAAATGTTTTTCATCATTAGATCCCAAATTGGCTGCTGTACACTAGTAATACTACTTTTTAAAAGTTTTAAAACTAATGCGTTGTTAGTTACATTAGTTACTTGACCTTGAGAGTTGGTATTAACATCTGTTGCATCAAGACCATCGTTAGCAAATTCTCCTACTTGAAATACTTGCCCACCAACAGTATATTGATAAGCTACTGCTAAAACTTCATCGTTATTAAGTCTTTGATTTAAAGAAATATATCCTAATTGTGTGTTTACTTTATATTCTTGTCCTTCTATTAACTTTCTGGTATTTTCTTGTTTTGCAAAATCAAAACCTTCATTAAAACCAGGTATTAAAATTCCGTTTTGTACGGTAGCAATATCTCTTACTGCATCTGTTAATTGAGACATTGGCTGCCCAATAATTGTTGGATCTAAACCGTTGTTTCCGTTATCCGGAAATGCGTTTGGACCTTGATAAACATTTACACCAGCATTACCTATAACACCTGTTTCTCCTAAATCTTGAAACGCTACGACGTTACGTACATTTTGCGTTTGATTACTTCTGTTTGTTACCCATACTTCAATTCTTGTAATCTGAATATTGTTATTAATAAACGGGTAGTTTTCTAATGCTTTATCATAGTTGTTACGGAAATATTGTGCTAAGAAGAAGTGACGGTTTTCATCATAATCTCTAATAAAAAAGTCAAATTCATCTAAAGTTCCGCCACCTTGAGCAACTACAGATCTTGTGTCTGATCTTTGATCTGAAAACACACCTGTAATTGTTGTTTTACCAAATTTAAGTTGCGTTTTAACACCAAATAAACTTTGAGCTCCTGAAATTAATGAGTTGTTTAGAGGCATATTAACGTTACCAACTTCAATTTTTTGAATGATATCGTCTTCTGTTGGTGTATATTCTAATTTTATTACGTTTTGAAAATCAAACGTAGACTGTGTATCGTAATTTGCATTTACTTGTAAACGTGTCCCTACTTTACCCAACATACTTAAGCTAATACGTTGGTCAAAGTCGAAAGTAAAGTTACGTCTGTTTCTTGGTGAAAATGAAGGGTTATCTTGCTTTGTAAAAAGGATACCTAAATCCATTTCTACAGATCCTTGAGGGATAAACTCAATAGTATTTCCTCCAAAAATGCTTTCAAAAAAACCTGAATTTACATAAAACTCTGGCAATAGGTTTTTTTGAGCTTCTTCAGAGTTTTCTTTCTTTCCATCATAAGCATCAATCTTTTCTTTATAATAAGATTGCATGTTTTCTTTATCTACTAAAGATTGATACTCTTGTGGTGTTAAAATTATTGGGTAATTTATGTTAAACTCTCCTACAGACTCTGTATAGATATATCTATCTGTTAAAGCATCATAAGTGTATTTTGAAACAATACTGCTTGGATTAGGCATTTGTATTTGTCCTAAATTAAAGCCTGTTTTGGTACTATCGGTTTCTGTTTCTGGAGTTTCTTGAGCTACAATAACAACACTAAATAATAATAAAAAAGTGGTAAATAGGTTAGTTAGTGTGGATTTATAAAAACTATGTTGAGCTGTATTCAAAATAAATTATAAATTTTTTAGTGCTAGTTTTATTATAGTTTCTACGTTGGCATCTGGTTGTTGAGCCACTATTTTATCTATAACTTTTTCGGCTTGCTTTTTAGCAAAACCTAAAACTTCTAATGCAGATAACGCTTCTTCTTTATTTGTATTGCTTTCTTTAACAGAAACTTCGTCTATATCATAGATTTTAAGAATCTTATCTTTTAGATCTATGATTACTCTTTGTGCTGTTTTTGCTCCAATTCCTTTTATAGATTGAATTAAAGCTACATCTTCTGTTGCAATACCTTCTCTAATTTGTTTTGGAGTTAATGAAGACAACATCGTTCTTGCTGTATTTGCACCAATACCACTTACTGATATTAATAACCTGAATACTTCTCTTTCTGCCAATGACGCAAATCCAAAAAGCGTATGTGCATCTTCTCTAACTTGAAGATGTGTATACAGTTTTAATGCTTCTTGGTCTGGTATTTGAGAATAAGTATGAAGTGATATATTTAACAAATATCCTACACCGTTGCAATCTATTACAACATCTGTAGGATTTTTTTCTACTAATTTACCTTGTATATGAGTAATCATAAAATAGCCCTATTAAACCCTCAAATGTAATAAAATTATTTGTACTAAAAATTACTTCTTTTTCCTTAGGCTTTCTTCTAATTTTTCCTTTTGTTGTGCATCTATTACGGCAATAGCAGCCATGCTAACTATTTCGTCAACACTAGCGTCTAATTGAAGGATATGAACAGGTTTTTTCATACCCATCATTATTGGTCCAATAGAGTCTGCTTTATTTAATTCTTTTAAAAGTTTATAAGTAATATTAGCCGCATCTAAATTTGGAAATATTAATGCATTAACCTTTTTTCCTGCTAATTTTGAAAACGGAAATATATCTTGAAGCATTTGGCTATTAAGCGCAAAATCTGTTTGCAGCTCGCCATCAACTATTAAATCTGGATATGCTCTGTGTAAATACCCAACTGCTTCTCTAACTTTTGAAGCTCTTGGATTTGTCGAAGAACCAAAATTAGAATATGAAGTCATTGCCATTACAGGCTCTAAACCAAACATTTTCATAGTTTTGGCTGTCATTTGAGCTATTCTTGCTAAATCTTTAGCAGAAGGATCTACGTTGATTGCGGTGTCACTTAAAAACATTGGTCCGCGTTGCGTCATCATTAAATTTGTGGTAGCAATTCTTGAAGAACCTGGCGCAAGTCCAAATAATTCTAACATTGGTTTTACTACTGAAGGATAATTACGAGAATATCCAGTAATTACAGCATCTGCATCACCTTCATTAACCATCATAGCTGCAAAATAATTACGCTCTCGCATAATCTTTTGTGCATTAAAAAGAGTTACGCCACGTCTTTGACGTTGTTCCCAATAGACTTGAGCATATTTATTTTTTTGCTCTAACTGCTCATCTGATTTTGGGTCTATAATAGGCACTTCTGCATCAAACTCTATTTCTTCTTTAAGACGCTCTATTTCTTCTTGACGACCTAACAAAATTGGATGTGCAATACCTTCTTCATATACAACTTGAGCTGCTTTTAGTACGTCTAACTGATCTGCTTCTGCAAATACAACACGCTTTGGATTCATCTTAGCACGATTAAATAATAATCGCATTAATTTGTTATCAGATCCAAGACGTTGCATTAATTCGTCTTTATATTTTTCCCAATCTTCAATTGGTTCTTTTGCTACGCCACTTTCCATAGCTGCTTTTGCTACTGCTGGTGGTACTTCAGAAATTAATCTTGGGTCAAATGGTTTTGGTATAATATAATCTTTACCAAATGCTAAACGTGTTTCGCCATAAGCTATATTTACTTGTTCTGGCACAGGTTCTTTAGCTAAATCTGCTAAAGCTTTAACTGCTGCCATTTTCATAGCTTCGTTAATTTTTGTTGCTCGAACATCTAAAGCACCTCTAAAAATAAATGGGAAACCTAATACGTTATTTACTTGGTTAGGATGATCACTACGTCCTGTAGCCATTATAATATCTTCTCTAGTTGCTATTGCTAAATCATAGGCTATTTCTGGATCTGGATTTGCCATAGCAAATACAATAGGGTTTACAGACATTGAACGTAACATATCTTGATTTACAATATCTGACGTTGATAAGCCAATAAAGACATCTGCATCTTGCATTGCTTCTTCTAATGTATTTATTTTTCTATCGGTTGCAAACTCTGCTTTTTGAGCTGTTAAGTTATCCCTATCGCTTCTAATTACACCTTTACTGTCTAACATGACAATGTTTTCGCGTTTTGCTCCAAAAGCTTGATATAGTCTTGTACATGAGATAGCAGCAGCACCTGCACCACTTACTACAATTTTCACTTCATCTATCTTTTTTTCTGCTAATTCTAAAGCATTTAATAATGCTGCTGCAGATATAATAGCAGTACCATGTTGGTCATCATGCATTACTGGAATATCCAGTTCTTCTTTTAATCTACGCTCTATTTCAAAAGCTTCTGGCGCTTTAATATCTTCTAAATTAATCCCTCCAAAGGTTGGAGCTATATTTTTTACGGTTTGGATAAATTCTTCTACATTTTTTGTATCAACTTCTATATCAAATACGTCAATATCTGCAAAGATTTTAAATAATAAACCTTTACCTTCCATTACTGGTTTTGAAGCTTCTGGACCAATATCTCCTAATCCTAAAACTGCTGTCCCGTTAGATATTACTGCTACTAAATTTCCTTTAGAAGTATATTTATAGGCATTATTTTTATCTTTTTCTATTTCTAAACAAGGCTCTGCAACACCTGGTGAATATGCAAGAGACAAATCTCTTTGTGTTGCATATTTTTTTGTTGGTACTACTTTTATTTTTCCTGGAGTTGGCTTTGCATGATATACTAAAGCTTCGCGACGTCTACTTTGTTTACTCATAAGGATATAATGTTTCTGCTTACGCGGAATTTTTTTAAGTTTAAATTGAATTACAAATGTAAGCTATATAATTGTTTGCTTAAAATTAGTGTATAAAAAAAGCCACCTTTAATAGGTAGCTTTTCATAAATTTATGAATATTTTTTTTAAAACTTAACATGATTAGGTAAACCTCCAACGTGTTGAAGTTTTTGTTTTGCTATTTTTTGAGCAAAATCAACACTATCTTCTAAATTTTTATTATTTAGTTGACTATATAAAAAACCTGTCCAAAAAGCATCACCAGCACCTGTTGCGTCTTTAATATTTTCTATTTTTAAGCTTGCTTTTTCTACTAACTCTCCAGACTTATCAGATACCACAACTCCTTCACTTCCTTTTGTTAAACATACTACTGATGCACCTAAAGAATGAAAATAATCAAAAATAAATTGGTCTTTTTTATCTTCTTTAAATAATCGCTTACAATCATCTAAACTTAATTTTACTAAAGGATCTAATTTTAAATATTCTTTAATTACAGAAATTGCCTCTTCTGTGTTTGGCCAAATTTTTTCAGAATAATTTATATCTATACTAAGTGACAATCCTTTTTCTTTTGCTTTTTTTGCTTTATTTAGAATTGTTGTTCTTGCCGGATTTTTACTTAACGCAAAACAAGTTGTATGGTAAATTTTTGACGACTCTATTAATTGTTCTGAAATTTGACTTTCATTTATATGAAAATCTGCTTGTCTAAATGGTAAAAAATCTGGAGTTTCTGTAGATTTTGACACTAAAATGATAGATGTTGGATACTTTTCAGTTTTATTTAGTGCACTTACATCTACATTGCTTTTGGTTAATTTATCTTCTACAAAACGTCCTAATCCATCATTACCACAAGTAGCAACTAATGCAGATTTTAAGCCAAGCTTTACTGCATTTACTGCAACATTTGTAGGAGATCCTCCTAAGTATCTTTTATATGCGCTTGTTGTTTGTACTGTTTTATTAGCTTCTTCTCCAATAAAATCTAACAATACTTCACCAACGCATAAAATATCTATAGTTTTCAATTTAAATAAATTTTATTTGTTGTTTTATAGATTGAGTAAGTAATACAGATGCTGCTGCGCTCCATGCGCAATAAGGCACTCCGTTAGGTTCTGTTGTTTTAGTATTAAAGTTTTCGTAAAACTTATAATCTTCAACTTGATTAACTTTATCTATATTTTTAAGTATTTTTTTTGCTTGTTCTGTTTTTCCTTGTTTAAGGAGTCCTAATCCAAAAAAACCATTAACCATTGCCCAACTACCACCGTTATGAAACTCGTATGGGTAATTTCTAAATTCATATTTACAGTTGTCTTTAAGCAAATCCCAATGTTGATCGTTTGGTTTTATAATTGGCCAAAAAGCAGGTAGCAAACCTAATTTTGTAGATTCTGCTAATTCTAAACTGTAATCTATTAGTTTGTTTTTAAATTTTTTATCTCCAAAATCTAAAATTAACAGTAATGCATTTGCAAATGCATCGTAGTTAGTTTTATATCCTGATGGAGAAAATGAACATGGTAAAAATGAATCTATCTTTATTGCATTATAGGCACGATCATGAAATTTTTCTTTATTAGAATTAGGAAAAAAGTTTGCTTTAATTTGATTTTTTATTTGAATAAGCTTATTACTTAAGCTTTGATCGTTTTCTAAATAATTAAAAGATTGTATTGCCCAATACCTTAATAGTTGGTCGTATAAGACATATCCGTCGGTAATATATTCGTCAGCCCAATTACCCGATAACGGAATATACATTAGGTGTTTATTATTAAATTCCCAAGCATTTAAAAGCTGTAATACTTTGTATATTTTTGATTTTAAATCATTAAAAAAAGCAAAATCATTAGTATAGTTAGCGTATTGGCAAACACCAATTACAAACCAAGTAGCAGCATCTACACGACCTGCCAATCCACCATAACTTACAGATTCATCTTTTTCTGAAACACCTACATTAGATGGTATTGTACCTACTTCGTGTTGATGCTTTGCTAGTGTAAGTAATGTGTTTTTAAATGTTTTTATTAACTCTCTATGTCCAGAAGCTAAAGCAGATAAGCCACATATTACTCCATCTCTAGCCCAAACACGTTTATAATTTGAAATATCTTGAGCGCTTGCAACAAATCCTTTTTCTGTACTGCATTTTAAAAGTAACTCTATGGACTTTTCGTAGTGCATATATTAAGCTTTATTTTTTGTTTTAATAATTAATGTTAGTGCAGCACTGATAACCAATAATACTGCTGCAAAAGTTATTGCGTTTCTTGGATCATTACCTAAAAAGTGTTTAAGTATGTATCCAAACGACAATGTTTGAATAATCATTGGTATAACTATCATCATATTGATAATTCCCATATAAACTCCGTATCTTTCTTTTGGTATGTCTGATACAACAATTAAATAAGGAATACCCATCATACTTGCCCAGCCAATACCAAATCCTGTTATTGCCACAAACAATAAATTTTTATTTTCTATAATTGGAAATGCAAAAAAACCAACTGCTGCTACAAGTAAACAGATAGCATGTACATGTTTTGGTTTTATTTTTTTTGTTAGATATACTAAACCAAAAGCAACTAAAAATGTTATAATATTATACCAACCGTTGATTAATCCTGTCCAACCAACTGCTTCTGCATATGCATCTGGATTAGAACTTGGTGTAGCATTCCACACAGAAAGCGCTACACTTTTTGAAGAGTTTTGCCAATAACAAAATAATGCATACCACTGAAATAGATATACTAAAGCTAATTGCCACATTACTTTTGGCATATCTTTGATAGCTTCTATTATCTCTAATAATGGATGAAAAATTCCTTTATCATTGCTTCTTATTAACTCTAACTCTTCTTTTGTTGGTGGATCTTCTTTAGTCTTACTCATACTCCACAAAATAGATCCGATAGAACATATAGATCCTAAAAAGAAAGATGCATAGACCCATGAAGGTAATGAACCTGTGGTACCAACTATAATTAAAGGAAAAATAAATAAAGATAAATTAGCTAATGTCTGTCCAAATCCTGTAAAAAAGCTTTGCATTTGAAAACCAAGTGGTTGTTGCTCTTCGCTTAATTTATCTGCAATCAAAGCACGGTAAGGCTCCATAGCAGTATTATTACCTGCGTCTAAAATCCATAACAAACTAGCAGCCATCCATAATGAACTACTAAACGGAAAAGCTAACAAAGCTATACTACATAATATTGCTCCTATTAAAAAGAAAGGCTTACGTCTACCTAACTTAGGATGCCAAGTCTTGTCACTTAAAGCACCAACTAATGGTTGTACAATTAAACCTGTAACCGGTCCTGCTAAATGTAGTATTGGGATTTGATCAGGACTTGCTCCTAGAAAATCGTAAATAGGTGTAACTGCGCTTTGTTGTAAACCAAAACTGTATTGGATTCCGAAAAACCCAACATTCATATTTAGTATTTGCCAGAAACTTAATTTTGGTTTTTTTAGCATTACGTTTATTCTTTTATCTTATTTAAAAAATCTTCAAACTTAATGTTATTTGTAAAGATGTTTCCGTTTTTATCTATTACCGGTATCTTTAAATCTGAAACACTTATTTTTTTTGCTCTTAGTTTATTAAGCATTTCATTTAATGCTTTTTCATTTTTATCAATATCATAGTACGTATACTTAATATTGTTTTTATTTAAAAATGTTTTTGTATCCAAACAGTAATGGCAAGTATCACTTCCATAAACTATTATTACATCTTGAATATTATTATTTTCAAATTGGTTTTGATCTTCAATTACACTTGTATTGAAAAGAAATATTAATGAAAAAAAAGTATTTAGAATTATTGTTTTCACAGTAAGCTTTATTTAAAATAGGCTGATACTTTTTTAAATACCAACCTATTTTTATCAATCAAATCAAATAAATTTTAAAATTTATATTGTAAACCAAGTGTCATAGATCTTCCTGGTAAAGGTCTAGCTCTAACATAGTTGTCTTGATTTTCTACAATGCTTCCTTCTTCTACCTCTGTTACACCTATACTATCAAAAATATTGTTAGCAGAAATGTTAGCAAAAAGTGAATCTGTAATCTTAACGTTAGCAAAACCACTTACTATAACAAAGCCTGGCATTACTAACTCGTTATTATCCTGTGCATAAGCTTCTGATTGACCAGTAAAGCTTAATCCTATAGAGTTTTGTTTTGTTTGACCAAAGTTATAAGATGGCATTATGTTATAAATAAAATCTGGTTGTCTTCTTGGTGTGTTACCCTCGTTAGCACCAGAGTCTACTTCTGCATCTGTGTAAGTTACAGCACCGCGTAAGTTAAAGTTATTAAAGTTGTAAAAACCTTCTACTTCTAATCCCTTAGATTTATAATCATTTTCTATGATACTATTTGTAGAGGCCTCAAAACCGCCTTCTTCGGCTGTATTAGCCATAAAGAAAGTTGCATACAAAGCTCCGTTTTTAAATCCTTGTTTAAAACCTAATTCTGCTTGTCTAATAAAGTCTAAAGCGTTTATTCTATCTCCGTCTGTATAGTTTAATCCAGAAAATAAAATTCTATCTGCTTTTGCTGAAGCACCTTTACTATATCTTGCAAAAACTGCTTGGTTTTCTTTAATCTTGAAGTTTGCTCCTATCGAGTATGAAAAATAATCGTAATCGTAATCTACCGGTGTTACATTAGCATTATCTATTGCAGCTACGCTTTGTTCTGGTACAGAAATAACTCCATCATTATTAACATCAAATTGAGTTGTTACTGCGCCTGCAAAATAACCATCTACTCTACCTTTATCATACCTTGCACTTGCATCAAAAGTTAATTGATCTGTAGCTTCTACTGTTACGTTAGCATATGGTGCAGAAACATTGTATTGTGTATCGTAGTTTCTTGTACAACAGTTACCCCAAAACGGAACTCCGTAAGCATACAATCCGTTTTCACTTAATGGATTATTTGATGCGTCAAATGCATTTATTAATCTTGCGTTATCATCATTAACTTCTTGTAAATAAGAATTCCATAACCAAGACATTGACACATTTTGTATAGATTTAAAGTAACCAACAGTTAAATCTACACCTTCAAAAGATTTTTGAAGTTTAAAATCATTCATAAAGTTGTTAAAGTTGTTTAACTCTACATCAAACATATGTATTCTAGCTACTAAACTGTTCGTAGGGACTGCTGTCCCATCTACAAATTGTAATGTTGATCCTGCTCCAAAACTATCTGCTATTGAAGATGCTGAAGCAACTTCTGCTGGAAATGGAGATACAAAGCTTCCGCTATTTGCAGAAAATCTTGCGTTGTTTTTAATTTTCCAACCTTCACCTATATCAAATTTTGCTTCCATACCTACAGATGTAGATTTAGGATGCATACCGTCTCTTACATCTCCTCTTCTTAACTGTCCGTCTGCACCTAAACCTACTGTTTGTAATAAATTTGACGAGTGTAAAGATCCTGTTGTTGCATCAAAATTAGGTGCATTACTCCAATCTGGATTACTATTTGTTCCTGTTACCTTCATTGGCATTGGTAAGTAAGCTGCAGCTTTATCATTTAAATATTTAGCATAAACTCTAATTTGACCTTTTTCAAATTCTTTTGTTAAACTTAATTTTAATTGACCTCCATTATTAGCCGTAAAACCTGTCTCTCTCACACCTTCTCCTACACGATAAAAACCACCTGTATGCAAGTATAAGTCTTCTCCTACTTTAGTACCGTAATCAAAATCTGCTCTAAAAGAATTATAATCTAAACCAACTGTTGTTGCTAAGTTACCACCTTCTGTTTTTCCGGTTTTACTAATGATGTTTATAATTCCACCTGGTCCATTTGATGTTAATGTAGATGCAGATCCACCTCTTATTGCTTCTATACGCGCTACATTAGAATCAAATCTTGTAAAAATATCTGCGGTACCAAAAGAAATATCACCAAATAACAACACTGGTAATCCATCTTCTTGTAGTTGGACATATTTTGATCCACCTGAAGAAATTGGTACACCACGAACAGCAATATTAGAGTTACCTTCTCCTCCAGAAGATTCTGATCTTATACCAGGTATCGTTCTAAAAATTTCTGCAGTTGTGCGAGGCGCTGACTGAGCAATAACCTTAGGCTTCATACTTGTTACAGATACACTAGATTCAATTTTTGATCTAGGATTAGTAACACCTGTTATAATAATTTCATCTAAAGATTCTGTATCTTCTTCTAAATCAAAATTTAATGTTACATCTGCATTATTAACTGAAACATTTTTAGATTGAGATGCATACCCTAAATAAGATGCTTTTACAATGTAAGTACCATTTTCTACGTTAGAAATCGTGTAATTACCTTCAAAATCTGTTTGAGATCCTTTGGTTGTTCCATCTAAAATTACATTAACACCTGGTATTGGTGTACCGCTAAGGTCTTTAACTTTTCCTTTTATCGTTGATTGGGCCAATACAAACGATAATGAAAAGAAAAAAGAAACTGCTAAAAAGCATTTTGTTTTAATCGTGTTCATCATGTAATGAGTTTTAAATATTCAAAATTGTTAGTTGTTTGTTGTCAAATTTATAACTAGATCTTAATAAAAATATAAATTTCTAAACGAAAACGTTTTCGAAAATAACAAAAACGTTTTCGTAAATTTTAGTTACTTTTACAAAAACATATAAAATGCCAACTACTTTAAAGGAAATTGCAGAAAAAATTAATGTTTCTGTATCTACTGTATCTAAAGCTTTAAAAGGTTACGCTGATGTAAATCCTGAAACCAAAAAGCTTATTCTTAAAACTGCTAAAGAGATGAATTATAAACCAAACTCTTTTGCAGTAAATTTAAGAACTAAAGAGTCTAAAACTATTGGGTTAATAGTTCCTGAAATTGTACATCATTTTTTCTCTAGTGTTATTAAGGGTATTATTGCGCAGGCAGAAAAAAAAGGGTATTTAGTTATAATCTTACAGTCTAATGAGTCTTATGAGCTAGAGAAGAAACAACTAGAGCTATTACAAAACAAAAGAGTGGATGGAATTTTAGTTTCTATAGCAAATGGCACTTCTAAATTTGATCATTTTAAAGAGGTTATAGATAATGATACACCTTTGGTTATGTTTGATAAAATTGCAAAAATTATTGACTGCTCGAAGGTAATTATTGATGATAGAAAAGCTGCTTATGAAGCTACAAAGTATTTGATTGAAATTGGTTGTAAAAAAATTGCCCATTTTAGAGGTCCATTGCTACCTCAAAACTCAATTGATAGATTTTTAGGATACAAAAAAGCACTAGAAGATTTTAACATACCTTACGATTCTAAACTAGTTTATGTTTTAAATGATGTTAGTTTTGAAGAAGGGAAATATTATGCAAAAAAATTAGTTGAAGAACATAAAAATGTTGATGGTATTTTTGTAAATACAGATTTAGTTGCTATCGGAGCAATTACTGCTTTTAATGAAATGAATATAAAAGTTCCTGAAGATATTTCTATAGTTGGATTTAGTAATTGGTTTATGTCTACAGTTGTTTCTCCTTCTCTAACAACCATAAATCAACCAGGATTTAAAATGGGTAAAGAAGCTTTTAAAGTTTTATATAAAGAAATTAAAGCTAAAAAGAAAAATGAGGAATTTAGATATAAAAAGGTTGTACTAGATACAGATTTAATAGTTAGAAACTCTACTAAACCTATTTTAAAAAGTTAATATTTCTTTGTAAACCAGAAAATTTAGTACGTTTAACCGCTGATTTTTTAAATAGTTTATTAAAAACATCCTTGGTAATATCTTGCCAATCATTTTTAGTCATAGATAGCAATTCTGGATGCGGATTAAATAATGGTTCATTATGAGGTTTACTAAACCTATTCCATGGACAAACATCTTGACACACATCACATCCAAACATCCAATCGTCAAATTTGTCTTTCATATTGGACGGTAATTCGTCTTTTAACTCGATAGTAAAATAGCTAATGCATTTACTTCCGTCTACCACATAAGGTTCTACAATTGCTTGTGTTGGACACGCGTCTATACAAGCTGTACATGTCCCACAATGATCTGTTGTTGGGTTATCGTAATCTAACTCTAAATCTATAATTAGTTCTGCAATAAAATAAAAGCTACCTGTTTTTTGACTTAATAAGTTACTATGTTTGCCTATCCAACCTAATCCGCTTTTTGCTGCCCAAGCTTTATCTAAAACTGGTGCAGAATCTACAAAAGCACGACCGTAAACTTCTCCAATTTCTTCGTTTATAAATTCTAGAAGTTGCTTTAATTTATCTTTTATTACAAAATGATAATCTGTACCGTAAGCGTATTTTGATAGTTTATAACTATCTTCTGTTTGCGTTTGGTCTGGATAATAATTAAGTAGCAATGACACAACGCTTTTAGAATCTTCTACTAATTTTGTTGGGTCTAAACGCTTATCAAAATGATTTTGCATGTAAGACATTTGACCGTGCATATTCTTATTTAACCATTTTTCTAATCGTGGCGCTTCTTCTTCTAAAAATTGAGCTTTACTAATTCCGCACGACAAAAAACCGAGACGTTTTGCTTCGGTTTTAATTAATTGCGTGTATTTAGTTTTAGTATTCAATATTATCTAGCTTCAAAATTTAAGATAGCATTTTTTGGTTTTAAAGTAATAAGAGGCAAAATATCTATAGATTTAAATTCTGGTTTGATTTTGTAGCGTTTTATTATTTCGTTGATTGCTAAAATCATTTCAAACATTGCAAAATTATTACCAATACATTTTCTTGGTCCAGCTCCAAAAGGAAAATATTGTGATGAAAATTGCCTGCCACCATCTTCAAATCGTTCTGGTAAAAACTTATTTGGTTGTTCCCAGAGTTTTGGGTGACGATGGATTTCGAATACCGAAAACAACAGATTTGAATTTGCTTTAAAATGATAATCCTTAAAATTATCGTCTTCAATATTTACGCGATCTATAAAATATACTGGCGGATACAAACGCATAGATTCTTCAATAACTTGCTGACAAATTTTTGAATTCATTACTTGATTCATCAAGTCATGCTCATCTTCATTCGCTTTTATTTCAACATAAATCTTGTCTTGCCATTCAGGATGTAATGCTAATAGTTGCAGAGTAAATGTTAGCGCATTTGATGTTGTCTCATGACCTGCAACAAATAGTATTAAAATTTCGTCTAACAGCTGCTTCTCTTCCATTGAAGAACCATCATCATATCTTGCAGACAACAACATATCTAATAAATCGTTGTACTTAACACTAGATTGCTGGCGTTGGTTTACAATTCGTTTTAAAATATCTTTAGACTCTTGCCCTAAATCTAAGTGATCTTGTAATGTACCACTTATTTTAAACCACCAACCTAGGTACGGTTGTCTAAGCTCTTTGACCAACATTTTCTGAACTTCTTCAGTAATGTGTTGTAGTCTATTAATCTCGTCTGCATTTGCGGCACTACTAAATAAAGATTTAACTACAGTTTGAAACGCTAAATCATTAAAAACTGGAAAGACATCTATCGCTTTATTGGTTTCGAATTTATCATATTCTGCATTGATTGCAGACTGAATCGTATCTAATAACTGTTGAAGATTTTTTTTATGAAATGCAGGTTGAATAAGTTTTCTCTGCGTTTTCCAATGCTCATCTTCTGCAGTTAATAATCCTTTACCAACATATTTTGCTAGGTCTTTAGTTTGAATTCTAGACTTTGTATAATTTTTTTGATTTTTCTGAAGTACATGAATAGCTAATTCGGCATCACGAGAAAAGAAAATATGATTTTTTGCTCCAATGTTTAGCCTAAAAATATCACCATATTTCTTGAAATTTCTATGATGAAATGGTAATGGGTTTTTAAGAATTTTGAAAGAATGCTTTATAAACTGAAGCAATGAAACCTCAGAAATATGTGTTTGTTGCTTCATAAATTTTATTCTTTTCTTAAAACAAACCGCCTTGTGTTGGTCCTTTTATTTTTCCAAGATGCTTGTAGGCTAGTTCGGTCACTTCTCTTCCTCGTGGCGTACGAATAATAAAACCTTGCTGAATTAAGAAAGGCTCATAAACTTCTTCAATAGTTTCTGAGCTTTCACTAACAGCAGTTGCAATGGTTGTAATACCAACTGGTCCACCTTTAAATTTATCAATGATGGTAGAAAGTATTCGGTTATCCATTTCATCTAAACCATAAGCATCAACATTTAAAGCTTCTAAAGCGTATTTAGCTATTTTGATGTCAATAGACCCATTACCTTTTATTTGTGCAAAGTCTCTAACACGACGCAATAATGCATTGGCAATTCTTGGTGTACCACGACTACGACCTGCAACTTCTATTGCAGCTTCCATAGAGATTGGCACATTTAATATATCTGCACTACGTTGTATGATGGTTGTTAATAATTCGGTACTGTAATATTGTAATCTACTTTGAATACCAAAACGTGCACGCATTGGTGCTGTAAGCAATCCTGAACGCGTTGTTGCTCCAACTAATGTAAACGGATTTAGATTGATTTGAACGGTTCTTGCGTTTGGTCCAGACTCAATCATAATATCAATTTTATAGTCTTCCATAGCGGAGTATAAATACTCTTCTACAATTGGACTTAAACGATGTATTTCATCTATAAAAAGCACATCACGATCATCAAGATTTGTTAGTAATCCAGCTAAGTCACCTGGTTTATCTAAAACTGGACCAGAAGTCACTTTAATACCAACATTAAGCTCGTTAGCCAAAATATTAGCCAAAGTCGTTTTTCCTAATCCTGGAGGACCATGAAATAGCGTATGATCTAATGCTTCTGATCTTTTATTGGCTGCTTGAACAAATATTTGAAGATTCTCCAATACCTGATCTTGACCAGTAAAGTCGCTAAAGTTTAGAGGTCTTAAGGTTTTTTCGATCTCAAATTCTTCAGGAGAAAAATTATCGTTTGTTGGATCTAGGTTTTCGTTCATACAATAGCAAATATAAAGAAAAAGCCTTTCTGTTTAGAAAGGCTTTTTAAATATTTTAAGCTGATGATTAGTGTTGTAACTCTTCTTCGCCTTCTTTTAGAGGAACGCTTTGAGGAACAAAATCGTCATCATGTCCTGGTTTACTATAATCGTAAGCCCATCTGTGTACTGTTGGGATTTCTCCTGGCCAGTTACCATGAATGTGCTCTACTGGAGTAGTCCATTCTAAAGTGTTAGACTTCCATGGGTTTTGTTCTGCTTTCTTTCCGTAGAAAATACTAGCGAAGAAATTGTAAAAGAACACTATTTGGAAAGCTCCACCTACTAAAGCAAATACTGTAATAACAACATTCACATTTGATAAATCATCAAATAATGGGAATGCACTATTTGTATAATAACGTCTTGGTAGTCCTGCCATACCTATAAAGTGCATTGGGAAAAATACACCATAAGCACAAACTGCAGTAATCCAAAAGTGAACGTAACCTAAGTTTTTGTTCATCATTCTACCAAACATTTTAGGGAACCAGTGATAAACACCTGCAAAGAAACCATAAAGTGCAGAAATACCCATTACTAAATGGAAGTGAGCTACTACAAAATATGTATCATGTACGTTAATATCTAATGCGCTATCTCCTAAAATAATTCCTGTTAAACCACCAGTTATAAAAGTAGAAACTAATCCGATAGAGAATAACATCGCAGGGTTAAGCTGCAAGTTACCTTTCCACAATGTGGTTATATAGTTAAATGCTTTTACCGCAGAAGGTATTGCAATTAATAATGTTGTAAATGTAAATACAGAACCTAAGAATGGATTCATACCTGATACGAACATATGGTGACCCCAAACTATTGTCGATAAAAATGCAATAGCTAAAACCGAAGCAATCATGGCACGGTAACCAAATATAGGTTTACGTGAATTGGTTGCAATAATTTCTGAGGTGATACCTAATGCTGGTAATAATACAATATATACTTCTGGGTGACCTAAGAACCAAAATAAGTGCTCAAATAAAACAGGAGAACCACCTTGGTAATGTAAAACTTCACCTTGAATGAATATATCTGATAAGAAGAATGATGTTCCAAAACTTCTATCCATTATTAATAATAAAGCAGCTGATAATAATACAGGGAATGAAACCACACCAATAATTGCAGTTACAAAGAATGTCCAGATTGTTAAAGGTAATCTTGTCATAGACATACCTTTAGTACGTAGATTTAATACAGTTACGATATAGTTTAAAGACCCTAAAGCTGAAGAAGCAATAAAGATAGCCATAGAGGTTAACCATAATGTCATACCTAAACCAGATCCACCTTGTGCCATAGGTAAAGCACTTAATGGAGGGTATATAGTCCAACCTGCAGCTGCTGGTCCTGCTTCAACAAAGAATGAAGAAACCATTATCACACAAGAGATAAAAAATAACCAATAAGACACCATGTTTAAGAAACCTGAAGCCATATCTCGTGCACCAATTTGTAACGGAATTAATAAGTTACTAAACGTACCACTTAAACCAGCAGTTAATACAAAGAATACCATTATAGTACCATGTATTGTAACTAAAGCTAAGTAAATATCTGCGCTCATTACACCATCTGGAGCCCATTTTCCTAAGAAAGTTTGCAAGAAAGCATTAGGTTCTCCTGGCCATGCAATTTGCATACGCATCATTAAAGACATTACAACTCCAATAATTCCCATTATAAGCCCAGTAATTAAATACTGCTTGGCAATCATTTTGTGGTCTTGACTAAAAATGTATTTAGTTATAAAAGTTTCTTTATGGTGATGACCATGATCGTCATGTGCATGTGCTTCTACGTGTGCTGACATAATCTTATAATCTTTTCTTTAATTAAAATTTTTCTTTTTCTGAAATTATAAATTTAATGAATTTTTGAACTGCTTTTGTTCTTTCATCCATGCGTCAAACTCTTCTTGAGTTTCAACAATAATTTTCATTTGCATGTTGTAGTGAGATGTACCACAAATTTTATTACATAAAAGTAAGTAATCAAACTCGTATGGCTCTAAAGCTTCTTCACCATTAGCAATAAGCTCTTGACTATTTTCAGTTCTGATCTTATTGATGTTTGCTACTTTATCTTTAATTTCAGGTAACTCTCTCATATCAGCAGTAGTCTTTGTTGGTGTAAAACTAAACTGAGTAATCATACCAGGAACACAGTTCATTTGTGCTCTAAAGTGAGGCATATAAGCAGAGTGTAATACGTCTTGAGAACGCATTTTGAATAATACTGGTTTACCTACTGGTAAGTGTAATTCAGTAACAATTACATCATCTTGAGCATTTGGATCAGACTCATCAACACCTAAGATGTTAGCTTTGTCTAAATCTATTAATCTTACGTTTGCTTTACCTAACGCGTTGTCTGCTCCAGCATATCTTGCTTTCCAGTTGAATTGTTGTGCATAAAGTTCTACTACCATTGGATCTGCATCTTCATCAACATTCATAATGCTAGTCCAAGTAAATAGTCCTTGAATGATTAAACCTGCTAAAACTATTACAGGAATAATTGTCCATATAGCTTCTAATTTGTTGTTATCTGCAAAGAATAATGCCTTTCTTCCTTTTTGACCTCTATATTTAAAAGCAAAATAGTGTAATAAAAATTGGGTTACAGTTTGAACAAAGAAGATTACGACTAAAGAGATTATCATTAATCTATCTACACTTGGTCCATGCTCTGATGCCGAATTAGAAAGTAACGGTAAATCACCATATTTTGCAATACAAACAATTGTTATTGCATAAATGAAGATTAAGAAACCTATCATTAAGTAACCGTTTACTTTGTTGTCATTATCATTAGCAACTTGGTTATTTTCTGTTGATTTACCCGTTTGAGTTAAGTCAAAGATTTTAACCATTTGCCAAATGGCAACGAAAATAAATACTAAAACTAAAATTGATATTAAAGCCGTCATTGTTGTCGTTCTTCTTAATTTATTTTTTTATTAATAATGGAAATGTTCACTTTCTTTTACAAAAGGATTTCCTTTTGCTGTTAAAGGTGCTTTTGATATTGCATAGAATACTATCAATAAGAATAATCCAGCAAATAATAATATTGATCCAATTTCTGGTACACCAATAAACCATCTATCTCCTACTGTTGCAGGCATAATCATATTGAATATATCTAGATAGTGACCTGCTAATATTACTACTCCTGCCATTACTACAAACCAAGGAATACGTTTGTAATCGCTGTTCATTAATAATAATAATGGGAAAATAAAGTTCATTGCTACCATACCAAAGAATGGTAATTTATAATCTTCTATTCTAGTTACAAAGTATGTTACCTCTTCTGGAATGTTTGAGTACCAGATTAACATAAATTGAGAGAACCATAAGTAAGTCCAGAAAATACTGATACCAAACATGAACTTTGCTAAGTCATGAATATGACTATCATTAACTTGTGGTAATAACCCTTTAGATTTTAAGTAAATTGTGATTAATGCTATTACAGTAATACCACTTACAAACATACTTGCAAATACGTACCATCCAAATAATGTAGAGAACCAATGAGGATCAACACTCATAATCCAATCCCAAGACATCATAGACTCAGTATAGATAAAGAATACTAAAAACCCTGCTGCTATACGGAAAGACTTTTTAAAGTTACTGTTATCTCCTGCAGCAGCTTCATCTTGAGCTAATGAAAATTTACGTGCAAAGAAACGATATAAGCTCCATCCTGCTATAAAAATGATTGCTCTTATTAAGAAACCTGTAGAATTTAACCAACCTGATTTTCCTGCTACTAATTTATCAAAGTGTTCGCTTTCTGGATTTACCATATCAGGATTCATCCAAACAAAAATATGATCTCCAGCTAGCATTGCAATTGCAACAACAATTATTGCTCCTGGTAAAAGGTAATAAGTAATACCTTCCATGACTCTAAATAATAATGGAGACCAACCCGCTTGAGCTGCAAACTGGATAGCATAAAAGGCTAATACACCTAATGCTATCATCATAAAGAAAAATGCAGCCACATATAATGCTGACCATGGTCTGTTATGTATTTGGTGCATTACATGTTCTGCGTGTGCATCACCATGGTGAGCATCTTCTTCTGAGTGAGAACTTGTTGTTGCCTCATGATGTGTAGCTTCTTCAGAATGTGAATCATGTGATACTGCTTCATGAGAAGCTTCTGCACCATGACCACCATGACTTGCTTCTTCAGCAAGTAATTCTTTTACACTTTCCACAGTATCATAATGGTGTGCATTTGAAAAACCTGCAATTACACCAATTGCTCCTAATATAATTAAGACAACTGCAAAAATCTTTAGTCTATTTGAAAATGTGTACATATCTATATATAAACTTTATCTAAATCTTATTTTTCTAAATCTGCTTTTAAGCTTAACACATAAGCAACTACTTGCCAACGCTCTTCTTCTCTTAATTGGTTAGCATAGCTACCCATTGCGTTTTTTCCGTAGTAAATAACGTGGTAAATACTTCCTTCGTTGATAGCTCTTCCTGCATCTGCATAACTAGGAACTCCAAGTATTTTTTCTCTCTTTACTAATTGTCCTTGTCCTGCACCTTTATTACCGTGACAAATACCACAATAAATATTGTAAAGTTCTTTACCTCTATTTAAATCAACTTGAGTAGAATCTAATGGACTTGTTAATTCAGCTTTAGCTAAATTGTATCCATCAGTGTCTCCTGCATAATCAAAAGGCATATATCCTCTTGAGATTGTTCCTTCAACAGGCAATTGTGCTTCTACACCATTTGCAAAAGCATCAGATTCTTGATAAGCCTCATAAGCAACAGATTCGTACATGTTTGGCATGTATTCGTAATTAGGTCTTGTCCTTTTATTACAAGACGTAAACGATACTGTAATTAAGGCTACTATTGTTATTTTAATTAAATGTTTCATTGTATCTAATTAATGCGCTTTATCTACTATGTTAATTTCTACTGCACCAGTTTCTACTAACAAGTTGTGTAATTCGTTTTCGTTTCCACTAACAGGAATTTCCATTAAGAAATGGTCATCTGTAGTTCTAGGATCTGGATTTTCAGCTTTTTTGAAAGGCCACATTCTACTTCTTAAATAGAATGTAATTACCATTAAGTGAGCTGCAAAAAATACAGTAAGCTCAAACATAATTGGTACAAATGCTGGCATGTTTTCTAAGTAGCTAAAACTTGGCTTACCTCCAATGTCTTGAGGCCAGTCTTCAATCATGATAAAATTCATCATTAAAACTGCAACTGTTAAACCTACACAACCGTATAAAAAAGCTGTTATTGCTATACGTGTTGGTGCTAATCCCATTGCCTTATCTAGTCCGTGTACTGGAAAAGGTGTGTAAATTTCTTCTATATGATGTTTTGCAGCTTTAACTTTTTTTACTGCGTTCATTAAAACATCATCGTCGTTATAAATAGCGTGAATTACTTTTGAAGCTTCCATATGCTACTTTTAGTTTATTAAATTTTTAGCTTGTCCTGACCAATCATCACGTTCTGCTCTTCCTGGGAAAGAACCTGTAATTTCGTCTAACAAGTCGTATTCTTTCTTTGTCATCTTACTTACTTGAAGGTAAGTATAAATACCTATACTGTTAAGTACTTCTTCCATTTTAGGGCCAATACCATTGATTTTCTTTAAATCATCAGCAGTTTGTGTTGCTGGGTCAAAGGTTCCTATTCCTGAAAGTAAATTACTTACTTTTTCAGTGTTTTCAGGTTTTGGTAATGCTTCTGTTGTTGGAGCTGCCTCTACTTTAGGTGCTTCTACTTTATTATAAACAGAAGTTCTTTTGTCTGCGCCTGTTCCTACTAAACTGTCACCTCTTTCTCTTATGTTTTTATAGCGTTGTCCTGAAGATTTCAAGATTGTTTTAACCTCTGCTTGTGCTATTACAGGGAACGTACGAGAGTATAATAAGAATAATACAAAGAAGAATCCTATTGTACCTACAAAAATACCTATATCTACAAACGTTGGAGAGAACATTGTCCAAGAAGATGGTAAGTAATCACGGTGTAATGATGTAACGATAATTACAAAACGCTCAAACCACATACCTATATTTACTACAATAGAAATAAAGAATGAGAACATGATACTTGTACGTAACTTTTTAAACCACATAAACTGTGGAGAGAATACGTTACAAGACATCATCATCCAGTATGCCCATGCGTAAGGTCCTGTTGCTCTGTTTAAGAATGCATATTGTTCAAACTCAACTCCTGAATACCAAGCTACGAAAAGCTCAGTAATATATGCCACACCTACGATAGAACCAGTAATCATGATTACGATGTTCATTAACTCGATGTGTTGTACTGTAATGTAATCTTCCATATTACACACTTTTCTCATAATGATAAGAAGTGTATTTACCATTGCGAAACCAGAGAAAATTGCTCCAGCAACGAAGTATGGTGGGAAGATTGTTGTATGCCATCCTGGTATAACAGACGTTGCGAAGTCAAACGATACAATGGTGTGTACCGAAAGTACTAATGGCGTTGCTAAACCTGCAAGTACTAAAGATACTTCTTCAAAACGTTGCCAGTCTTTTGCACGACCTGTCCAACCAAAACTTAATAAACTATATATTTTCTTTTGAAATGGTTTAATTGCTCTATCACGTAACATTGCAAAGTCAGGTAATAAACCAGTCCACCAGAATACAAGTGATACCGATAAATAAGTAGAAATTGCAAATACGTCCCAAAGTAATGGCGAGTTAAAGTTAACCCATAACGATCCAAATTGGTTTGGAATTGGTAATACCCAATACGCTAACCATGGACGACCCATGTGAATAATCGGGAATAAACCTGCTTGAACAACAGAGAAAATTGTCATTGCTTCTGCAGAACGGTTAATTGCCATTCTCCATTTTTGACGGAATAATAAAAGTACTGCTGAAATCAGTGTTCCTGCGTGACCAATACCAACCCACCAAACGAAGTTAGTAATATCCCAAGCCCAGTTTACTGTTCTGTTTAATCCCCATGTACCGATTCCCGTTGAAACGGTATAAATAATACAACCTATACCCCAAAGAAAAGCAACAAGAGCAATTGAAAATACAATCCACCATTGTTTATTTGCTTTACCTTCTACAGGAGCAGCGATATCTACTGTTACATCGTGGTACGATTTCTCGCCAGTAACTAGAGGTCTTCTAATAGGTGCTTCGTAATGAGACGCCATAATCCTTATATAAGTATTTCTTAGTTAATTTATGATTCTTTTGTATTTCTTACTTTAGTATGGTACATCACATTTGGTTTAGTACCTACGTGCTCTAGTAAGTGATACATTCTGTTATCTTCTGTAAGTTTTGCAACTTTACTTTCTTTATCATTGATATCTCCAAAAATCATTGCTCCACTACTACAAGCTGCAGAACATGCTGTTTGGAATTCACCATCCTTAATCTCGCGTCCATCACGTTTAGCATCAAGAATTGTCTTCTGTGTCATTTGGATACACATAGAACATTTTTCCATAACACCACGAGAACGTACAGTTACATCTGGATTAACTACCATACGACCTAAATCGTTGTTCATGTGGTAATCAAACTCGTCATTACCATTGTATAAGAACCAGTTGAAACGACGTACTTTATATGGACAGTTGTTTGCGCAGTATCTTGTACCTACGCAACGGTTATATGCCATATGGTTTTGACCTTGTCTACCGTGTGCTGTTGCAGCAACTGGACAAACAGTTTCACAAGGTGCATGATTACAATGTTGACACATTACTGGTTGGAAAGCCACTTGCGGATTATCTGCTGGATGTTCTAATTCTCCAAATCCACCTAATGACCCATTATCTCCAAATAATCCAGAGAAACCTTCTTTCTTCTCATCATCAGCAGCAAAAGTTTCTTCAGAAGAATAGTATCTATCAATACGTAACCAGTGCATATCACGGCTACGTCTCATTTCTTCTTTACCTACAACTGGCACGTTGTTTTCTGCATGACAAGCTATAACACAAGCTCCACATCCTGTACAAGCGTTTAAGTCTATAGATAAGTTAAAATGATGTCCTATTGATCTATCAAATTCATCCCATAAATCTACTTCTGGTGAAGTTACCGGAGTTTCTTCATGGTTTAATGATACTTCTGGAATTGGGTTCCAATAATGTTTATCTTTAGTATTGAATACTTCTAAAGTTGTTTCTCTAACAATATCTCCACGACCCATTAAAGTGTTTTGTAATTGTACACAAGCAAACTCATGCATACCAGTAGCTTTTTCTACTGTTACAGATTGTACATTGTCAAAGTCTTTGTATAAAGGATAAGCATTAACACCTGTTTGCATTTCTTCTTTTAATCCAGCCGAACGACCGTATCCAAAAGATAAACCAACAGATCCTTTTGCTTGACCTGGCTGAATAATAACAGGAACCGTAACACTTACTCCATTAGCTTTTACAGTAGCATAACTACCATTTAAAGCTCCTGTAGCTTCATGCTCATTTACTAATCCCCAAGCTTCAGCATCTGCTTTTGAAACTGTTAAATAGTTATCCCAAGATGCTCTTGAGATTGGATCTGGAAACTCTTGTAACCAAGGGTTATTTGCTTGTTGTCCATCTCCCATACCTGTTTTAGTATAAAGTACTAATTCAGTTCCGTTTGATTTAGCTGAAGACGCTAACGTTCTTGCAGCGTTACTTGCAGGTGTTTCATCTTGCTCAACTTCTTCAGTTTCTACTGCTTCAGCTGCGCTAGTTGTCGTTCCTACAAATATTCCATCATGTAATGCTTTGTTGAATGAACTTCCGTTAAGTACATCTGCATTCCATGTTGTTTTAATATATTCATTTAAAGAAGAATCGTTTCCGTTCCACTTTAATAATGCTTCTTGAAATTGTCTTGTATCAAATAAAGGACGAATTGTTGGTTGCATTAAACCATAGTGACCTTTTTTGAATTCTACGTCTCCCCAAGATTCTAAGTAATGTGGTGCTGCAGCAACGTACTCTGAAACAGATGCCGTTTCATCTTCTTTCATTGTAAAGTAAACAGAAAGGTCTGTTTTCTTGATTGCCTCAGCAAAATCTTTAGCGTTTGGTAAAGTATACATTGGGTTTACACCACTCATAATTACCGCTCCAACTTTACCAGCTTTCATATCTGAAATTAAAGTTTGAACAGCTTTTACGTTACCTTGACGTGTTTTTATAGGTGTTTTAGTATCAAATGCTTTACTATTTAAAGCTTCGTTAATTTCTAAAACAACTGTTTGTGCGTTTACATCTTGAATACCTGAAACTAACACACCATTGCTTCCTGCTCTTTTTAATTCTGAAGCTGCTTTTTGAACTGCTTCTTTAACATTAGCTGGTAATGCATTAGCATTTACAGATCCACCAACAATTAAACTATGTAATTGAGCTAACACTAATTTTTGGTTAGTTGGTGTTACAGGAACACGCTTATCTGCGTTTGCACCTGATAAAGACATATTAGATTCAAATTGAATATGACGAGACATTTTACCATCTTTTGGTATACGTCCTTGTGCATATCCAGCATCAAATCCTCCACCTTGCCAATCTCCTAAGAAATCTGCACCAACAGAAACTATTGTCATTGCTTTAGCAAAGTCGTAACTTGCTAAACCACGTTCTCCGTATTTAGCTTGGAACGCGTCTAAAGCAGCAGATTCTGAAACAGCATCATAAACCACATGGTTTACATTACCGTAAGCTTCAGTAAACTCAGCTACTAATTTATTGGTAGATGGACTTGCATATGTTTGTGTCAATAAAGCAATTTGCTTTCCTGACGCTTTAATATCGTTTAATTTTTTTGTGGTTTCAGCATCAAAATCAGACCAAGAGATATCATTACCTCCTTTTTTTGGTCCTTGAAGTCTTAAACTGTCATACAAATCTAAAACTGAAGCATTAACTCTTGCATTAGCACTACCATGAGTTGGTGCTAAAGTGTTATTTTCAATTTTAATTGGACGACCTTCACGAGTTTTTACTAAAACACTAGCATAATCAAAACCATTTGCAATTACAGTAGCATAATAGTTAGCTACACCAGGAACAATTCTTTCTGGCTGAACTACGTAAGGAATTGATTTTACAACTGGTCCTTCGCAAGCCGCTAATGAAGCTGCAGCTGTACTAAAACCAACATACTTTAAGAAATCACGACGTGTTGTTGAAGAACTCTCTAACTTATCTTTATCTCCTAAAAACTCGTCAGTTGGAATTTCTTGAACAAATTCGTTTTGTTTTAGCGTCTCAACAATAGAGCTATTCTCATTTAGCTCCTCAACACTTTTCCAGTATTTCTTGTTTGATGACATATTATATAATTGAATTTATTTCTTATTAATAATTAATAGTGACATTTACCACATTCTAATCCACCCATTTGAGCTGCTGTAAGGTTTTCTACACCGTACTTTTTAGATAATTGCTCGTGGATTTTAGTGTAATAAGCATTGTCTTTAACTTTTACATTGGTCTCTCTGTGACAGTTAATACACCATCCCATAGTTAATGGCGCGTGCTGACTCATGATTTCCATTTCTTCAACAGGACCATGACATGTTTGACACTCTATACCTGCAACTGTTACGTGTTGCGAGTGGTTAAAGTATGCAAAGTCTGGCAAGTTGTGTATTCTTATCCATTTAACTGGAGACGTTTCACCTGTATATTTTTGATTAGCATCATCCCAACCAACAGCAGCGTAAAGCTTTTTAATTTCAGCGTTATAATCAACTCCGTATTCAGCTAAACCTTTTTGTTGAGTTTCTGGAGCTACTTCATAGATTGATTTGTGACAATTCATACAAACGTTTAATGAAGGAATACCTGAAGTTTTACTAACTCTTGCAGAAGAGTGACAGTATTTACAGTCTATACCATTATCTCCAGCGTGAATACGGTGAGAATAATGAATTGGCTGTACTGGCTCGTAACCTTGATTAACACCTACTTGCATAAAGAAACCATAAACAAAATATGCAGAAGCTAATAATAATACAATTGCAGTTACTAATACTAAAAATTGGTTTTGTATAAATGCTTTCCAGATTGGCGTACGTTTTGTAGACTCTAAGTCAACACCTTTAGCCTCAGCAAAACGACGTAATGTTTTGTTTACTAAAAATAGCGCAATTGCTAATAATGCAAATAACACTCCTAAAGCACCTAAAATGATATCGTTTGAAATACCACCTTCAGCTTGAGCTGTTCCTGTCTCAGTTCCAGGAGTTGGAGCTGGTGGAGGAGCTGCTTCTGTAGCTGTGTAAGCTAAGATGTTATCTATATCTGCATTTGATAATTGAGGAAATGGTGTCATTGCTGCACCACCATATTCTTCATAGATTTTGTTTGCATACGCATCACCCGACTTAATCATTGACGGACTGTTTTTAATCCATGCGTATAACCATTCTCTATCTAAGCCTTCATCGTCAGATAGACGTTGCTCTACATTACGAAGCGCAGGACCTGTCATTTTCTTATCTAGCTTATGACAAGCAGCACAATTTGCATTAAACAAAGATTTTCCTGCTACAGGATCGCCATCTTGGGCGAAAAGTGAGGTAGAGAAAGTTAGTAAAAAAATTAAGCTTAAACGAAGGAAGTTACTGCCTAACTTACGGTGAATCACCTGTTTCATATTATATATTGAATTTACTTCTTGACTTTGGTATGATTTTTTCATCTATATTTTACAAACACAGTTATAAAAAATGCTACGCAAAAGTAATATTTAAAGTCGATTTTAGAAATGTTAGCGAAGTGTTAATTGGTAATTTAGAGCAATTCTAAATAATAAATTAGACAAGAAATAAGTTTATTAGATTTACATTTGCATTAAATAAATACAAAAATGAAAAGAAGCAACACCTTAAAAACCTTATTATTAGTCACTGGATTAATGTTATTTAGTGGTAAAATTTCTGCTCAAAATGGCAACGTTATTGTTAATGAAGATGCCAAATTAACTAAGGTTATAGAGATAAAAAAAGAATTAAATAAAGACAACGAAAACCATAACAAATATAAGATTCAAATCTTTTCTGGCTCTTTAGCTGCTGCAGAAAATGAAAAGTCAAAATTTGCAAATTCTGTTGGTAATTGGTCAAGTGAATTAGTTTACGAAACACCAAATTATAAGGTTTGGGTTGGTAAATTTAGAAGCAGATTAGAGGCTGATAGAGCGTTGTTAGAAATTCAGAAAAAATTCCCTTCAGCTTTTATTTTTAAGCCGAAAAAAGAGAAAGATTAAACGAAATAAGCAGATATAAAAAAAGCGATTCAATTAAAATTTGAATCGCTTTTTTTATGATTGAAAGTTAAAATTATTTCAACTTCTTTTTTACTTCTACTTCATGGAATGCTTCTATAACATCACCAATTTGTATGTCGTTGTAGTTTTTAATTTGAAGACCACAATCGTATCCTTTAGATACTTCTTTAACATCGTCTTTAAATCGTTTTAATGAAGCTAATTCACCTGTATGAACCACAACTCCATCTCTAATAATTCTAACTTGAGATGATCTTAAGATTTTACCGTTAGTTACCATACATCCTGCAATTGTACCAACTTTAGATACTTTAAACAGTTCTCTAATTTCTACAGTACCTGTAACTTCTTCTTTAACTTCTGGAGATAACATACCTTCCATAGCGTCTTTAAGATCGTTAATAGCATCATAGATAATTGAGTAAGTTCTGATATCTACTTCTTCTTGATCTGCAATTGTTCTTGCATTACCAACCGGACGCACGTTAAATCCAATAATGATAGCATCTGAAGCTGATGCTAACAATACATCACTTTCTGTAATTGCACCTACACCTTTGTGTAAGATTTTCACTTGAATTTCTTCAGTTGAAAGCTTTTGGAATGAGTCCGTTAATGCTTCTACAGAACCATCAACATCACCTTTAAGAATTATATTTAACTCTTTAAATGTTCCTAAAGCAATACGACGACCAATTTCATCTAAAGTTAATGTCTTAGTTGTTCTAACATCTTGCTCACGTTGTAATTGCATACGCTTGTTTGCAATTTGCTTAGCCTCACGCTCATCTTCAAAGACATTAAACTTATCACCTGCTTGTGGCGCACCATCTAATCCTAATATAGACACTGGTGTTGATGGACCAGCAACTTCTACATCATGACCTCTTTCGTCATGCATTGCCTTGATCTTACCACTGTGTTTACCAGCTAATACGTAGTCACCAATTCTTAATGTACCTGCTTGTACTAAAACAGTTGCAACGTAACCACGACCTTTATCTAAGAACGCTTCTACAATTGTACCAACTGCAGGTTTATTTGGATTAGCTTTAAGCTCTAATAATTCAGCTTCAAGTAAAACTTTTTCTAATAATTCTTTTACACCAGTACCAACTTTTGCAGAGATATCATGCGATTGAATTTTTCCTCCCCAATCTTCTACAAGTAAGTTCATATTTGCTAAACCTTCTTTAATCTTATCTGGGTTAGCTGTAGGCTTATCTATTTTGTTAATTGCGAAAACAATTGGTACTCCTGCAGCTTGTGCGTGAGCAATTGCTTCTTTTGTTTGAGGCATAATATCATCATCCGCTGCAGCTACAATAATTGCTATATCTGTAACTTGGGCACCACGAGCACGCATTGCGGTAAAGGCCTCGTGACCTGGTGTATCTAAAAAGGCTATTTTTTGACCATTTTCAAGCTCTACACTGTATGCACCAATGTGCTGTGTGATTCCTCCAGACTCACCTGCGATTACGTTTTCTTTACGAATGTAATCTAATAAAGATGTCTTACCGTGATCTACGTGACCCATAACTGTTACGATTGGCGCACGAGGTTTTAAATCTTCTGGTTTGTCTTCTACTTCTTCAATAGACTCTTCAATATCTGCAGTTACAAATTCTACTTCATAACCAAACTCTTCTGCTACGATAGTTAATGTTTCTGCATCTAAACGCTGATTCATTGTTACCATCATACCAAGAGACATACATGCAGAGATAATAGATGTTACTGGAACGTCCATCATTGTTGCAACTTCACTTGCTGTAACAAACTCGGTTACTTTAAGTACTTTACTGTCTGCTTCTTCAGCTTGTAAGTCTTTTTCTGTTTTCTCTCTGTGTTGTTCTCTTTTTTCTCTTCTATATTTTGCGCCTTTACCTTTGTTAGACTTTCCTTGAAGTTTCTCTAAGGTCTCACGAATTTGCTTTTGTACTTCTTCTTCGCTTGGCTCTTCTTTTACAGGTGCACTTTTACGTCCTTTTTTACCTTTAAACCTGTTGTCGTTTTTATTATTTCTGTTATTGCCAGAATTAGCATTGTTGCTATTATTATCTCCTGGCTTAGAAATACGTCTTCTTTTCTTTTTGTTAGAAGAATCGTTAGATGATTTTTTATCGTCTTTCTTTTTCTTTGGCTTATTAAATTGAGAAAGATCAATTTTATCTCCAGCAATTTTTGGCCCAGAAAGTTTTTTGTATTGCGTCTTTATGGTTTCTTCAGCTGGTTCTGATTTTTCTTCTTCAGCTTTAGGAGTTCCTTTTTTAACCTCTACCTTTTTAGGCGCTTCTTTTTTAACTTCTTCTTTTTTAGGCTTTTCTTCTTTAGGAGCTTCTTCTTTTTTAGAAACTTCTTTTTCTACTGGTTTAGGCGCTTCTGTAGCTTTTTCTTCCTTCGGCTTTTCTTCTACTTTTTTAGCTTTTTTGTCCTGATCTAAATCTATTTTACCAACAGTTTTAGGTCCTGAAAGCGTTTTAGAAGCTTTTACGACTTCTTGCTCTTTTTTAAGTGCTTCTGCCTTAGCTGCTTCTTCTGCTTTTTGCTTTTCCTCTAGTTCTTTTTCGCGCTGTAGCCTAAGCTCTTCCTTTTCTTTATTCTTTTCTTCATTAACTTTTTGAGACTTCATTTTTTTGTTTGCATCGGTCTCAAATTCGTCAGAAAGAATATTGTAAGTTTCTTGCGAAATTTTTGTAGTAGGACGCTTCTCTATTTCGACACCTTTAGAATCTAAAAATTCTACAGCACGATCTAGTGAGATGTTAAGCTCGCGTAATACTTTATTTAATCTAATTGTTTCAGCCATAAATTGCCTTTAACCTTGTTTTTTTTCAAATATATGTTAATCTTCGAATTCTTCCTTAAGAATTCTGATAACATCTAAAATTGTTTCTTCTTCTAGGTCTGTTCTTTTTATTAAATCTTCTACGTCTTGTTCTAGTACACTTTTTGCTGTATCCAGACCTACTTTAGAGAATTCTTCTATGATCCACTCATCGATTTCGTCTGAGAATTCTCTTAATTCTACATCTTCTTCTGCACCTTCACGTAACACATCAATTTCATAACCTGTTAATTGACCTGCTAGACGTATGTTGTGTCCGCCTCTACCAATTGCTTTACTTACTTCTTCTGGTTTTAAGATGGCTTCTGCACGTTTATTTTCTTCATCTATTTTGATAGATGTTACTCTTGCTGGGCTTAATGCACGCGTAATATACAACTGTAAATTGTTTGTATAGTTAATTACGTCAATATTTTCGTTTCCTAACTCACGTACTATTCCATGGATACGAGATCCTTTCATACCAACACAAGCTCCAACTGGATCTATTCTGTCATCATAAGAATCTACTGCTACTTTTGCTTTTTCTCCTGGTATTCTTACTACGTTTTTAATTGTAATTAATCCGTCAAATACTTCAGGGATTTCAGATTCAAATAATTTTTCTAAGAACTTTGGCGATGTTCTTGACATGATAATTGCTGGCTTGTTTCCTTTAAGCTCTACGCTATCAATAATTCCTCTTACGTTATCTCCTTTTCTGAAGAAATCTGATGGAATTTGTTTGTCTTTTGGAAGGATAATTTCATTTCCTTCATCATCTAATAAAATTACAGCTCTGTGACGTATGTGGTGCACTTCTGCTGTGTATAAATCGCCTTCTAATTCTTTAAACTGCTTATAGATGTTTGTGTTATCGTGCTCGTGAATTTTTGAAATTAAGTTTTGGCGTAATGCTAAAATTGCGCGACGACCAAGGTCTATTAATTTCACTTCTTCAGATACATCTTCACCTACTTCAAAGTCAGGTTCTATTTTACGAGCTTCGGATAATGAAATTTCTTGATTTGGTTCTTCAACTTCTCCATCTGCAACAACAATTCTGTTTCTCCAAATTTCTAAATCTCCTTTATCTGGGTTAATAATTATATCAAAATTATCGTCATCTCCAAATTTCTTCTTTAATGCGTTTCTAAACACATCTTCTAAAATAGCCATTAGTGTAACACGATCTATTAACTTATCGTCTTTGAATTCTGAGAAAGATTCAATTAATGCTATATTCTCCATAACTCTATTACTGAATTAAAATTTTATAATCACTTTAGCCTCTAAAACATCTTTAAAAGCAATATTTTCTTTTTTTTGAACTGTTACTTTTCCTTTACCAACTGGTTTAGGTTCTCTTGCTTTCCACTCTAAAGTTATTCCCTCATCAGAGGTAGACGTTAATTTCCCTTCAACCTTACCGTTTTCGGTCTTAACTTCAAGTGTTCTTCCTACATGTTTAGCAAATTGTCTTGGCAATTTAAACGGAGACGTTGCTCCTGCAGACATTACATCTAAAGAAAAATCATACTCTTCTCTATCTATATTATGCTCTATTGCGCGACTAATAAAAATACAATCTTCTACCATAACACCTTTATCACCATCAATAGTAATTTTTATAGCGTTATCGTTAGACATTTTAAAATCTATCAAGAATAAATCTTGACGTTCTTCTAATGCTGTGTTTAATAAATTTTTGACTGTATCTGTAAACATTTGTAAGTATAAAAAGAGGGGACATTTTCGTCCCCTCAATTAATCTTTTTCTTTCAACGCTGCAAATATACACATTTTTATTGATTTACATAATATTTTGATTATCAATTTTTATTCATAAATTTATAATACTTTCTACCGAAAAAACTATCATCCTTATGAAAAAAATATTAGTACCAACAGACTTTTCTAACGAAGCTGAAAATGCTGTTAAAGTTGCTGCCGAATTGGCAAAAAAACACAATTTTGAAATTGTGCTATTACACATGTTAGATTTACCAATACAACAGCTAAATACTGGTAGCGCTCCTGCAGATTTACCTGAAGCTATGTATTTTATGAAACTAGCACACAAACAATTTGAAAGTGTATTAAAAAAAGATTATCTGCAAGGTATTACTGTAACAGAATCTGTAGATTTTCATGACATTACTAAAGGTATTCTTGAAACTTGCGAAAGAGAGCATATAGATTTAATCATTATGGGCTCTCATGGTGCAGAAGGTTTAAAAGAACTCTTTATTGGGTCTAATGCCGAAAAGGTAGTAAGACACTCTAACACACCTGTATTAGTCATTAAAAACAACCACGAACATTTTGATATTAAAGAATTTGTGTTTGCTTCAGATTTTAAAAACGACAATAAAGAAACCTATGCTCAAGCCGTAAAACTAGCTAAACTTTTTGATGCTAAAATTCACTTATTGTATGTAAATACACCTAGCAATTTTGTAACTACAGCTACTTCTAAAGTTAGAATTTTTGATTTTATTGAAGGACAAGATCACAACAACTACACTATAAACATCTATAATGATGAAACTGTTGAAAAAGGAATTTTAAACTTCTCAAAAATCATCAATGCAGATTTAATAGGTATTAGCACGCATGGAAGACAAGGTATTGCTCATTTCTTTAACGGAAGCATTAGTGAAGACTTAGTTAATCATGCCAATAGACCTGTTATCACCTTTAAGATTTAATCACAAAAACGACTAAAAATAAAAAAGCTTCCTAAAATTAGGAAGCTTTTTTGTTGGCCTACTAGGGCTCGAACCTAGACTCTTCTGGACCAAAACCAGACGTGTTGCCAGTTACACCATAGGCCAATAACCTTATTGAGCGTGCAAATTTAAAATATTCTTTTATTTGTACAAATATTTTTTAAAGAAAATATCATTAAAAACTTAACGTTAACTTAAAAACCTTCCTTATAACATAATAATTACTAAATTCGCCCACGTAAACAAACAGAAACATATGATGTCCTTAAGTTTTAAAAAATGGAACCTTATTTTAGGTTGGTTCGCTTTTTTAATTGCATTAATCACTTATTCGCTAACCGTAGAGCCTACCGTTAGTTTTTGGGATGCTGGTGAGTATATTTTAACAGCTTCAAAATTACAAGTTGGTCACCCACCAGGAGCACCGCTTTATCAAATGCTTGGTGCTGTATTTTCTGTTTTTGCTTTAAGCCCAAGTCAAATTGGACTTTTAATGAATATGATGAGTGCTGTTTCTAGTGCATTTACTATTCTATTTATGTTTTGGACCATTGTTTTAATCTTAGAAAAGATTTTAGGAGAAGGTAAAACACTTAAAAGCGGACAACAAATTACTGTTTTAGGAAGCGCTTTAGTTGGTTCTTTAGCATTTACATTTACAGACTCTTTTTGGTTTAATGCTGTAGAAACAGAAGTGTATGCTATGGCTACATTAATCATGTCTATAATGTTCTATCTAGGTTTACGTTGGGAAAAAGACATGCATAAACCACGTGGTAACCGTTGGTTAATTTTAATTGCTTTTGTAATTGGGTTATCCTTTGGTATTCACTTTATGGGATTATTAACCATTCCTGCAATTGGATTAATTTATTACTTTAAAAACTACAAAGAAATTACAGTTAAAAATTTCATCATTGCTAATGTAGTTTCTGTTGCAGTACTTCTTTTTGTATTCAAATTAATGTTTCCTAACGTACTAAGATATTTTAGTGCTTTAGAGTTGTTTTTTGTAAACCAAATAGGTTTGCCTTTTAACTCAGGATCTATCATTGCTGGTATTTTATTAGTCGCTTCTTTTTATTATGGTTTAAAATACACAAGAGCTAAAAAACTTTACGATGTTAATACAGGTATTCTTTGCCTATTATTCATCTTAATTGGCTCTTCATCTTGGTTAATGCTACCTATTCGTGCTAATGCCAATGTGGTTATTAACGAGAATAATCCATCAAGTGCGAGAGAACTTTTAGCCTACTACAACTTAGAACAATACCCTGAAACACATTTGTTTTATGGACCATTATTTACCGATCAATATTCTGGTTTAGATGAAAACGAGCCTTATGTTGATGATAAACCAAAATATGAAAAAGACGAAACTTCTGGAAAATACATTATAGTTAACGATTATAAACGCGCTAAACAAAACTATAATTCAGAACACGCTGCTGTATTGCCTCGTATGTGGAGTACAGAAAACGCAGAAAACTATATGCTTTTTACAGGCTTTTTAGATTTTAGAATAAAACCAGCATATCAAGGTGAACCTAGATTAGAACAATCTATTTTAGACTTTAAAAACGATGTAGTTAAGAGTAGAATTGATTACGAAGATTATCATAATTTCTTAAAGCAATTTGGACAGTTTTTAGATGTTGAAAAACCTTCGTTTGGAGATAATTTAGCCTTTATGTTTGAATACCAATTAGGTTATATGTATTGGCGCTACTTTATGTGGAACTTTGTTGGAAGACAAGATGATATTCAAGGTAAATTAGACCAACACGGTAATTGGATTAGTGGTATTCAATTTATTGACGAGCTACATTTAGGGCAATCTCAAGATAATCTACCAAGTGATGTAAAAAACAACAAGGCTAGAAACACCTATTATTTCCTTCCGTTTATCTTAGGGTTAATTGGTTTATTTTATCTATTCAACAAAGACAAAAAACTATTTTGGGTCATGTTGGTATTTTTCCTTTTTACAGGATTAGCAATTCAAGTATACACTAACGTTAGACCTTTTGAACCTAGAGAACGTGACTACTCTGTAGTTGGTAGTTTTTATGTGTTTGCCATTTGGATTGGGTTTGGCGTATATGCCATTTTTGATATGCTAAAAAAATACCTTTCTGGTAAAATATTAGCTCCAATAGTAACTGTAGTTTGTTTAGCATTAGTTCCATTAATTATGGCTACTCAAAACTGGGATGACCATGACCGATCAGGAAAATATACAGCTTTAACTATGGCTAAAAAATACCTAGATTCTTGTGACGAAAACGGTATTTTATTTTCAATAGGTGATAACGATACGTTTGCGCTTTGGTATGCTCAAGAAATTGAAAAATACCGTACCGATGTGCGTGTAGTCAACACAAGTTTATTCCAAACAGATTGGTATATCGATCAAATGAAACGTCAAGCTTATGAGAGTGAGCCAATACCATCTGCTTTAACACATGACAAATATAAGCACGGTACAAGAGATTATATAATGAAACGTTTACGCACTCAAGATACGTTATCTATAAGCGAGTTTATGAGTTTCATTACCAGTGACAATCCAAAAACCAAGCTTAAATACATGATGCAGCAAGAAGGTGATGATGTATCTTCTTACCCTAGCCAGTTGATAAATTCAAATTATTTCCCTGCTGAGCATGTTCGTATTCCTGTAGATAAAAATGAAGTGCTTAAAAACGGAATTGTAAAAGCCAAAGACAGCGCTTTAATTGAAGACAACCTATACATAACAATAGACGATAGCGCTATTTACAAAAACAGATTATTAATGTTAGATATTGTTGCTAACAACAACTGGCAACGTCCAATTTATTTTACAGGCGGTGCTTTTGGTGATGATGATTATATCTGGCTTAAAGACTATTTACAATTAAACGGAATGGTCTATAAATTAGTACCAATAAAAACACCTGTATCTAGAGCAAATCCTTATGATATGGGTCGTATTGATACCGATTTTATGTACAACAAAGTTGTAAATTGGGATTGGGGAAATAGCGGCGGAGACATTTATCATGATCCTGAAACACGTAAAAACTCAATCACATATCGTGGTAATTTAGCACGTTTAATAGAAGCTTTACTAAATGAAAACAAACTAGACAAAGCTGAAGAAATTGCAGACATTGCAATGGAAAACATGCCTGTTGACAAGTACGGATTCTACACACTATTAGAACCTTACATCAGCACGTATTACGAGGTTGACAATAAAGAAAAAGCAAGACAGTTATTTAAAGAAGTTGCTGCAAAATATCAAGAGTATTTAAAGTACTACGGAAACTTAACTATCGAAAAACAAGAAGACAACTTTACAGAAATTCTAACAAACATAGAACGTTACAAAGCCTTAGTTGATGTGCTGAAAGGATATGATATGGAGTTTGCAAAACAAGAATCTAAAACCTTTAACAGTTACCTTGATTTGTTTAAGCACTTCTACGAAGAAGAGCCAGCAGCAACACCAATGTCTGAAGAAGAATTTCTAAAAGAATTTGACACGATTTTAAAAGCTGAATAAATGTTAGCTTTTCCTGTAAAAATCCCATCAATTATACAACGCCTTTTCCCAAAGTACATTTGGAAAAAGGCGTTTTCTAATAAAACCCTATATCTAACTTTTGATGATGGTCCAACTCCTGAAATTACAGAATGGACTTTAAATACATTAAAACAATTTGATGCAAAAGCCACCTTTTTTTGTATTGGTGATAACGTTAGGAAATATCCTGAAATACTCAAAAAAATAAGCAATCAAGGTCATAGCATAGGCAACCATACCTTTAATCATCTTAACGGTTGGAAAACAGACACCAATTTATACATAGAAAACACAGAAAAAGCTCAAACCACTTTAGAAAAGGAGCTAGATCCTGAAAGGTTTTCAACTAAAAAATTATTTAGACCACCTTACGGAAAGATAAAAAATAAGCAAGCTAGACTACTTTTAAAAAAAGGATATCAAATAATAATGTGGTCTGTGATTAGCTACGATTGGGATAAAAGTTTAAAAGAAGAAGATTGTTTAAACAACATCATTAAACACACCAAAGATGGAAGTTTAATAGTGTTTCATGATAGTGTAAAAGCTAAAAAAAACTTACAATACGCTTTACCAAAAGTATTAACCTATTACACAGAAAAGGGTTATAAATTTGAAGCGCTTTAAACGTATTGTTGCACAACATTTATAATAGAATTAGCATCTTGCTCACCGGTTTGACGCCATTTCATTTCACCATTTTTGTAAATAATTAAGGTTGGTAAACCTTTTACTCGTAAAGCCTCAGACAACTCTTTGTTTTTGTCAACGTCTATCTTTATGACTCTAGCTTTATCACCCAATGCGACAGCAACATCTCTTAGCACTGCATGCATAGCTTTAGATGTTTCATCCCATTCTGTAAAAAAATCTAGAAGTACCGGAATTTCTACATCTATTAATTCTCCAAATTTTGACATTTGATTAAAGCTTTTGTTTAAACTTATCTTTAAAAATATAACATTTAGTTGAATTTAAACAACTTGAGACCCTTTTTTAAGTTTAATGACCGTTATTTCTGGCCAAATACCAACGCGACCTGGGAAAGCTAAATAACCAAATCCTCTATTTACATTGATAATTTGTTTGTTTTGCTCGTATAATCCTGCCCAATACTTATATCGCCATTTTGCTGGACTCCATTTTATCCAACCTGGTATTTCGATACCAAATTGCATACCGTGTGTATGACCACTTAAAGTTAAGTGATAATGCAACGGATGGTTAACTGCTACTTTTTCCCAATGTGTTGGATCATGAGACATTAAAATTTTAAAATCTTCTGGTTTTACAGCTTTAGAAGCTTTGTCTAAATCGCCTACTTGCTTAAAACCTGCGCCCCAATTTTCGACACCTATTAAAGCAATTCGTTCTCCATTTCTTTCTAAAAATCGACTTTCGTTTTTAAGTAAATCAAAACCTATTTCTTTTTGAATTTGAAATAAATAGTCTAGATTTTCTTGTTTAGCTGCTTCGTTTGGCCAATTCATGTAATCACCATAATCGTGATTTCCTAAAACAGAATACACACCATCTTTTGCTGTTAATTTAGAAAAAGTAGACTTCCATTGATCCATTTCAGACGCTTCATTATTCACTAAATCTCCGGTAAACAAAATAACATCAGACTGTTGTTTATTAATCAAATCAATAGCATACTCTATTTTTTCTTTATTATCAAAACTTCCAGAGTGTATATCGCTAATTTGCGTGATTTGATAACCATCAAAAGCATCTGGTAAATCTGGATATTCTAAGTTATAAGTTAACACTTTATAGTTGTATCTTCCTTTGTAAATTCCGTACAACATAGAAGCAAATGGTATTGCTGCAATACCTAAAGCTATTTGACTAATAAATTTTCGTCTTGAAGGCAAATAAAAGCTATCTCTTTCTCCAAAAGCTTTTTGGTAAGTACCATATAAAATACGAATAACATCTTCTGTAAACAAGAAAGAAATTAGCACCACTTTTAAAGCGACTACAGTTAGAAAAAAACCTAAAGCATAACTTTTTGCAGGTGTTAACACACGACCTTCATTTGGTGACATAAACTGATAAATTAAGTTTACCAAAACCAGAATGGTAAGTGCAAAAAACAAAATGTAAATCCACTTTTTACTAGTTAAAGTCTTAACCGATTGAAAAGCATAAAAGTTAAAAATACCGTATAAAACTACTATTATAATCCAGCGTATCATATATATAATTTAAACAAAATTACTGCCTTAAAAATCATATATACTTTAATTTAAGGGAAGATTAACATTAATTAAGCTAATTACTAAAACTAATTAAAACATAATAAGCTTTTAAAAAATTTTCAAGCAAAGCTGCATTAAGTTTCGTAGTTTTGATATTCTTGTCTGTTCGATCGCAGTCAAGAACTTTTTAAAAGATTAAAATTCAAAACATGTCAGAACAAAAACGTCTCTTTTTAGTCGATGCTTACGCGCTTATTTTTCGTGGGTATTATGCTTTTATAAAAAACCCAAGAATTAATTCTAAAGGTGAAGATACCTCAGCCATTATGGGCTTTATGAACTCGCTTTTAGATGTCATAAAACGCGAAAGACCAGATCATTTAGCGGTATGTTTTGACAAAGGCGGAAGCGTAGATCGTGTAGAAATGTACGAAGACTACAAAGCCAATCGTGATGAGACACCAGAAGGCATTCGCACTGCAATTCCTCACATTTGTAACATTCTGGAAGCCATGCATATTCCAATTATGGTAAAGGAAGGTTTTGAGGCAGATGATGTTATTGGAACACTTTCCCGTCAAGCGGAAAAAGAAGGTTACAAAACCTTTATGGTCACGCCAGATAAAGATTTTGCGCAATTAGTGACCGAAAATATTTTCATGTATCGCCCAAAATCGTTTGGTGGCGGTTATGAAACTTGGGGAATTCCAGAAGTTCAGAAAAAATTTGAAGTCGAAAGACCAGAACAAGTGATTGATTTTTTAGGAATGATGGGCGACTCTAGTGATAATATTCCTGGTTTACCTGGCGTTGGCGAGAAAACCGCTAAAAAATTCATCAAGCAATTTGGTAGCATGGAAGGCCTTTTAGCCAACACAGACCAGCTAAAAGGTAAGATGAAAGAAAAGGTTGAAGCTAATGCAGAATTAGGAAGACTTTCAAAAGAACTAGCGCGAATCATGCTTGATGTTCCTGTGGAATTCAACGCTAAAGATTTCGAGTTAGATCATCCAGATATTGAAAAAGTAAAAGAAATTTTTCAAGAGTTAGAGTTTAGACGCCTTACAGATAATTTTATTAAAACGTTTACTTCAGAAAGCGATAATTCTATTACAACGACTAATCAAAATGTCACTTCGAGTACTTCGACTACGCTCAGTACAGGCTCTGTCGAGAAGTCTCAAACAACAAAAGAAAAAGCATCTGCTGGTGCAGGACAATTCTCATTATTTGGTGGTGGCAATAATGATTCGCAAACGGAAGCTAATACGTCTTTTACAAGAAATACAGCCGAAAATACAAGTCACTTTTACCAAAGTATTGCAAGCGGAATGGCAACTAAACTGTTTGTGAAAAACCTACTTAATCAAACTTCAGTGTGTTTTGATACCGAAACTACGGGTTTAAATCCGTTAACTGCAGAATTAGTTGGGATTGCTTTTTCTTGGGAAACTGGCAAAGGATTCTATCTACCTTTTCCTGAAAATAAAGATGAAGCACAAGAATTAATTGAAGAATTACGTCCGTTTTTTGAAGCTGAAAATATTCAGAAAATCGGTCAGAATTTAAAATACGACATTAAAGTTTTAGCCAAATACAACATTGAGGTAAAAGGAAAATTATTTGACACCATGTTAGCGCATTACCTGATTAATCCAGATATGCGCCATAATATGGATGTATTGGCAGAAACCTATTTGAACTACACACCAATTTCTATTGAAACGTTGATTGGTAAAAAAGGTAAAAATCAGTTATCTATGCGCGATGTGCCTTTAGACAAACAAACCGAATATGCTGTAGAAGATGCCGATATTACACTTCAACTTAAAGAACATTTTGAAAAAGAATTAGGCGAAGCCAACACACAAAAATTGTTTGATGACATTGAAATCCCGTTACTACGTGTGTTAGCTGCTATGGAATTAGAAGGTATCAACCTTGATAAAGACTTTTTAAACAGTTTATCAGAGCAATTAAATACAGATATTGCTAATTTAGAAAAAAGCATTTACGAAGCTGCTGGCGAAGAATTTAACATTGCATCACCAAAGCAATTAGGTGTTATTTTATTTGAAAAAATGAAATTGGTAGACAAACCAAAAAAGACCAAAACTGGACAATATTCTACCGCAGAAGACGTGTTAAGTTACTTGGCAAAAGACCATGAAATCATCCAAAATATTCTTGATTTTAGAGGTTTATCAAAACTAAAAAGCACCTATGTAGATGCGTTACCGCTTCAAGTTGAAGAAGCTACAGGTCGCGTACATACCGATTATATGCAAACTGTTGCAGCAACTGGTCGTTTAAGTAGTAACAACCCAAACTTACAAAACATTCCTATTCGTACAGAACGTGGAAGACAAGTACGAAAAGCGTTCGTGCCTCGTAATGAAGACTACACGTTATTAGCTGCTGATTATTCTCAAATTGAATTACGTATTATCGCAGCTTTAAGCGAAGAAGAAACCATGATTGAAGCCTTTAAACATGGCGAAGACATTCACGCGTCAACTGCTTCAAAAGTATTTAATGTTGCTATTGAAGACGTGACTAGAGAGCAACGTAGCAATGCAAAAACGGTTAACTTCGGAATTATTTATGGTGTGTCGGCATTCGGTTTAAGTAACCAAACTGATTTATCGCGTAGTGAAGCCAAAGAGTTGATTGATACGTATTATGAAACCTATCCAAAGCTTAAAAACTACATTAGCAAGCAAGTCGATTTTGCGCGCGATCATGGTTATGTGCAAACGGTTTTAGGCAGACGCAGATATTTAAAAGATATCAATTCTAGAAATGCGGTTGTTCGTGGTGCAGCAGAACGAAATGCGGTAAATGCGCCAATTCAAGGTAGTGCAGCAGACATCATTAAACTAGCAATGATTAACATTTATGAAAAATTAGAAGCTGGTACTTACAAAACCAAAATGCTACTACAAGTACATGATGAATTGGTATTTGATGTCTACAAACCAGAACTAGATGAAATTTCAAAACTGATAAAAACTGAAATGGAAAATGCCTTTACATTATCGGTACCATTAGATGTTGAAATTGGTCTAGGTGACAACTGGTTAGAAGCGCATTAAATTTAAAATCTCTATCGAATTTTGAAAATAGACAAATTCGTCATTGCTATTATAATTACCGTAATAGCGGCATACATTTATCCTGATTTAGGTAAAGGTGAAAGCGCTCAGGTTTTAAATACTTTGAGTAGTATTGGTATATCGCTTATTTTCTTTTTCTACGGACTAAAATTAAGTCCGCAACAAATAAAAATTGGCTTAAAAAACTGGAAACTACATGTCTTAATACAAGCGACAACGTTTATTGTTTTTCCTTTAATTGTATTGTCTGCTTATCCTTTAATTACTGAAGATAACAAAGCACTTTGGCTGGCTTTTATGTTTTTAGCAGCGTTGCCTTCAACAGTGTCGTCGTCTGTAGTTATGGTATCTATCGCCAAAGGAAATATTCCTGCAGCCATTTTTAATGCAAGTATTTCGGGATTAATTGGCGTGATTCTTACACCGTTATGGATTGGTCTTTTTATGACCTCTACCGGAACAGATTATAGCTTAATCGAAGTCTACCAAAAGTTATTGTTAGAAATTTTAGCACCAGTTATTTTAGGACTATTGTTACGACGATTTTTAGGTGCTTTTGCCTTAAAACACAGTAAAAAAATTACGCTATTTGATAAAAGTGTTATTTTGTTGATTATTTATAAAAGCTTTTCTAAATCCTTTTTAGATCGCATTTTCGAAAATTTAAGTCCGTTAAAATTACTAGCAGTTTTAGCTTTTGCTATCTTAATCTTTTGGATAGTATATTTCTTTATAGGTTTCATCGCAAAACGGTTTCATTTTTCTATTGAAGACCGAATCACAGCACAATTTTGCGGTACCAAAAAGTCTTTAGTACACGGTACAGTATTTTCTAAAATACTATTTCAAAACGCCCCATTTTTAGGTATTATTTTATTGCCAATTATGATGTTTCACGCGTTTCAAATTGTAGCAATAAGTGTGATTGCTGCTAAGCATGGAAGAAGGGATTGAGAATTTATTAATTGATTGTAAATTCAATTAAAATTAAAAATTCTTAAATTGGCAGAAAATAAATTTTTAGATGAACAATAGGCAAAAACAAAAAATAATTGAAAATGCGAAAAGTTTCTTTCGTGATGAAATTGTTCAAAACCATATAAATAGTGCTTGCCAAAGAGCTAGCAAATTGTCTTCTTATAACATAAATCCTTTTCTATATAAGTATTTAGCTAACTTTTTAACTGGCAATGACAAACCAGAAAGTATAGCTAAAGCATTAGTGTTACCAAGAATTTTAGGCACTTCTATAAACACTTCTTTTGGAATGAAAATCCAGAGTTTAATAAGCAGTCTTTTTGAAGGATTAGGATCTACAACACAAGGAATAGATATTGAATTTATTGATGAAATTGATAAAAGAAAAAAATATTGTCAATTAAAAGCTGGTCCAAATACAATTAATAAAGATGATGTTGTGACCATAGTCAATCATTTTAATGGTGTTAGAAATTTAGCAAGAACTAATAATCTAAATATTGGCATTAATGATATGATTGTAGGTGTAATATATGGTGACCATAATGATTTAAGTTCACATTATAAAAAAATAGAGCAGAACTATCCCGTTATTGTTGGTCAAGATTTCTGGCACAGATTAACTGGTCAAGAAAATTTTTACTTTGAATTAATTGATGCTATAGGTGAAGTTGCTTTAGAAGTTGACGCTACTAAAGTTGTATCTGAAACAATTTCAAAATTAGCTAAAGAAATTAAAAATAAGTTTGATTAATTATTTTGATTCGTAATAATCATTCAAAAACTTAACTAAAGAATAGCCTACTTCTTTACCCAAATTACAAGGCACAGCATTACCTATTTGTTTATATTGCTGAGAAGTAGAACCAGCAAACTTCCAATCATCTGGAAATGTTTGGATTCTTGCATACTCACGTACAGTAAATGGTCTTGTTTCATCTGGATGACATCTTTCAGTTTGTTTTTGTGCAGGACTACAAGTTAAGGTTAAACTTGGTTCATCCCAACCTATACGTCTAGCCATTCCTGTTTTTCCTCCTCCTAAATAGAAACTTTTACCCATATATTCCTTTTGAATGTCAAGTGGTAAATCTCTCCAATATCCTTTTGGTGGCACTAAATCTAAAATAACTTTTTTGCTCTCAGGATATTTTGCACCATCAGATTTTGGAACATCTGAGTTATATAACTTTCCTTTCTTTAAAGCATCTTTTAAATTATAAATAGATTGATAAGGTTTAGGATATTCATATTTTACATCAATGTCTTTTCTAACACCAACTAAAATAAGTCTTTCTCTTTTTTGAGGTACTTTATAATTTACTGCTTTTAAAACTTTTACAGGCACAACATTATAACCTATTTCCTCTAAAATAGATATCATGCCTTTAAGGGTTTTTCCTTTATCGTGAGATAGCAGTCCTTTTACATTTTCACCTACACAAATCAAAGGATTAACTTCTTTGACAACTCTAGCAAATTCATAAAAAAGTGTTCCTCTAGCATCTTCTAGTCCTAATTTTTTTCCAGCATAACTGAACGCTTGACAAGGAAATCCACCAGTTACAATATCAACTTCATCTTTATAATTTTCAAAACTAAAGGATTTAATATCTCCTTCTAAGACATTCCAATTAGGTCTATTTTTCCGTAGTGTTTGACAAGCCCATTTATCAATTTCATTTAGAGCGACGCATTTAATCCCTGCTTTTTCTAAGCCTATCGCCAATCCTCCTGCTCCAGCAAATAATTCTAAAACTTTATATTCTTTAATTGGTTTTTCAGAATTATCAATATCTTCATCTAAATTTTCAAATAAAGGTTTAATAAGGTCATTGATATCTTCCTTTCTATAAATACGATAATCACTTACAGGTTCTCTTAAAGCTTTCAACTTTCCATCATTGTCCCATCTTCTAAGAGTTTCTTTACTTTTTCCTAAAATTTCTGCAGCTTCAGCTAGTGAGTAGTATTCTTTTATAACCATATTATACAACCTTATACAATGGTTACAAATTTAACAAACAAAATGAAATAAAAAAATAATTTTAAAAAAGACTATTTCCTACGCTTCTTCTTATACTTCACCTTATCCTTTCGTTGGTTAAAAGGTACAGCATCGTTATAGGTGTTTTTAGTTTTACCTGGTTTATTTTTACGCCATTTTTCATCTTTCTTAGGTAATAAAACATCAAGTAAATCTTGTCTTCCTAATTTATTAAGCGTGTTTTTAATCCAAGCTTTGTTTTCATCTTTATACCAAAAGAAAAAACGGTGTTGTTCGTCTTTTTCCTTTCTGGTTTTTGGCGTATTTACCTTTTTAAGCGTGTACGGATGGTAACCACTGTAATAAATCACAGTTGCAACGGTCATTGGTGTTGGTGTAAAGCCTTGTACTTGCTCAAGCTGAAAGCCCATATCTTTAGTTTCGGCAGCAAGATTTGCCATATCTTCAACTTCGCAAGCTGGATGATTTGAGATGAAATACGGAATTAACTGTAAGTTCAGTTTATTCTTAATATTGATTTTATCGAAACGTTCTTTAAACTTATGGAAGTAACTAAACGAAGGTTTTCGCATTAATTTCAAAACAGGATCACTGGTATGTTCTGGCGCTACTTTAAGTCGACCAGAAACGTGCTTGGTCATCACTTCTTCAGTATAATCGTCTAACTCTTTAGGATCTGCGTTTTTATTGAATTCTGGCACCAACATATCGTGTCTAATTCCAGAACCGATAAACGATTTTTTTACCTTCGGATGACTATCAACCGCTTGGTACAATTCGGTTAACGGTTTATGAGACGTATCTAAATTGCTACAAATTACTGGCGAAATACAACTTGGCGCAACACATTTATCGCAAATAGCTTGCACTTTACCTTTCATTTGATACATGTTTGCACTTGGTCCACCAATATCAGATAAATAGCCTTTAAAATCAGGCATATTTGCCACCGTATCGACTTCCTTTAAAATAGATTCTTTACTACGTGATGCAATAAATTTTCCTTGATGTGCCGAAATGGTACAAAAACTACAACCACCAAAACATCCACGATGAATGTTGATGGAAAACTTAATCATTTCAAACGCAGGAATTGGTCCACGTTTGTTGTATTTAGGATGTGGTAAACGCGTGTAAGGCAAATCGAAAGAGGCATCTATTTCTTCCTCGGTCATTGTTGGATAAGGCGGATTGATCATCAGCATCTTATCACCTACTTTTTGAAAAATTCGTCTTGCAGCTAACTTATTTGATTCTTGCTCTATAATCTTAAAGTTAGACGCATATGCCTTTTTGTCCTTTAAACAAGTTTCATGCGATGCAATTTCTACATCTTCCCAATTTTTATTTTTTGGGATATCGTTTTCATCATTAATAAGAATTGCCGTTTGGTTTACGGTATTAATACTTTCAAACGGAACACCTCGTTCTAGCAAACGTACTATTTCACGTAATGGTTGTTCCCCCATTCCGTATACCAACATATCAGCTTTAGACGTTTCTAGAATGGTTGGCATCAATTGGTCGCTCCAATAATCGTAATGCGTCACACGACGTAATGAGCCTTCAATTCCACCAATTAAAACTGGTGTATCTGGCCATTTCTCTTTTAAAATCTTACTGTAAACCGTTGATGCATAATCTGGTCTAAAACCAATTTCGCCATTTGGTGTGTACGCATCTTTATCACGACGCTTTTTGTTGGCGTTGTAGTTGCTAATCATAGGATCCATACAACCACCAGTAACACCGAAGAACAGACGTGGTTTACCCAACTTAACAAAATCTTGAAGATTATCGTTAACATTAGGTTGTGGTACTATAGCAACACGCAAACCCATACTTTCTAACAAACGTCCGATTACTGCTGGACCAAAGGTTGGATGATCTACATAGGCATCTCCGCTAAATAGGATAACATCTAGGTATTCCCATCCGCGAATTTTCACCTCTTTATTTGTGGTAGGCAACCAACTAGAAAGTCTTAATTCTTCTTGCATAACGCTGCAAAATTAATCAAAAATTATACTATAATAGATTTTTTAAAAGGTTTTATTGGCTGGAACTACATACACTTATTTAATAACATAATAACTCATAATGAGATAGTTACTAATAAGCCTATCTCAGTTTCTCTGCGTGTAATTGTCTTAATTTATTCAACTTTGGATCTATAACATAAGTACAATAGCCATAATCTGGATTGTTTTTATAAAATTCTTGATGCTCTTTTTCGGCTTCATAAAAAACACCCATTGGACTTACTTCTGTAATAATTTGATTGTTGTATAAAGGATTTAATACTTCTAAAACACGATTAGCAATTTCCTTTTGAGTATCATTATAATAATATATTACAGATCGGTATTGTGTCCCAACATCTGCACCTTGCCTGTTTAAAGTCGTTGGATCATGTGTTGTCATAAAGATTTCAATAATGTCTTTATAACTAATAATATTAGCATCAAAAGTTATTTTAACCACTTCGGCATGACCTGTTAACCCAGAACAAATTTCGCGATAAGTTGGTTTTCCTGGTGCATTACCACCAGTATAACCAGAAACAACTTCTTCTACACCTTTTACATGATTAAAAACTGCTTCTGTACACCAAAAGCATCCGCCACCAACAGTAGCAACTTCTAACTTTTTTGTAGTCATTAAATTATCCTTCTTTATTAAGAATTAAAGATTCTGAATTAACACAATAACGTAAACCACTAGGTTTTGGTCCATCAGGAAATATGTGTCCCAAATGCGCATCGCAAGTATTACACATAATTTCTACACGTATCATCCCAAAAGACGAATCCTTTTCATATTTAATCGCATTGGTTTGTATTGGCTGTGTAAAGCTAGGCCAACCTGTACCCGAACTAAATTTTATAGTCGAATCAAATAATGGCGTGTCACAACACACACAATTATATTGTCCAGCTTCAAAAGCACTACATAAAGCACCACTATGCGGCGCTTCTGTTCCTTTTAATCTAGTAATCCTATATTGATCTGGTGTTAATTGTGCTTTCCATTGCTCGTCTGTTTTTTCAACACGACGGTCTGGATTTGGATTTCCGTTAACGGTAAAACTTATAATATCTTTCCAAGTTAGCATTGTACTTTTCCTTTCTGTTAATTAAGTAATTAAAGTTGTGTGATAAGTCGTGTTAACAAGCTTAACCTTTCATCTTAAATAAAAAGCTAAAATAGTTTAATCTTAACTGTTAATTATTAAAGTGTTAGTTATTTTTTCGCCAAAAAATTGGGCTAAAAAAAAGATATCAACATAGTTATCAAATAAAAGTGAGTACAGTATTTGGTAATCAAATATATAATCGTAAATTTGCAAACTCTTTTTGAGAGAGGAATGTTTAATAAAAAATAATTAATAACGTGGACACATTAAGCTACAAAACGATTTCAGCTAACAAAGCTACTGCAGACAAGCAGTGGGTTTTAGTAGATGCTGAAGGTCAGTCATTAGGTCGTTTAGCTTCTAAAGTTGCAAAACTTTTAAGAGGTAAACACAAGCCTAGCTTTACACCACATGTTGATTGTGGAGACAACGTAATTGTTGTAAACGCAGAAAAAATCAACTTAACAGGAAACAAGTGGAACGATAAGACTTACTTACGTCACACAGGTTATCCAGGTGGTCAAAGAAGTTTATCTGCTAAAGAAATGTTTGGAAAAGATCCAGCAAGATTAGTAGAAAAATCAGTAAAAGGTATGTTACCTAAAAACAAATTAGGAGCAGACTTATTCCGTAATTTAACTGTTGTGGTTGGTACAGAGCACGCTCACGAAGCTCAAAAGCCAAAAGCAATTAACTTAAACGAATTCAACTAATGGAAGTAATTCACAAAATTGGTCGTCGTAAGACCGCAGTTGCTCGTGTTTATGTTGCTAAAGGAAAAGGTAACATCACAGTTAACAAAAAAGATTTAAATGACTACTTCACTACAGGTACATTACAGTACAAAGTAAAACAACCTTTAACGTTAACAGAAAACGAAGGTAACTTTGACGTAAGAGTAAATGTATTTGGAGGTGGTATTACAGGACAAGCAGAAGCTGTACGTTTAGCAATCTCTCGCGCAATGTGCGAAGTAGATACAGAAAACAGAGGTATTCTTAAACCTGAAGGATTATTAACAAGAGACCCAAGAATGGTAGAGCGTAAAAAATTCGGTCAGAAGAAAGCTCGTAAAAAATTCCAGTTCTCTAAACGTTAATATCATTGCTAAACTATTTAGCACAAAACAAAAAATTAAACTAGTTATTGTTGTACTTAGCCTAAAAGGCAAGTTTAGTTTAGCATCTAAATAATTAAGGCGAATTTATTAAATGACCACTTAATTATTGCTAATTCAACAGAACGTAAACTATTACAAAATGGCAGTAGAAGTAAAAGAATTACTTGAAGCAGGTGTACACTTCGGTCACCTTACACGTAAATGGGACCCAAACATGGCTCCTTACGTATATATGGAACGTAACGGTATCCATATCATAAACTTATACAAAACAGCAGCTAAAATAGACGAAGCTGGTGCAGCGTTAGCAAAAATCGCAGCATCAGGTCGTAAAATTTTATTTGTTGCTACAAAAAAACAAGCTAAAGACATCGTATCAGAAAAAGCAAGTAGCATTAACATGCCTTACATTACTGAAAGATGGCCTGGTGGAATGTTAACAAACTTTGTTACTATCAGAAAAGCGATTAAAAAAATGGCTACTATTGATAGAATGAAGAAAGACGGTACATTTAACACACTTTCTAAAAAAGAACGTTTACAAGTAGACCGTTTAAGAGCTAAGTTAGAGAAAAACTTAGGATCTATCGTTGATATGACACGTTTACCAGGAGCTTTATTTGTTGTAGATATTAAGCGTGAGCACATTGCAATTAAAGAAGCACAAAAATTAAACATTCCTATCTTTGCTATGGTAGATACTAACTCTGATCCACGTGAGGTAGACTACGTAATACCAGCAAACGATGATGCTTCTAAATCTATTGATAAAATCTTAACGCACGTTACAGAAGCTATTACAGCTGGTCTTAACGAGCGTAAAGCTGAAAAAGCTGAGAAAGATGCTGCAAAAGCAGACAAAAAATCGGCTCCTAAAAAAGCAAAAGCTTCAAAAGAGGAAGAAGAATAAATTAACAATTTTCAAACATGAATAAGTCGTTTAGTTCTTTTCTTTACTGAAAATTAATTGAACGACTTTTTTTTAAATTATAACTTATTATGAGTGAAGTAAAAATTTCTGCAGCAGAAGTAAACAAACTAAGAAAAGCTACTGGTGCAGGTATGATGGACTGTAAAAAAGCATTAGTAGAAGCAGGCGGAGACTTTGACAAAGCAATTGACGTTTTACGTAAAAAAGGACAGAAAGTTGCTGAAAAAAGAGCAGATCGTGATTCTTCAGAAGGTGCTGCAATTGCTAAAGTAAACGATGATAACACAACTGGTGTTGCTATCGTATTAGGTTGCGAAACTGACTTTGTTGGTAAAAATGAATCTTTTGTTGCTTTAGCTAACGAAATGGCAGATAATGCTATCAACTTTGATAACAAAGAAGAATTTTTAGCTTCTGACTTTAATGGTATTTCAGTATCAGAAAAATTAGTAGAACAAACTGGTGTAATTGGTGAAAAATTAGACATCAATGCTTTTGAAAAAGTAAACGCACCTTACGTTGGTTCTTACGTACATATTAACAAAATTGCTGCTATCGTTGGTTTTTCTGCTGCTGTAGACAACGTAGAAACTTTAGCAAAAGACGTTGCTATGCAAATTGCATCTATGGGTGCATCAATCTTATCTTACAAAGATTTTGATCCAGCATACGTAGCTAGCGAAACTGAAGCAAGAATTGCTGCTATTGAGAAAGAAAACGAAGAATTAGCTCGTTTAGGAAAAACATTAAAAAATGTACCTCAATACATTTCAATGTCTCAATTAACTCCAAAAGTTTTAGCTCAAGCTGAAGAAGATGCAAAAGAGCAATTAAAAGCTGAAGGTAAGCCAGAACAAATCTGGGACAAAATCTTACCAGGTAAGATGGAGCGTTTTATCTCTGATAACACAACTTTAGATCAAGAACAATGTTTATTAGATCAAAAGTTTATCAAAGACGAAAAAATGACTGTTGCAGAATACGTTAAGTCTTTTGGTGATGTTGAAATCACAGGATTTAAACGTGTAAGCGTAGGATAGTCTTTTATTGCAAACACAATAAAACATAAATATAAAAAGCCATTACAACTTAGTAATGGCTTTTTTAATGCCATGAAGTCAAAAAGACAAAACAAAAATTTTAATAATTTGATTTCAAAAAATTATGTAGCTTTGCTAAACTTTCAAAATTAAAATGAAATACAACCGAATTTTACTAAAATTATCTGGTGAAGCCCTAATGGGTAAGCGCCAATATGGTATAGATCCAGAACGATTAGCAGAATATGCAGAAGACATCAAACAACTAACCGACAAAGGTGTTGAAGTTGCCATAGTTATTGGTGGCGGTAATATCTTTAGAGGTGTTGCAGGAGCAAGTAATGGTATGGATCGTGTGCAAGGAGACCACATGGGTATGCTTGCAACAGTAATAAACGGTTTAGCTTTACAAAGCGCTTTAGAAGATGCAGATGTAAAAACAAGACTTCAAACAGCAATCAAAATTAATGAAGTTGCGGAGCCTTTTATTAGAAGAAAAGCATTAAGCCATTTAAGAAAAGGACGTGTTGTTATTTTTGGAGGCGGAACAGGTAACCCATACTTTACAACAGATTCTGCTGCAGTTTTAAGAGCAATCGAAATTGAAGCAGATGTTATTTTAAAAGGCACAAGAGTTGATGGTATCTATAACGCAGACCCAGAAAAAGATAAATCTGCAATAAAATTTGACCATATCACCTTTGACGATGTCATTAGACAAGGCTTAAAGGTAATGGATACTACAGCATTTACTTTAAGTCAAGAAAATAAATTACCAATTATTGTTTTTGATATGAACAAAAGAGGTAATTTATTAAAAGTAGTTTCAGGAGAAAACATTGGAACCGAAGTTAATTTATAATTTTAATATATTTCAATTTTAAAAATTGGCTCAATTATTGAAAGAGCTTCAATAATAAATACATACTATGGAAGAAATTACATTTATTATAGATACTGCTAAAGAAGCAATGGATAAAGCAGTTAAACACTTAGAAAAACAATTTTTAAACATACGTGCCGGTAAAGCTAGCCCTGCAATGTTAGGAAGTGTGATGGTTGATTATTATGGCTCTCAAACTCCATTAAGCCAAGTTGCAAACGTAAATACTCCAGATGGAAGAACCATTAGCGTACAACCTTGGGAAAAAAATATGCTTCAAGAAATTGAAAAAGCAATCATGAATGCTAACCTAGGTTTTAATCCAATGAATAATGGTGATTTTATAATTATTAACGTACCGCCATTAACAGAAGAGCGTAGACGCGACCTTGCTAAGCAAGCAAAAGCTGAAGCTGAAGATGCTAAAATTGGAGTAAGAAACGCAAGAAAAGAAGCTAATAACGACATTAAAAAAACAGATGATGCTTCTGAAGATGTACAAAAAAATGCTGAAGCAGACATACAAGATTTAACCGATAAATACGTTAAAAAAATTGACGAGATTTTAGCGATTAAAGAAAAAGAAATTATGACCGTTTAATAATTTAAGCGACTTTAATAGTCGCTTTTTTTATTTCTTTTCTTTTTTTAATATATTTTATTTTGGATTGTTTTTAGTTTGAATGTTAAAACACAAATACACCTCTACCCTATTTTTATGCACTGCAATATTTTTGTTTAGTGTCACATTTGTATTTTCTCAAACACCAAAAGACAGTACTGCTACTGTTAATGATTCAATTAAAAAAGCAAACTTTTTAAATCGTTTAGGTAACGGTTTTTTTCCAACCAAATTTTTAGATATTGATTTAAGATACTTAGTTAAATTTAATCAATATGAAGGATTAAGATCTGGACTTGGCGGACAAACAAGCAGTGAATTTTCAGATAAATATCGTCTTAACGCTTACTTAGTTTATGGTTTTGTAGACAAAAAATCTAAGTATAGTATTGGTGGTGGTGTTAGAGTTGCTCCAAAAACCAATACATGGATTAACCTTTCTTACACTGACGATTTACAAGAAACAGGAAGCACACAATTCATCTTAGACAAACGCTTTTTTCAATTTTTTGAACCGCGTTTATTAAATATAGATTTATTTCATAAACATATTACAACCAAGCTATCTGTTGAGCATGAGATTTCACCTAAATTATTAACCGAAACCCAATTTTCAACCAGTAATATAAGTCCAACTTACAGCTACAATTTTGAAGCCAACAACACTGTTTATCATGCTTTTGAAGTATCGCTTGCTAAAGTAGCTTTTCAATATAATCCATTTGACAAGTTTGACATAAAAGATGGTAAGCAAACATTGATTAAAAGTGGTTTCCCAAAATTCACCTTACAATACACTAAAAGTTTTAAGGATGTTTTAGGAGCAGATTTTAACTTTTCTAAGGTAGATTTTAGAACAATTCAAAAGTTTAACTACAACAATAAAGCCAATACATTACTAACGCTAACTGCTGGATTTGCTCACGGAGATACGCCTTTAACACATTTATATCACGCTTATCCAAATAACATTAGGAAAGAAACCATTATGCAAAGATTTTCAGTCGCTGGGATAAATAGTTTTGAAACCATGTTTTTTAATGAGTTTTTCTCGGATAGATTTACCTCGTTTATAGTAAAACATTACTTTGCTCCTTTTAAAATTACCGAGCGTTACCAACCTCAATTGGTTTTAATTTCTAGATATGCACTTGGTAATATGAATAACATAAATAGACATCAAAATCTTGATTTTAATACACTTGATAAAGGTTATACAGAAACCGGTTTTGAAATTAATAAATTACTTTTTGGTTTTGGGTTAAGTGCGACTTACAGATATGGTGCCTATCACCTACCAAAAGAAGAAGACAATGTTGCGGTTAAATTCACATTTAACATAACACTGTAAAATCAAAGATTTTTTATTAATCTTTCTTTGATAAGGATATTTTTTTCAGATTTAATACAAATTTCAAAAGCAAAGAAATTAAAACATTTTTAACCTTCATTACCTAGTAAATACATTGGTTTTACCTACCTTTGCATGATTTTTTGAAGCAATATGTTAAAACTTTTTTCAAATAACTTTTGGGATTTTATAGCGCGTAAGATTTTGCGTAACAAAATTGGTATTTTACTAGGCATCGTTGTCATTACCATTTTGCTAAGTACGCAATGGAAATACATGCGTTTTACCTATACAGAAGCTAACCTTTTACCTGACGACCACGAAGTAAACATTAAGTATAATGAGTTTTTAAAGGTTTTTGGTGAAGAAGGTAATTTGATTGTTTTAGGTATAAAAGACCCTAAGCTTTTTACTGTTGAAAAACTTAACGCTTGGAATAAGCTGTCAGAAAGTTTTAAATCTGCTCCAGAAGTAGAAACTGTAGTTTCAATAAAAGACCTTCAAAAACTTGTAAAAGACACCGATAAAGAACAATTTAAATTAGAGCCTTTTATAAAAGATTCTATTCAGTCTATTGCTCAAATTGAAACTTTGCAAGACGAGCTTTTTAATAAATATCCTTTTTACGACAATTTTTTATTCAACAAAGAAAGTAAAACAGTAAGAACGGCTATTTACTTAAAAAAAGATATTGTAAACACACCTGCAAGAAAAGATTTTGTCTTAAATAATCTTGAAGAAAAAATTAAAGAATTTGAAAGCTTAAATGATATGCAAGTACGCGTATCTGGTATGCCATATATTAGAACATTAAATGCTCAAAACATAGTTGATGAGATTAATCTTTTTGTTCTTGCGGCGCTTTTAGTCACATCAGTAATCTTCTTTTTCTTCTTTAGATCTTTTAGAGCGACTATTATTTCTTTAGTAGTAGTTTGTATTGGTGTGATGTGGACACTTGGTATTTTAGGAATGCTTAAATACGAAATCACGGTACTAACAGCGTTAATTCCACCATTAATTATCGTTATTGGTATACCTAACTGTATTTTCTTAATTAACAAATACCAGCATGAAGTAAAATCTCATGGTAATAAAGTAAAAAGTTTACAACGTGTAATTACAAAAGTTGGTAACGCTACATTAATGACTAACGTTACTACAGCTTCTGGGTTTGCTACTTTTATTTTAACAGAAAGTACTTTATTGAAAGAATTTGGTGTAGTTGCATCGTTAAGTATTCTTGCCATTTTTGTACTTTGCTTATTGATTATTCCAATAATCTATACATTTTTACCTTATCCAAAAGACCGTCATTTACAACACCTAAATAAGCGTTGGATTGGTGGTTTTGTGAATTGGATGGAACACATGGTAAGAGAAAAGCGTATCACCATTTACATTACTTCTTTGGTTCTTTTGGTGGTTTGTATAATCGGAATTTATCAAATACGCATTTCTGGAAGTTTAATAGAAGACATGCCAAAAAAGGCGCAATTTTTTAAAGACATTCGTTTTTTTGAAGAAGAATTTAATGGTATTATGCCTTTAGAAATTATGGTAGACACCAAACGTAAAAAAGGTGTTATGAAGTTGTCTACTTTAAAGCGCATGGATAAAATTGAAGAGTTTATTGTAGAAACTCCAGAGTTATCAAAACCAATTTCAGTTGTTGACTTAGTAAAATATTCAAAACAAGCTTACTACAACGGAAACCCAAAATACTACCAATTACCGACCAGCCAAGAAAATAGCTTTATTTTAAGCTATGCTAAAAACTCATCTTCAGATGTAGATTTACTTTCAAATTTTGTAGATAGCACAGGTCAATATGCCCGTATTACTACCTTTATGAAAGATATTGGTACGGATAGAATGGAGCGTATTCAAGAAAATTTACAAGAAAAAATAGCCAACACGTTCCCAGAAGACCGTTACAATGTAACCATGACTGGTAAAGCACTAGTATTTCAAAAAGGAACAAAATACTTAGTAAAAAACCTAGCTATTTCGTTAAGCTTAGCCATATTATTAATATCACTATTTATGGCGTATATGTTCCGTTCATTCAGAATGATTATGGTATCGTTAATCCCTAACCTACTACCCTTAGTTGTTACTGCAGGATTAATGGGTTATTTAGGCGTACCTATAAAACCATCTACAATATTAGTATTTAGTATTGCTTTTGGTATATCTGTGGACGATACCATTCACTTTTTAGCAAAATACAGACAAGAATTGCAAGCCAATAACTGGAAGATTAAAAAATCGGTTTATGGCGCTTTACGCGAAACTGGCGTTAGTATGTTTTACACCTCTATAGTGCTATTTTTCGGATTTTCAGTATTTATCATTTCAAGTTTTGGTGGTACCGTTGCACTTGGTGCTTTAGTCTCTGTAACGCTACTTTTTGCCATGCTATCTAACTTACTATTATTACCTTCATTACTATTATCTTTAGAGAGAAATATTGCCAATAAAGAGGTCTTGAAAGAGCCTGCAATTAATATTATTCCTGAAGAAGAAAATGAAGACCTTACTTTTTCAGAAGAAGAATAAATAAAAAACTCTATTTTTGAATTAAAATTTTTAAAAATGAACCAATACACAGTCGCTACATTATTAGAAGAAACTAAGTTTCAAGAAGTACAAATTAAAGGTTGGGTACGTACCTTTAGAGCAAATCGTTTTATCGCTTTAAATGACGGTTCTACAATTAATAATATACAATGTGTAGTTGATTTTGAAAATACAGACGAAAGCACTTTAAAACGCATCACTACTGGTGCTGCTGTTGCCATTACTGGAGATTTAGTAGAAAGTCAAGGTAAAGGTCAAAAAGTAGAAATTGCTGTAACGAATATTGAAATTTTAGGAGATTCTGATCCAGAAACTTACCCAATTCAACCTAAAAAACACACGTTTGAATTTTTAAGAGAAAATGCACATTTACGTACAAGAACAAATACGTTTAGTGCTGTTATGCGTTTAAGATCTGCATTATCATTTGCTATTCATAAATATTTTAATGATAACGGATTTTACTACATGCACACGCCAATTATTACAGGTAGTGATGCAGAAGGTGCAGGAGAAATGTTTCGCGTAAGCGCATTAGACCCAAAAAATCCGCCATTAACAGAAGACGGAGACGTAAATTATAAAGAAGACTTTTTTGGTAAAGAAACTAACCTAACAGTTTCTGGTCAATTAGAAGCCGAAACGTATGCTATGTCTTTAGGTAAAGTGTACACATTTGGACCAACATTTAGAGCAGAAAACTCTAATACATCGCGTCACTTAGCAGAGTTTTGGATGATTGAGCCTGAAGTTGCTTTTATGGATCTTGCTGGTAATATGGATTTGGCAGAAGATTTTATGAAAAGTGTTATCACTTACGTTTTAGAAAATTGCCAAGACGATTTACAGTTTTTAGACGATCGCTTATTTAACGAAGAAAAAACAAAACCACAAGCAGAACGTAGCGATATGCGCCTAATAGAAAAATTAAAGTTTGTTACAGAAAACAACTTTAAGCGTGTAAGCTATACCGAAGCTATAGATATTTTACGTAACAGTAAACCAAATAAGAAGAAAAAATTCAAATATATCATAGAAGAATGGGGCGCAGATTTACAGTCTGAGCACGAACGTTTTTTAGTTGAAAAACACTTTAAATGTCCCGTGATTTTATTTGATTACCCAGCAAACATCAAAGCATTTTACATGCGTTTAAACGAAGACGGAAAAACGGTACGCGCCATGGATATTTTATTCCCAGGTATTGGAGAAATTGTTGGTGGATCACAACGTGAAGAACGTCTAGAAGTTTTAAAAGAAAAAATGGCTGCTTTAGATATTCCTGAAGAAGAATTATGGTGGTACTTAGACTTACGCAAATACGGTACAGCTGTCCACTCTGGATTTGGTTTAGGATTTGAGCGTTTAGTAATGTTTGCATCTGGTATGACAAATATTAGAGACGTTATTCCTTACCCAAGAACACCTCAAAACGCAGAGTTTTAATAAAAAATCAAAACCTATAAGTTTTAAAAACCTTGTAGGTTTTTTTCTTATTTTTATATAAAAGAAAGAAACGCTTTATGCTTAAACAATATTTACAGTTCAAATTATCGCAAAAATTGTCGCCGCAACAAATTCAATTAATGAAATTGATACAGTTGCCTACACAAGCTTTTGAACAACGTTTAAAGCAAGAGTTAGAAGAAAATCCAGCTTTAGAAACTGGTAAAGAAGAAAGAGTAGACGACTTTGAGGATAATTTTGACAACAGTCAAGAAGATTACGAAGACAACGATAAAATTGAAGCAGAAGACATTAATGTAGACGATTATTTAAGCGATGACGAAATCCCAGATTATCGTACAAGCTCTAATAATTATAGTGCAGACGATGATGAAAAAAGTGTGCCTTATGCTTCTGGGACAACCTTCACACAGCATTTAATCAATCAACTAAACACGTTTAGACTTTCTGATGAAGAAAGAGATATCGCAGAATTTTTAGTTGGAAGTGTAGATGAAAGTGGATACATACGTCGAGACATTATTGATATTGTTGACGATTTAGCCTTTACACAAAGCATTTATACCGATGAAGCTAAAGTAGAAAGTGTATTAAAAAAAGTACAACAATTAGATCCTGCTGGTGTTGCCGCAAGAAACCTTCAAGAGTGTTTAAGTATTCAATTACATCGTAAAGAAAAACATCCAGATATTGAGCTTGCAATAGAAATTATAGATCATGCTTTTGAGAAATTCACTAAAAAGCATTACAAAAAATTAATGCAAAAGTTTGATGTCAATGAAGAGCAACTAAAAGAAGCAATTCATGAAATTGAACGTCTTAACCCAAAACCTGGTGGTTCTTATGCTGGAAATAATCGTATTGTAGAGCATGTAGTACCAGATTTTGCTATCAAAATTGTTGATGGCGAATTAGAGCTTACTTTAAATGGTCGTAATGCTCCAGAACTTCATGTGTCTAGAGAATACAACAACATGCTTAAAGGCTACAAAGAGGCTAAAGATAAAAGCAAACAGCAAAAAGATGCAGTGCTATTCATTAAACAAAAATTAGATGCTGCAAAATGGTTTATAGAAGCTATTAAACAACGCCAACAAACACTTTTTGTTACGATGAGTGCAATTATGCATTATCAAAAAGAATACTTTTTAACTGGTGACGAGCGTAAGCTAAAACCAATGATATTAAAAGACATTGCTGATGAGATTGATATGGATGTCTCTACCGTATCTCGTGTTGCTAATAGTAAATATGTAGATACACCTTATGGTACAAAATTGATTAAAGAATTCTTCTCAGAATCTATGACTAATGATCAAGGCGAAGAAGTATCTACAAGAGAAATTAAAAAAATATTAGAAACGGTTATTGAAGAAGAAGACAAAAAGAAACCTTTAACCGATGCTGCTCTTTCTAAAATTTTAAAAGAAAAGGGTTATCCTATTGCAAGACGTACTGTAGCAAAATATAGAGAGCAGCTTGATATACCTGTAGCTAGATTGAGAAAGACCATTTAATGAAGTGGTTAATAAAAAGCATATCATTTATTTTTCATCCTGTAGTAATGCCATTAATTGCAGTGGTATTTTACTTTCATAAAACACCTCGTTTTATTCCAGAACAATGGGTAAATGCTAAAATTATTTCGCTTAGTATACTTTCTGTTTTATTACCAATATTAATATTCTATCTACTAAAAACTTTAGGAAAGGCTAAAAGTATCTATCTTAAAACAACAGAAGAAAGAGTGTTTCCCTTACTTATAAACATCTTTATTATAGGGTTAATTCTTTACCGTGTTTTTCCCTCTTATCAAATTATAGAGTTATACTACTTTTTTATTGGTGTGCTAATTTCAAATATTACAGCGTTAGCATTAACATTTGCTAAATTTAAAGTAAGTCTACACATGACTGCTGTAGGTGGTGTATTTATGTTTTTCATTGGTTTTGCCATTCACTTTAGTAAAAACATAAACGGAAGTTTAGCATTAATGGCTGTTATAACAGGCGCAATAGCAACATCAAGATTGTACCTAAAAGCACATACAGTAAAAGAACTTTTAATAGGCTTATTAATAGGTGCTATACCACAGATTATTGTAGAAAATTACTGGTTGTAAATTTTTATTAAAGAATATAGAACATCAAACCAATTTTTACATCACTCATATCAATAGGGTTATTATCAATTGTAGTAGCATCAAATATCGGATTTAAGGCATAGTATAAATGAAAATTCCAAGTACTATATCCCGCACTTAGAGTTAAGCCATATTGAAGTGTATTAAAGCTATCTATTTGCTTTATTTTAATATTTTCAGGTTCGCCTTCATACTTTGAAGAGTTTGAGAATACATAACCAAATTTTACACCAGTATAAATTCTCCAAAAGCTATATTCTTTTGCTGTTGAAGTACGCCATCTAAATTCAATAGGCAATTCAACTACTGACGTGTAAAACTTATTTTTAGAATAATTTACTTCATCACCTAGAACAGAAAAGTTAACGTCTTTATTATTTTCTGAAATTAAAAGATTTTGATTATAACTATTAAATGAAAGCCCTAAACCAACACCAATAGATTTATTTCTGCATTTATTGATAGGCATATCTCTTATAAAACCAAAATGAAAACCACTTGAAAACTTATTTTGGCTAACTCCATTGGGCTTATTATTTAACAAGTTATAAGTTATACCTAAATAAAACTGATCTTCTCTATAAAGCGAATCTGTAACGCTTGGAAAAGACGATTCTTCTTCCTGAGCAAAAAGCGAACAACCACTAAGTATAAAAAGTAATAATAACCTAAATTTCATTTTTTTAAGATATAAACATAAAGGTATAAAAAACAAAAGGTGTTTTGAAAACCAAAACACCTTTTGTTATAAAATTAAGAGTATTCTTATTTAAGTGCACTACCCTTTTTTGTAGTGTAATTAATTTTAAGTTGTCCAGCTTTACGTAAAGCTTGTTCTACGTCAGAAACTAATCCCATGTTAGTTGATTTATCTACTTTTAAAGCAGTAATCAACATTGGTACTTCTTCCTCACGCTTTGTAGCACGCTCTGCAGCAACAAAAGCTCCGATATCGCTTATGTTAGCAAGTTTATCATTTAATTGAATTCTTGCTTCTGTACCATATCTTTCTTTATAATTGTCACTTGGCGGACCTGCATAAATAAACATGATTAAGTTTTTCTGACCTAATTTTTCAGTATCTGCAGCAGACGGCAAATTGTTTTTTATCTTCAAACTACTGTCTCTCATTACGGTTGCTACCATGAAAAAGAATAATAGCATGAATACAATATCCGGTAAAGATGCTGTAGAAATTGCTGGTAGCTCATTACTACCTTTCTTTTTAAATTTTGACATAGTTTTTAATTAAAATTGTGGTTCTGCTTTAGATATGATTCTAGGATATTTTTTCTTAATATTCTCTATCTTATCTTTTAGTTTTTCGCTTTTAAATTCTGGTGATTTAGAGTCATCATAAGCTGCTTCCATTTCTTTAAAAGAACGGTTATACAGTCTTTGTGCTAACTTTTCTCTTAACTCAGAATAAGCGCTTACTAATTGATCATAAACGGTTATAAACGTTTCATAATCTGTGGCTCTAGAGTGCGTTATCGAAATAATTGCTTTTGAAGGATGATCTGATGATTCTGGATTACGTGCTCCATTACAATAATCACATCTTTCTCCTTCAGCGCTTGTTCCGCCTCCATTATCAATAAACTTTAATGCTGCAGCTTTAAGGTCTTTAATTTCCATTAAATCACCTTCAACCAGCATTTGGTTGTTTTTGTTTAGCTCAACTGTAAAGATATTCTTCTGTTTAATTTTTACCTCTGGTGGTGGAATATCTGGTGGTAACTTAGAGTTAATACCAGAATCCACTTCTATAGTAGTAGTTACTAAGAAGAATATTAATAATAAGAAGGCAATGTCAGCCATAGAGCCTGCATTAACTTCTGGTGCTGATCTTTTTGCCATAATTTATTTTATTAATTTTTTGATACCTGAGAATAACATTGCTGCTGCTGCAGTTAAGATTAATACGTAAAAAGCGATTAATCCTGCACCAACCATGTGAGATTCTCCTTCAGTAACTGGGTTACCTCCGTACTTGTAAACCATAGTATCTCCTCCTGATACGGCATAAGCTACAATTAGCACTGCTAAGAATGCTCCTATACCTATTAACGTATTTTTTAGAGATCCAGTATTTGAAAATAAATTTTTAAATACAAAAATGATTACTGATAAAAGGATAATAAACAGTACAACGTATGCTACATAAGACATGAAGTCAACAACAGCGTTGTCTCCAGCCTTAATAGCTTCGTCTCCTTTTGCTAAAATACCAATTAAAAAACCTATACCAGCTAAACTCAATACTAAAGCAACTATTTTTAAAATTTTGTGCATAATCTTTAATTTTTAAAGTTAGTAATTGAGTAAATTATTTCTTGTACTTAGATAACATATCGATTAAAGTGATAGAAGAATCTTCCATGTCATTAACGATGCTATCAATTTTTGCAATAATATAGTTATAGAAAATTTGTAAGATAATTGCTACGATAAGACCAAATACAGTAGTTAATAAGGCTACTTTAATACCTCCTGCTACTAATGATGGTTGCATATCTCCTGCTGCTTCAATTTTATCAAAAGCTTGGATCATACCAATTACCGTACCCATGAACCCTAACATTGGTGCTAATGCGATAAATAAAGAAATCCAAGAAACGTTTTTCTCTAATTGTCCCATTTGTACTCCACCGTAAGCTACAACCGCTTTTTCAGCAGCTTCTAAATCTCCGTCTGCTCTATCTAAACCTTGGTAAAAGATAGAAGCAACAGGTCCTTTTGTATTACGACAAACTTCTTTAGCAGCTTCAATTCCTCCAGATTGTAAAGCATCTTCTACATCTTGAGTTAATTTTTTAGAATTTGTAGTAGATAAGTTTAAAAAGATAATTCTTTCAATAGCTATAGCTAAACCAAGAATTAAACATAATAATACAATCCCCATAAATCCTGGACCACCTTCAATAAAACGTTTTTTAAGTTCTTGGTGGAATCCTAAGTCTTCTGCTGGTGCATCTGCAGCCGCTTCTTCATTAGAATCTTCTTGAGTTAAGACTACAGTTGTTGCAGTTGTCATTGCAGCATTTGCAGTTGCGTTAGCTGTTCCGAAAGCCATAATACATGCTATAGCTAGGATAGAAAATAATCTTTTCATTTTGTTGTTCTTAATTTTATTAGTTAAAGTGTTAAAGATATAAAAAATAATGTAATTTGAAATAAAAAACTACGCAGAGAGGAAGGGATTCGAACCCTCGATACGCTATTAACATATACACACTTTCCAGGCGTGCGCCTTAAACCACTCGGCCACCTCTCTGTAATCACTTATTTGTTCTTACAGCATGGCAAATAACAAAAAAATATTCTAAAGCTGAAATTTTAGACGTTAATTTTAGGTCATTTCTCCACGTAAAGACGTTTCGAATATGTTTTTGAATAAGTTAGGCGAAATATTTTGCCCTAATAAATACATCATTTTTACTAAAGCTGCTTCTGTAGTGATGTCTTTCCCAGATATTAAGCCAATTCTTTTAAGGTTTTCGCTGGTTTCATATCTACCCATAATAACACTTCCACCAGAACATTGTGTAACATTAACTATATGTATTCCTTTTTTAATAGTTTCCTTTAATAAATCTAAAAACCATGTTTCTGTAGAGCAGTTTCCTGCGCCGTAAGTTTCTAAAATTACTCCTTTTAATCCTGAACTATTAAATAAAGACTCTAAAATATGTTTAGTTATACCTGGAAATAACTTTACAAGCGCAATATTTTCATCTAAATTTTTATGAACAATCAAGTCTTTTCTAGGATTTGGTTTCCACAGATATTCATTATTAATTTTTAGATGAACACCACTTTCTGCTAAATCTGGATAATTTAAGCTAGCGAAAGCTTCAAAATGTTCTGCATTGATTTTTGTAGTACGGTTGGCACGATACAATTTATATTCAAAATACAAACACACTTCTTTAATTATGGGTTTGTTATAATATTGAAGTGATGCGATTTGAATGGATGTAATTAAATTTTCTTTAGCATCTGTACGCAAATCTCCTATTGGTAATTGTGATCCTGTAAAAATTACAGGTTTTGCTAAATGCTCTAACATAAAACTTAAAGCTGATGCTGTATAGCTCATGGTATCACTACCATGAAGCACAACAAAACCATCAAAATCTTCGTAATTGTTTTCAATAATTTCAGCAATTTGCACCCAATATTTTGGCTGCATGTTACTAGAATCTATTGGATCTTTAAAAGATGTGGTTTCTATATTACAATCTAACAGTTTTAATTCTGGAATGCGTTTAAGAAGATTGTTAAAATCGAAAGCTCGTAACGCTCCAGTTTCTGGGTCTTTTATCATACCGATAGTTCCTCCGGTATAGATTAAAAGTATGTTAGGTATGGTTTTAGTCATTTCGATTTATAATTTTTAGATTAAATACCAAAAACGTCTTTTGAATTTTTTGTTGTAATCTCAGCTATTTTTTCTTCTGAAATTTGATAAATATCTGATAATTTTTCTAATACTTTAGTAATGTAGCTACTTTCATTACGCTTACCTCTATATGGTGTTGGCGCTAAATAAGGCGCATCGGTTTCTAAGACGATATGATTTAAATCGATTTGATTTAAAAACTGATCTATTTTTCCGTTTTTAAACGTTGCCACGCCACCAATACCTAATTTCATATTATAGCTTATGGCTTGTTTTGCTTGTTCTAAACTTCCTGTAAAACAATGAAAAATACCGTATAAATTATCTGCTTTTTCTTCTTCTAAAATTTCAAACACCTCATCAAATGCGTCACGACAATGGATTACGATTGGCAATTCGTGTTGCTTTGCCAATTTTATTTGCTGTCTAAAGGCAACTTGCTGGATTGGCAATGTGGATTTGTCCCAATATAAATCGATACCAATTTCGCCAACAGCATAAAACTTGTGCTTATCCAACATGTCTACTACATGCTCCAACTCTTCATTATAGTTATCTTTTACATGCGTTGGATGCAAACCTGTCATTAAAAATACATTGTTAGGATAATCTTTTTCTAAAGCTAACATGCCTTCTGTATAAGTACTATCTATTGCTGGCACAAAAAAACGACTTATGCCTGCATCTAAAGCACGTTGCATCATTTGGTCTCTATCTTCGTCAAAAGCTTCGCTATATAAATGTGTATGTGTATCTGTAATTATCATGTTGCAAAAGTAAAAAAGTCATCTTGTTTAAGATGACTTTTTAAGGGTTATTTAAAATTGATTTTTAATCTAGCTTATTGAGTAATTTTTGTGCTTGCTCATAATCTTCGGCGTCTTCTGAAATACTCTTTAACACGTTTATACAAGCTTCAAAATTTTCTTGTTTTAGTTTACTTAAAGCTAAATACCACTTCGCTTTATTTTTGTAGATTGAATTACCTTCTGATAATCCTTTTAATAATTCATCTGCTTCACTAAACTGATTGGTCTCTATTAATGTGATGCTTTTATAAAGTTGAATTTCAGTATTACTAGAATCTTGTTCTAAAATTTGATTGAAAAGCAGGTTTGCTTCTTCATAGTTTTTAGTGTTAAATGCTGTTTCTGCGTCTTTTAATAGCGTATCATTATCGCCTCTTACCGTTAAACTAATTTGATCATAATTAGCAAAATCTAAATAACTTGGATCACTTGAAAATTGATTAAACACAAAGAAACCAAGTAACAATGCAACACTAGCTGCTATTGCTAATTTGTAAAAACTAAATGGCTTTTTAGTTTCAACTTCTTCTTGTTGTGCATTCAGTTTTGAAAAATAATTATGAGATATACTGTCTAAATTGGCTCTAAAATCCATCGTTTTTTCTTCATTACCAATTTCGTGATCTAAGTGAGTAGAAATATCTTTATATATACTAAAAGACTGCTTAAAAGCGTTGTCGGTTTCTAATCTAGTTTCAAAAGCATTTGTAGCATTTTCATCTAAATTTCCTGATAAATAGTCTTCAAAAAGGATGTAATCTTGTTCTTCCATAACATTAATAATTTAGCTGATTAAATGTTGGCGACTCTTGTACCATTTTTGTTAGCTGTCCTATGCATAAAGATTTTTTCTTTCGTGCATAAGCATAACTTACATTAAGACTTGCTGCGACTTCTTCCATAGATTTTATTTTAAAAGTTGCATTTAGTAAGTCTTTACAAGCTTTTCCTAATTGGTCAAACATTTGATTAAACAGATTTTGCTTGTTTTCAAAAATGGACGTTTCAAATACAAATTGAGCTGCGTCGTCATCTTTAGATAACACCTCTTCGTTAATTGTTACCTCCTTATTATTAATTTTTTTTAAAGTATTTAACCATTTACGCTTACACAACAAAAAAAAGTACGCATCAAAAGGGCAAGTTAGCTGTAAGTTTTTTTTTGTGGCTTGGTTATAAATGGTAATGATGGTGTCTTGTACTACATCTTGCGCGTACTCTTCGTCACCACTATTTTGCTTTACATAGTTGATTACTTTAGGTACAAACTTGTCATATATAGCCTGTATGATAAAGGAATTATTATTGACCAAACCATCTATATACTTCTGGTCTTCGTGTACTTTTTTATTACTCATAAACCCTTTGTTTTAAACGAATTTAAAAAAAGTTGAACAAAATAGGGTAACAATTTTTAAATGGATTTGATATAAGGGTGAATTAGCCAAAAAGGCAACACAACTTAAAACGAAACAACAATTTAAAAATTAGAAATTATGAAACGTACAATTTTAATTATCGCTACAGTAGTATTTGGATTATTAAACCTTAACGCTACAACAGTAACAACAGAGCCTAACAGTGTAACAACTGTAACAATGACCAAAGAAGATTTAGTAAAAGTCTATGACTGGTATGTAAAAACAACTACTGGTGAATTTAGAGGAACAGCAAAAACATTATTTGACGCTAAAAGACGTGCCAATTTAGTTGGACAAAACGAAGTAGTCTTAGAACAAAAAATTAGTAACTATTTCATTTTAAAAAGTGAATTAAATAAAAAAGAAAGCAGACTGTACTTCTGGGAAGTAAAAAGCGAAAAAGGTGAAGCTAAAGGATTTTCAACTTCAGAAGTTTCAGCAAAAAAGATGATTCAATTAGTTGCAAAAGGAGACGTCATCTCTTATAAAATCATAGCAAGTAAACAATTAAAATAAAAAAAAGTAAAAAACAGGGTAACAAAATCCTTACCCTGTTTATATAAAAGTGTAACATATAAAAATTAGAAATCATGAAAAATTTAATTAACACAAAACAAATTTTAGGATCTTTATTATTAACGACATTATTATTTAGTAGTTGTAAAACTTCAGATGATAACGATTTCCCTCCGTTTGAACCAACTCCAGCAACCGCGCAAGAGTTTAAAAACATTAAAGATGAAGCGTTAGCAGACATTACTCAAAACTTCAGTTTTAACTCAGATGATGGTTACATCACTTTAACTTCTGAAAACGGAGTGCAGTTAGGAATAAACGGAGACTGTTTAACCCTTAACGGAAACGAAATTACAGGTAACGTAGATGTTGAGTATGTTGAAATTTTTGAAAAAGGAAACATGCTTACCACAAACAAGCCTACAATGGGTACAATGCCTAATGGTGATAAAGCTATGCTTTTAACTGGTGGAGAATTTTTTATCGAAGCAACCCAAAACGGCGAAATTCTAGACACAAACTGTGGATTTAATTTACTAATTCCAACAAGTTTAACTGGCGGAGCTGATCCAGAAATGACTCTTTGGGAAGGTACAATTGACGAAGATGACAATTTAACTTGGGATGAAGTTGAAGACGCTTCTGGACAAGGTGGTGTTTTTGTAGAAGGCGGACAATACTATGCTTTTTTAGACAACTTTGGTTGGTCTAATGTAGATCGTTTTTATAACGACCCAAGACCAAAAACTCAAATTCAAGTACAAGCACCAGTTGGATACAATTATACAAACAGTGCCGTGTATTTATCTTATGATGGAGAAGATACAGGTCTTGCTGCTTTAGACACTTATGATGGCGAACTAAATTTATTTAGCGAGCATTACGGACAAATCCCTATTGGTTTAGAGTGTCATGTTATTTTTGTAACCGAAGACAATGGTCAATGGAGATACGCTATCAAAGCAGTTACCATAGTAGAAGATGATATTATCACATTTAATTTTGAAGACACTTCAGTAACTACAGAAGCTAATTTAATTTCAATAATAAATGCGCTACCATAATCAATTTACCTACTTAGCAAAAACCAGAAATTTACGTTTCTGGTTTTTGTGTTTTACCAAATCAAAATAATTATCGTTACATTTAATTACTTAATTCACAGAGTCATGAAACATTTTATCGCTATAACTCTTTCTATTTTTGGTATTATTTTCTGTTATTCTCAAGAAAATATTGCTAAAGATACTACGCAACGCATAGCCACAATAGAACATAAATTTGAAGGAAACCAAGTAAAATTCACACCAAACGCACCAGAACTAAACCAAATTGCTGGAGCACCTAAAGCGTTTTACACAAATTATTGGGAATTTGGTGATGGCACCTACAGCAAAGAAAACAATCCGACAAAAACCTATAAAGAGTCAGGTGAATACGAAGTCCGTTTATGGGCAACCAACAATTACGACACAGGTAAAACTCCAACCTCAAGACCTAAAAAAATTAAAGTTACCAATGTAGATGAAAGCTATGACGAGGAAGCAAATATGATCACAAATTTTGATTTACAACGCAATCGCGAGCCTATGCCTGAAGAAGAATTTGTCGTAATTGTTAAGTACAAAAACACCAAAGATTATGTAACCAATGGTAAAGTCTTTCTGTTTTATAACGAAAAACAATTTAAAGCAGACAATTTTGAAATTGCAGAAAGCAGAATGTATCATAATGAAAATGAAATTAGCACCGAAGATTTAGTATTCACTCCCAAATTAGATGACGATAATTATTACGCTTCCGCGGAAAATAAAATACTTCAACTACAATCAAAGCTTCAAGACTCTACCGAAAAGCAAAACCTACCTTTAACCTTAGAAGAATCTAAAGCTAAATACAATAATAGCACTGCGTTTACCTTTAAAAACATGCAACCAAACGAAGAGCGCAACGTATTTTACACCATAAAAACTACGCCAGAAATGATTAAAGATACTAGCGCTATTGTTAGCGTTAGAGGTATTTACGTACCAGATGAAAATTACGATAATCACAACGTCAAAGACATGGAAATGGAAATAGTCACATCTCATGACCCAAACAAAATGTCTACCAGCGCCTTTTTAATGAATTATAGATTGGTGCGTTTTAAAAAGCCAAAATTTAAAATCAAATTTCAAAATAATGGCGAAGGACCAGCAAGAACAATTCGTTTAGAAACTGATATTCCAGAGATTTTTGACAAATCAACTATTGAGGTTTTAGACATGTATCCTAAGGTTAAAATTTGCCCAAAATACGATGTAGAATACAGTTGTTTAGATACTACGTATACGCAAAAACAAGCCATTTTCACCTTTAAAAATATTTATTTACCTGGTAGCGAGCAAAAAAATGTCAAAGAATACGACTCGACAAAAGGTTTTGTAAAATACAGGATTAAGTTTGGCAAAAACTTTCATAAAATTAAAACCAAATCAAGAACAGCAATCATATTTGACAAAAACGAACCTATAATTACCAACTACTCTACCACTCGGTTTATGCCTGGTATTTCTATTGGTGCAAAAGCGGGTTATAATTACTTTTTTGATTTAGACAATTCTAAAAGTTATTTTGTTGGCGCAACACTTTCACCTTACAAATCGTATCGATTTTATTGGCAAGTCGAGTTATTAAATAGTTTGCATGAGTTTGATGGTAGCACTCAAATTTCAGAGCAATTTACAGATAACGGTGCTACAGGAGAATTATTTTTTAGACGTACAACAACATCTACAAGCTATAACAATATAGATTGGGAAGTTCCTGTTTTATTAAGATATAACATCAATAATTACATTGGTTTGGGTGCTGGTTTACAAGGAATGATTTCGGTAAGCCAAAAAGAAAGCACAACAACAACCATAGAAGATTACGAAAACATAAATACAGTTCCTGGCGCATTAATTAATAGTGAAACTATATCTACTGAAAACAAAGCATCTTTTACAAATTTTAGAAGTGGTTTTTTAGTTGAAGCTACAGCTGGTTTTGCTAGAATTGGACCAAGCATTGGTGCTAGATACGTTTTCAACTTTAAAGACAATTACAACTATATGCAGTTTTATGCGATTTGGAAATTTTAATAAAAAACCAATTAATTTATAAATGAAATACTGCCTCATTTTCCTTCTTCTACTTTCCTTTTCTACTGCTTTTTCTCAAGATTTAGAAGAAGCTATTTATGTGGCTACAGAAAATTTTAATGCTAATAGAACTGCTGAAAGTTTTTCAACTTTACTAAAAAAAGAAGCAGATTTTAAAGTAAAAATCAAAACTATTGATGAGCAGTTAGCGTATTTCTTTTTATTGATTAATAAAGGACATTATTTAGACAATATAAACAAACAACCACAAGCTATTTTGGCTTATCAAATTGCTTGGAATGTTTACAACAAGCATCAATTAAGCACTATTACAGACTATGACGTAATAGACTATTGTCTAAAACCATTAGGTATTTTATATAATAAAGTTGGCGATTACACCAATGCAGAAAACACAATAAAGCAATACATTTTTATCGCTGAAAAAAACAAAAATAATCCACAACGTATTGCAGGCGCCATCAATTTAGCTCAATTATATTTTACAGCAGGAAAATTTGATGAAGCCATAAAAATTTCAGAAAATGGGCTTCAAATTGCTGGCTTAACTTCTTCCAAAAAAGAAAAATTATTAGCCATAAAAAATAACAGTCAGATAGCTTTAAACAACTCTGAAACCACTACCATAAAAACCAAAAACCCAGAAGTTAAATATAATTTAGCCCTTAAAAATAAAGATTATAAACAGGCTTTATTGCACTTGCGAGAAATGATTACAGAGGAATATAGTAAGCCTGAATTCTCAGCTAGAGCTATTGCCAAATTACACGTGCTTAATGCACAACTTCATTTAAAATTAGACCATAAAAATGCTTGTGCTTTAGAGCTTAAAAATGCTTTAAACGTATTATTACCAAACCATGACGCAAATATCTTACCCAAATACGAAGATTTATATCCAGAAAATACGTTTATTGATATTTTTGATTTACTTGGCAATATTCAAATTAGCAGTATAAACGCTTTAGATTGTTACGACCGTAGTTTTTATGTCTCCAATTTATTAACAGAAAATATTACTTCTCAAGAAGCAAAATTGCGTCATGCATATAAAAACAGGAAACGTAGTGAGGCTTGTATAGCTATACTTTATCAAGATTTTAAAACCTTAAAAACGCCAAATATTATTGTAAAAGCTTTGGCTTATGCCGAAAAAAATAAAGCATCCATTTTAAAAGAAACTATTGCTAAAAAAAGTCTTTTACAAATTCACCCAAAAGATACTTTGTTATTAAGAGAACAAGTTTTATTAACGAAACAAGCAGATTTAACCAATCAACTTATAAAAGCTGAATTTGAAAAAAAATCTGAAACAGTTAATGACCTAAGCTATAAATTATCCAAAATAAGCAACGACTTAAAAGTACTAAAAAACAAAATTGACTTAAGTTACCCCAACGATAAAAATGAAAACTTTATTGATGATTTAAAACAAAAACTAAAAAAAGAAAAAGCGTCTTTAGTCGAATACTTTTATGGTGAAAATGATATTTACACCTTCATCATTTCAGATAAATCTTTGCAGTTTTTTAAATTGAAAAGAGACAAATCTTTTGATGCTTCAATTTCTAATTATATAGGTTATTTTAATTCACCAAACGCCATAAACAATGATGTATCTAAGTTTACAACAGATGCATTTAAACTGTATCAACAATTAAAATTAAATCGTGTAAAAGCTTCTAATAACCTTATAGTAATACCAGATGGTTTTTTAAATTTTATTTCTTTTGAAAGTTTGCTTTCAAAAGAAACAAAGACAACCAATTATAGTAAAATGCCTTTTTTAATAAAAAAACAATGCATTGTTTATAACACAAGCGCAGAAATATTCTTAAAAGGAAAGCAACCAGAATTTGATGATCATGTATTAGGAATATTTCCTGTGTTTAAAAACACTAAAAAGGCATTAACTTTTTCTGAAGACGAAGCAAAAAGTATAGATCAATTTACAGATGCCAAGTTTTTAATGTACACTAATGCAACTAAAAAAGACGCTTTTATACAAGCGGATAATTATGGGATTTTACATTTTTCTACACATGCAGATGCAGGTAGCTTTAGTATACCCGCAAATATCCAGTTTGCAGACGACAATCTCTTTTTAAATGAATTATACACTAAACAGTTAGACAATAACTTAGTGGTTTTAAGCGCATGTGAAACAGGCATTGGAAAATTAAAGAAAGGCGAAGGAAGCATGAGTTTGGCAAGAGGTTTTCAGTATGCTGGCATCAACCAGTTAGTATTTTCTCTATGGAAAGTTAATGACAAATCTACCTCTCAAATTATGCATAATTTCTATAAAAACTATAGCAAATTTGAATCTGTAGCTATAGCAAATCAAAAATCCAAACAGCAATATTTAGATGACAAATCCATAACTAATGCTAAAAAATCACCTTATTATTGGAGTGCTTTTGTCTATTATGGTACAAGTACAGCAAAAGCAAAACCAACTATATTAAATTACTTACTTTTTACTTTTATTGGTTTAGCTATTGCATTACTTTTATGGACTGTTATTAGAAAACTAAAACATGGAAGACAAGCTTAAAGATTTTTTGTTGGAGCAAGACTACATTCGTGTCAAGCTTAAACTTACTAAAACCAACCACTTCGAAATAAAAGCAAGTATAAACGGAGTAAAAGGCTTGTTTATTCTAGATACAGGTGCATCTAGCAGTTGCGTTGGCTTTGAAGCAACAGAAAAATTTCAATTAAAAAAAGTAAAAGACTCTAAAATACTAGCTGCTGGCGCTGGTGCTATAGATATGGCAACTCAAATTTCTAAAAAAAACAAACTAAAAATTGGACGACTTAAAATAGATAAAGTACCATTGGTTTTGTTTGATTTAAGTCATGTAAATATGGCTTTAACCAATCATAAATCTCAACCTGTAGATGGTATTATTGGCGCAGACATATTAAAAAAAGTAAAAGCCATAATAGACTACAACAAAAAATATCTTTATTTAAAGAAGTTTTAATAAACATTTTTTACCTTTAAATATCAAAAATCCCCATAAATGAGTGTTTCTATAGTTATAGCAGACGACCATCCACTAATGCTTAGAGGTTTATCAAATTATATTTCTTCAAAAGGATTTAATATAATTGGTAGCGCAGAAGATGGAAAAACTGCATACAACCATATTGTTAAACTTAAACCTGATTTGGCGCTTCTAGATATTAGAATGCCTGGCATGACAGGACTTGAAGTAGCAAAAGCTTGCTATAAAAATAATCTTCCTACTAAAATTATACTTATAACTTTTGATAACGAAGAACATCTTTTTGATCAAGCAAAAGAATATAATGTATATGGATATATTTTAAAAGAATTTGCTATCGAAGAAATTGAGTACTGTATAAGCAGTGCTGTTAGAGGCGAACCTTATTTTAGTGAAGAAATTGCGTCTTATCTCAACTCAAAAATCAACTATTCTAGCAAGAATCTAAACTCGCTTTTAACACCAACAGAACTTAAAATACTAAAAATGGTTTCTGATGAAATGTCAAGTGCAGAAATCTCTGAAAGCTTAAGTTCTTCTATAAGAACTGTTGAAAAACACAGAAGCAACATTGTAAAAAAATTAGATTTAAAAGCGTCCCAAAACGCATTAGCTATTTGGGCACAATTAAATCGAGAATTTATAAAAAATACGTAGTAGTACGTATTTTATAAGTCTTAAATATGATTTACTTTAGCAGTGCTATTAATCATATTTCTTTATTAAGAGAAACTATATTAACCCAGAGCAATAATTTGCTTTGGGTTTTTTGTTTTAAATACTTTTCGTGAAGTTTTCGTAAATATACGTAGACCTACGTATTTTACAGAAATTATTTATCTATTACTTTAGCAGAGCTATTAATCAATTTTGGGAGAATTGAAAAAAGCTCTAAACCACTTAACCAAGGTTTGGGGCTTTTTTATTTTTATGAAAAATAGTTTTCGTAGAAGTTTTCGTAAATATACGTAGACCTACGTATTTTGTAAGAAATTTATATCCTATACTTTAGCAACGCTATTAAAATCAATTTTGGGAGAATTGATTAAAAGCCCTATTCATGCCTCTTTGAATAGGGCTTTTCTATTTTAGAAAATAGAGAAAATGTTTCGTAATATTTTCGTAAATATACGTAGAACTACGTATTTCATATAAAAGACTTACAGCTTACCTTTACAATGCTATTAATTAGTTCTTAGGGAGAATTATTTTTTAAACTCTGCATCAGGACTGATGCAGAGTTTTACTTTTAAATCAAAAAAAATGGGCACAAGCAATTCAAAATACAGCAGTATATTTATCTTTTGCATTATACTATTGGCAGTTGCAGTGGTTGCATTTAATTTATATTGCCTTTAAAGCATAAAAAAAGAGCTACTAAATAGTAGCTCTTTTTTTATACTTATTATACTTTTTTAAAGTTCTAAAGCTTTTTTAATGTCATTATCCATTAATAACTCAGAAGGATTTTCTAATGCTTCTTTTACTGCTACTAAGAATCCAACACTTTCTTTACCATCAATTATTCTATGATCGTAAGATAATGCTACGTACATCATTGGATGAATTTCTACTTTTCCATCTACAGCTATTGGACGCTCAATAATGTTATGCATTCCTAAAATACCACTTTGAGGTGGATTTATAATTGGCGTAGATAACATACTTCCAAACACACCTCCGTTAGAAATTGTAAATGTACCACCTGTCATTTCATCTACAGTTATTTGTCCATCTCTTGCACGTAAAGCTAAGCGTTTTACTTCTGCTTCTACACCTCTAAACGAAAGGTTTTCTGCATTTCTAATTACTGGTACCATTAGTCCTTTTGGACCTGATACTGCAATACTAACATCTACAAAGTCGTAAGAGATCATTTCTTTACCATCTATCATAGAGTTAACAGCTGGATACATTTTTAATGCTCTTACAACTGCTAATGTAAAGAAAGACATAAACCCTAAACTAACTCCGTGTTTAGATTTAAATTCTTCTTTATATTGTTTACGTAATTCAAAGATTGGTGTCATGTTAACTTCATTAAATGTAGTTAACATTGCTGTTGTGTTTTTAGCTTCTACTAAACGCTCTGCTACTTTACGACGTAACATAGACATTTTATTACGAGATTGACCTCTATTTCCTCCAGTTGGTGTCCCCATAGATGGTACAGCATTTACTGCGTCATCTTTTGTAACACGACCATCTTTACCTGTACCTGTTACAGCACTAGCTTCAATACCTTTTTCTGCTAAAATTTTCTTTGCTGCAGGACTTGCTGTACCTGATGCATAGGTTTCTTTTGCTGGGTTAGATGCTTTTTCGTCTGTATTAGGAGTTGCTTTTTGGTCTTTTGCAACATCTGCTTCTGCATTGTTGTTTCCACCTTCATCACCTCCTTTAAAAGTTGTGCTTTCTGGTGCTTCTGCACTTGTATCAATTAAACAAACTACTTGTCCTACCTCTACAGCGTCTCCTTCTTCAGCTTTTAAGGTGATTGTACCGCTTGCTTCTGCAGGTAGTTCTAATGTAGCTTTATCACTATCTACTTCTGCAATTGCTTGATCTTTTTCTACATAATCACCGTCTTGAACTAACCATTCTGCTATTTCAACTTCTGTGATTGATTCGCCTGGAGAAGGCACTTTCATTTCTAAAATCATTGTAATATAATTTTATGCTTGTGTTTTGTTTTAATTATTTTTTACTTAGTTGGAATCCTTTGATTTTGTTTGCTTCATCTAGAAGAAAAAATGCTTCGCCAGTTCCGTTTTCAAATGTTAGTATATAGGTATGACCTGTACGTGTAATATCTTTAAGATCTCTACTTTCTATTTCGCCTAAAGCTTCAGCATTAATTTCATTTTCAAAAAAAGTATTTACCTTTTCTAAGGTGAATGTTTTTTTAAAATTATCATCTAACATATTATAAATGGCTCTGTAATTACCATCATTATAATGCTTGGTAAATTGATCTACCGTTGTTTTGTAATTTGCTTTTTCTGTCTCTTGAGAAAAGCCTAATGCAAAACTTAATAATGCTACAATTAATACTATTCCTTTTTTCATCTTTATTGATTTAAAAGCTTATCGCTGGTTATTTTTTGTTTTGTCAAAAACGAAATCTATGACTTCTTTATGACGTTTTTTAGATCTTACAGAACTTCCTGCTGCTGGTGCACCGTAAGGTCTTCTTGATGCTGCTCTAAAGTTTTTAGCTTCTTCTAAGTGCATCATCATATGCATGTATGCGCCCATGTTTCTTGGTTCTTCTTGTGCCCAAACCACATCTTCTACATGCTTATATTTATCTAAAATTTCTCTTATTTTTTCTACAGGTAACGGGAACAACTGTTCTATCCTTACTATAGCTACATCATTTCGGTTTAGATTTTCTCTTTCTTCATCTAAATCGTAATAGAACTTTCCTGTTACAAATACTAATGTTTTTACATCTTCGGTTTTTACTGAAGTATCTTCAATAACTGTTTGGAAACTTCCGTTAGCAAACTCTTCTACAGTACTTACACATTTTGGATGACGTAATAAACTTTTTGGTGTAAAAACAATTAACGGTTTGCGGTAGTTAGATAACATTTGACGTCTTAACAAATGGAACATATTTGCAGGTGTTGTACAGTCTGCAACAAACATATTATCCTTTGCGCATAATTGTAAGTAACGCTCCATACGTGCTGATGAATGTTCTGCTCCTTGACCTTCATAACCGTGAGGTAAAAGCATTACAAGCCCGTTTTGTGTTTTCCACTTATCTTCTCCTGAAGATATGTATTGGTCTAACATAATTTGTGCTCCGTTACTAAAATCTCCAAACTGAGCTTCCCATATGGTTAATGTTTTTGGGCTAGCCATAGCATAACCATAGTCAAAACCTACAACTCCATACTCTGATAATAATGAGTTATAAATATAAAAATGACCTTGGTTATCATTGATATTATTTAGTAATACTATTTCTTCTTCGCTATCTTCTACTTTAACCACTGCATGTCTGTGTGAGAAAGTACCACGTTCTACATCTTGTCCTGTTATGCGTACATCGTAACCTTCGGTTAGTAAAGTACCATAAGCTAAATGCTCTGCCATAGCCCAATCCAACCTGTCATCGTCAAACATGGTTTGTCTAGATTGGATTAATCTTTCTATTTTTCTGATAAACTTTTTATCTTCTGGCAAGTTTGATATTACTTTGGTAATATCTGCAAGCTTCTCTTTACTTGTTGTTGTATCTACAGTTTGCATCATTACTTTTTCGTCTACACGTACAAAATCTTTCCACGTGTCTTCCATAAATGGAGTAATGATTGTTTTATCTTCTTTTCTAGAATCTTCTAATTTTTCTTCTAGTTTGTCTTTATAATCTGTCTCTAATTGCTTTACGTAATCTTTATCTATAACTCCGCTATTAATTAGCTTCTCTGCATAGATATCTCTAGGATTTGCATGCTTTGCAATTGCTTTATAAAGTTTTGGCTGGGTAAATCTAGGTTCGTCTCCTTCGTTATGCCCATATTTTCTATAACCTAATAGATCTATAAATACATCTCTATTAAAGTTCATTCTAAAATCTAAAGCAAATAGCATAGCGTGTACTACAGCTTCTGCATCGTCTGCATTAACGTGTAATACTGGTGACAAGGTTACCTTACCAACATCTGTACAATAGGTACTAGATCTTGCGTCTAAATAATTTGTTGTAAAACCTACCTGGTTATTTACAACAACATGTATAGTCCCGTTTGTTTTGTAACCCTCTAATTGAGCCATTTGAACAATCTCGTAAACTAAACCTTGACCTGCAATTGCTGCGTCACCATGTACTACAATTGGTAACACTTTACTAAAGTTATCTTTATATTTTTGATCTTGTTTTGCTCTAGATATACCTTCTACCACTGCTCCTACTGTTTCTAGATGCGAAGGGTTAGGCGCTATACTTAAATTTATTTTTTTTCCTGTATCTGTACTACGTTGACTTGTCCAACCTAAATGATATTTAACATCTCCGTCAAAGACTTCTTCTTCATAATCTTTACCATCAAACTCGCTAAAAATATCTTTTGCAGATTTACCAAAGATATTTGTTAAGGTACTTAAACGACCTCTGTGTGCCATACCCATTACAAACTCTTCTACGCCTAGCTCTGCTGCTTTTTCTATTACTGCATCTAGTGCAGGGATTAACGATTCTCCTCCTTCTAAAGAGAAACGTTTTTGCCCAACGTATTTAGTGTGCAAAAAGGTTTCGAAAGATACAGCTTCGTTTAACTTTTTTAGAATATGCTTTTTTTGATCGGCAGTAAAACTTGGTTGATTATCGTTTATGTTTAACTTATTTTGTATCCATTTAATTTCTTCTGGCTGACGTATATACATATATTCAATACCAATAGAATCACAATAAATACTATTTAAGTGTTTTAAAATTTTCCTTAAAGATTGTGTACCTATACCTAAAATTTCACCTGCATTAAACTGGGTATCTAGATCTGCTTCAGACAAACCAAAATTTACTAGTTCTAATGTTGGCGCGTATTTTCTACGCTCTCTAACTGGATTGGTTTTAGTAAAAAGATGACCTCTACTACGGTAACCATCTATTAAATTTACTACCTGAAATTCTTTTTGAAGATGCTCTGGTATTTGTGCCGAGACACCTTCTACAATTTCTCCTTCCATTCCATAGTTTTCACTTCCAAAGTCATAACCTTGAAAAAATGCTCTCCAACTTGGCTCTACAGAGTCAGGGTTTTTTAAATATTGATCGTATAATTCAGCAAAGTATGCTGTATGTGCTGCGTTTAAAAAGGAATATTTATCCATTATTATGTGTAAGTCGTGTTCGCTTCAACAAAATTTTATCAAAAATACAACTTTTACCAAATATAGCGATGGTTTTATTATATTTATAACGTTTACATTTAACTAAATTGATGATTATGAAAAATATCCACTTAAAACAACTTCATTTTAAATTATTGCTAATATTTAGTGTGTTTTTTACGAGTTTATCATTTTGTCAAGGAAATTTAACAAAAAACAAAAGTGATTTCTGGGAAAATGTAAGATTTGGTGGCGGTTTTGGTTTAAGTACTGGCGATGGTTTTTTTAGTGCCACTTTAGCACCTAATGCAATCTACCAATTTAATAGTAAATACGGATTAGGTGTTGGTTTAAATGGGACGTATAATAGACAAAAAAATGTTTATAAATCTACAATTTTTGGAGGTAGCGTTATTGGAATTTACAATCCTGTAAATGAAATACAACTTTCTACTGAATTTGAAGCTTTTAATGTTAATAGAAAGTTTGAAGGTAACTTTTCTAATAATCTAGATGATAATTATTGGTATCCTGCTCTTTTTGTAGGTGCTGGTTACCGTACAAACAACATTACTTTTGGCATTAGATACGATGTACTTTATGACAAAGACAAAAGTATTTATGCAGATGCTTGGATGCCTTTTGTTAGAGTATTATTTTAAAAAAATAAAAAAATCTTTAGACATATAATCTAACCTCTTTGTATTTAAATGAAGAGGTTTTTTCTTTAGCAAAAAAAAAATATATATTTAATTAGGATAAATTAATCCTAAATATGATTTTTGTCATGTTTTGAACTAGCTTCTATTTGTAATTTTATCAAAGATTTGTTATCTTATTAAGTACACACATTAAACTAAACATTATGAAAACAACACTAAAACTTATGATTATTTTTTTTGCAACACTACTAATTAGCTGTGGCGGAAAAGAAGAAAAGAAAAAAGAAACATTTTCTTATAAAAAGAAAACAACAACTGAAAAAACAACAACAAAAACACCTGAAAAAGTAAAAGCTTCTGACAAAGTAGTTTTAGATAACAAAGGTGTAGGACCTATAAAAAACATTGATTTAGGTGCTGAAATAGATAAAAAAATGGCAACACAAGGCTCTGAGATATTTAAAAAAATGTGTACTGCTTGCCACAGACCTGACAAGAAATTTATTGGTCCAGCTCCTGCTGGCATCTTAGATCGTCGTGCGCCAGAATGGGTAATGAATATGATTTTGAATCCTGAAGTTATGGTTAAAGAAGACCCATTAGCTAAAGAACTTTTAATAGAATTTAATGGATCACCAATGGCAAATCAAGGACTATCAGAAGAAGATGCCAGAGCTGTATTAGAATATTTTAGAACCTTAAAATAACAAACCATGAAAAAACCAATTAAAATCTTGTTTTTAACCTTTACAATTGCAGTTTTATTTTACTCTTGTAAGGATGCAAACAAAGACTCAACAACCACAACAGAAGTTACTAACGAAGCCTCAAAACCTTCAAAAAAGTCTGGACAAGCCTTTATTGAGGATGATAAGAGTTCAACTGTTTTAAGTATTGCAATGGGCTCTAAAGACCATACAACACTTGTAGCAGCTGTACAAGCTGCGTCTTTAGAAAACGCTTTAGTAAACGCAGGACCATTAATGGTTTTTGCTCCAACTAATGAAGCTTTTGAAGCTTTACCAGAAGGAATAGTAGACAATTTATTAAAACCTGAAAACAAAGATGCTTTAGCTAATATCTTGAAGTATCATGTAACTCCAGGAAACTACTCCAAAGACTTTTTAAAGAAATTTAAAAAATTAGGTCAAGCTAACAACGCCTATGTAAAAGTAGAAGTAATTGATAACGAACCCATGATTGGTGGTGCTAAAATACTAGCTAGTATTAATGCTGGTAACGGCATAGTCCACGTCATTGATAAAGTTTTATTACCACCTTCAGAATAACTACAAACACTATTTAAAAATAAACAAAAATGAAAAAAATATTAAAATCAACACTTGCAATTGTAGCGGTATTTGCCGCATTTACAAGCTGTAATAACTCTGGTAAGTCTGGCGGAAAATCTGGAGCCTTATCAAGTAACATAGCCGAAAAAGTCTATGTAGCTCCTGGTGAGCACGACTCGCATTACGCCTTTATTTCTGGTGGTTACAGTGGAAATTTAACCGTTTACGGCTTACCATCTGGTAGAATGTTTAAAGAAATACCTGTGTTTTCACAGTTTCCTACTTCAGGTTATGGATATTCTGAAGAAACAAAACCAATGCTAAATACCTCTCATGGATTTATTCCTTGGGGAGATTCTCACCATCCAGATATTTCTCAAACCAATGGAGAAATTGATGGTCGTTTTATTTTTATAAATGAAAATAACACACCAAGAATAGCAAAAATTGACTTAAAAACTTTTGAAACTACCGAAATTATTGAAGTACCAAATAGTGCTGGTAATCATAGTTCTTCATTTGTCACAGAAAATACAGAGTATGTAGTAGCAGGAACACGTTTTTCTGTACCTGTACCACAACGTGATATGCCAATTAAAGAGTATAAAGGTAATTTTCAAGGTGCACTATCATTTATTAGCGTAGCACCAGAAACAGGTAATATGGATATCAAATTCCAAGTTTTAATGCCTGGTTTTAACTACGACATATCACATCCTGGACGCGGAAAATCTCATGGTTGGTTTTTCTTCACTACTTATAATACTGAAGAAGCAAATACACTACTAGAGGTTAACGCTTCACAAAACGATAAAGATTTTATTGCAGCTATTAACTGGAAAAAAATTGAAGAATACGTAAATAACGGAGGCGGAAAAATGATGCCTGCAGAGTATGCACACAATGTCTATGACGAGCATACACACACTGCAACTTCTACAATGAAAAAAGAAGTACGTGTGATTAATCCAATTGAAGTACCAGGAGCTGTATATTTCTTACCAACACCAAAATCTCCTCATGGTTGTGATGTAGATCCTTCTGGAGAATATATTGTTGGTAATGGTAAGCTATCTGCCAACTTAACAGTGCATTCATTCTCTAAAATGTTAAAAGCTATTGAAGGTGAAAAGTTTGCTGGTGAAGCATACGGAATTCCGATCTTAAATTTTGAAGATGTTTTAGCAGGATCTGTTGAACAGCCTGGACTTGGCCCATTACATACTGAGTTTGATGGTGAAGGAAATGCATATACGACTTTCTTTATTTCATCTGAAGTTGTAAAATGGAAATTAGGAACTTGGGAAGTCATTGACAGAAAACCTACATATTACTCAGTTGGTCACTTAACAATTCCTGGAGGAAACTCAAGAAAACCACAAGGTAAATACATGTTTGCGATGAATAAAATCACAAAAGACAGATACTTACCAACTGGTCCAGAAATGGAACATTCGGCTCAATTGTACGATATTTCTGGAGAGAAAATGGAACTATTGTTAGATTTCCCTACACACGGAGAGCCTCATTATGCTGCTGCAATGGAAGCAGACTTAGTAAAAGAACGTTCTCAAAAAATCTACAACTTAGAAGAAAATAAACATCCTTACGCTGCTTTTTCAGATTCAGATGCTAAAGTGGTAAGAAAAGGTAATGAAGTTCATATTTATATGACTACTATTAGAAGTCACTTTACACCAGATAATATTGAAGGTATCAAATTAGGTGACAAAGTATTTTTCCATGTCACTAACTTAGAGCAAGATTTTGATGTACCACATGGATTTGCAATGATTGGTGCCAATAATGCCGAATTGTTAATTATGCCTGGACAAACCAGAACCTTGACTTGGGAACCTAAGCAAGTTGGTGTTTGGCCATTCTATTGTACGGATTTCTGTTCTGCATTACACCAAGAAATGCAAGGTTACGTTCGCGTATCTCCTGCAAATTCAAACATAGAATTGTCATGGTCTTTAGGTGAATAGTTTCTTAATAAAAACTTAGGAGAATTTTGTTTTAGTGTTTATTTTCCTAATATAAGGCGAGAGTTGATTTGTCGCTCTCGCCTTTCTTTTTAAAACACTATTAACTAAATGGTTAATTAGATTAATATTATTATGAAAAAGGCTGGAATTATAATGATTATAGGATCCTTGTTATTGCTAGGGCTTTTTAAATTCCCTTTATGGAACATTATGCTTGGTGCTCCACAATATCCAGATCCATTAGGTATGAATATCTACATTCAAGGTATCGAAGGGGTAAATGAATTCGATTTGCAAAATATTGATGGTCTAAACCACTATATTGGTATGAAAACCATCCCTAAACCCGAAGATATGTGGGAGTTTTCAGTGTTCCCAAAAGTAATTATTGGTATGGTCCTTTTAGGTGTTATCATTGGTTTATTAGGCTTTTTTGAAAAAGTTAGCTATAAGTACTTTTTAGGTTGGTTTATACTTATGTCAATTTTAGGTATATTGGGTATGTACGACTTTAATAATTGGCTGATTGAATATGGAAGCGATTTAGATCCACATGCCATAATTAAGGTAACCAATCCAGATGGCACACCAATGTCTTACAAACCACCATTACTTGGTTTTCAAAAATTATTGAATTTTGACGTCACTTCATTGCCACACGTAGGAGGTTATCTTATGTTTGTAGGTATGACATTGACCCTTGTTGCTTTTTGGCTAGGGAGAAAAGCAAGTTTGAAGAAAACAACGCAGTAAGTTTTACTGTAAACTCAAAACACTTAAAATTATGCAAACACTAAAACACTATTCAATTATTGCATTATTACTGGTACTTTTTAATTGTAATGCTAAACCAGAACCTATAAATTATGGAAGCGATGGTTGTTACTTCTGTAAAATGACCATTGTAGATAAAACACACGCAGCGGAAGTTGTCACCAAAAAAGGTAAAGTCTATAAATTTGACGCTACAGAATGTATGATTAACTTTATGAAGGATTTTGAAACGTCTGAAATTGAGTTATACTTATCGAACAACTATACAGAACCAGAAGCTCTAATTGATGCTACAAAAGCCACATTTTTAATCAGCGAGAATATTCCAAGTCCAATGGGAGCCTTTCTTTCTGCTTTTGAAAATAAAGCAGAGGCTGAAAAGTTTCAAGCAGAAAAAGGTGGTGACTTATACACTTGGGAAGAGTTACTAGTAAAATTTAAGGACTAATTTCATGAAACAACTTTTGGTTTTTCTTACAGTCATTTTAATGGCTAGCCCAACTATTGCCCAAAACATTGAAGTATGTAAAACCTGTCCTTTTTCAACTTTAAAAGAAGGAATTACCAATGCTAAAGACTTTGATACTATTGTAGTTAAAAAAGGAACGTACAAAGAACACGCTGTTATAGTTGATAAGCCTTTAACCATAATTGGCGAAAATTATCCGGTTATAGATGGCGAATTAAAAGGTGAGATTATTACCGTTATAGCAGATAGTGTTACCGTTGATGGTTTGTTCATTAAAAATGTGGGCAACAGTTATACTGAAGATTATGCCGCAATTCGTGTTAAAAACAGCAAGAATTTTCTTATTCAGAATTTAGTTTTGGAAAAATTGTTCTTTGGTATTTATATCGAAAAATCGAGAGACGGAAAGGTGTTTCACAACAAAATAGTTGGTGAAGCTGTTGAAGAGTATAATTCTGGTAATGGAATTCAGCTTTGGTACAGTAAAAATGTTCAAATTGAACATAATTTTGTGCAACACGTGCGTGATGGTATCTATTTAGAATTTTCCGACGATTGTGTCATAAAAAACAATGTAAGCGCATTAAATGTGCGTTATGGACTTCACTTTATGTTTTCTAATGACGATATTTATCAAGACAATATTTTCGAAAATAATGGTGCAGGCGTTGCCGTAATGTTTTCTAAGCACATAGAGATGTACAACAATATTTTTAAGGAAAATTGGGGAACGGCTTCTTATGGTTTGCTGTTAAAAGAAATAAACGATGCAGAAATTGAAGGCAATACCTTTGAAAACAACACGATTGGGATTAATATTGAAGGTTCTAATCGTATTAATTACAAGCAAAACACGTTTTCTAACAATGGTTGGGCCATTAAAGTAAAAGGAGCATGCTACACTAATAAATTTACCCAAAATAACTTTTTATATAACTCTTTTGATATTGCCTATAATAGCAAGGTTAATGACAACGAATTTGATAAAAACTATTGGAGCAATTACACAGGTTACGATCTTAACAAAGATGGTATTGGAGATGTGCCTTACAGACCAGTAAAACTATTCTCTTACATTGTAAATCGCACACCAGAAACCATTATTTTACTGCGTAGTATGTTTATAGATATTATTGATTTTTCTGAAAAAGTATCTCCCGTATTTACTCCAGATGATTTAATGGACAACAACCCTCAAATGAAAAAAATAACATGGTAACTATAGAGAATCTACATAAAAAATTTGGTAAAAATCAAGTGCTAAGCGGTGTTGATTTATCCATAACTGAAGGCGGTATTTTTGCAGTTCTTGGACCAAATGGGTCTGGTAAAACAACATTGATAAAATCGGTTTTAGGCATGGTAATTCCTGATAAGGGAAACATTACCGTTTTAAATGAGAACATTAAAAAGAATTCTGATTACAGACATAAAATTGATTATTTACCGCAAATAGCCAATTTCCCAAGTAATCTTCGTGTTAAAGAATTAATCAAGATGATTAAGGATTTGCGCAAACCCACCAATGAAGATCAACGATTAATAGAACTCTTCAAATTAGAACCCTTTTTAGATAAAAAATTAGGCAATCTTTCTGGTGGAACCAAACAAAAAGTCAACTTGGTTTTAACCTTTATGTTTGATAGTCCATTAATTATTTTGGACGAACCTACTACAGGTTTAGACCCAATTTCTCTTATTAGATTAAAAGATTTAATCAGTGCAGAAAAAGAAAAAGGAAAAACCATCTTAATCACTTCTCATATTATGAGTTTTGTTGAAGAAATTTCGGATGAAATTGTGTTTATCCTGGAAGGTAAAATCTATTTTAAAGGCACTATTCAAAAATTAAAAAACAAGACCGATCAACCTGATTTTGAACACGCGATTGCGTCTATATTAACAGACAATCATGCTTAAAATATTAAAATATAGTTTTTTCGATTTAATGCGTAGTCGTTGGAGTTACGTCTATTTTGCATTCTATTTACTGCTTGGTATTGTCCTGTTGTTTTTAAACAACGACCTATCAAAAGCAGTCATAACGTTAATGAACGTTATTATTGTTTTAGTACCTTTAATAGGAACTATTTTTGGCGTTATGTATTATTACAATTCCAAAGAATTTACAGAGCTTTTATTAGCACAACCCTTAAAGCGTTCGTCTATTTTTTTAGGCCAATATTTAGGTGTAGCCTTATCACTTTCTATGAGTTTAATTTTAGGCTTAGGATTGCCTTTTGTGTTTTATGGTTTGTTTGAAAGTAGTGCCATTTGGGACTTTTCATTACTACTTATTACAGGTACATTTTTAACCCTAATTTTTACTGCTTTAGCTTTTAATATTGCCTTATCTAACGAGAATAAAATTAAAGGTTTTGGATATGCAATTTTGCTTTGGTTATTCCTGGCAGTCATTTATGATGGTCTGTTTTTAATGACACTAATTATGTTTGAAGATTATCCTTTAGACAAAGTATCTTTAATCGGTACGATGCTAAATCCTATAGATTTATCAAGAACATTAATTCTATTAAAACTAGATATTTCAGCTTTATTAGGCTATACAGGAGCAGTGTTCAAACAATTTTTTGGGACTAGTTTTGGATTGATTATTTCATTTGTAATGCTTACCGTTTGGGTTGTGTTACCTGTTTTAAGAATTATATTTAAGTCTAAGAAAAAAGATTTTTAAGCTACTAATCGACATTAAAACCACACCATTATGAAAATTAAATTTGCCATAGCATTACTTATTTTAGCTTTCGTTTTTGGTTGCAAAAACGACCAGTCTAATCCTCAGACAACTTCTTCTATACAATTAGAAGGTTTGACACTTAATAACAACCAGAAATGGGTTGCTAATAAAGAAACGCATATTGGAATGCAGCGCATTGATTCGATTTTAAAACATAATGATTTTAAGAGTGCTAAAAAACTAGGCAAATCGCTTTCAAAGCAAACCAGTTATATCATTAAAAGTTGTGATATGACTGGCGAAGCGCATGACCAACTTCATGTAGTACTGGTTCCTATTATAGAAGAAATTTCAGAGATAAAAGAACTAGATAACACTTCAGAAATAGACAAAAAAGTAAGACATTTGCAACGCTTAACAGCAACCTATTTTAACTATTTTAAAAACTAATTATTAGCTGACATAAATCATATTATTTAGGACAAGTTTGTCCTAATTTAGCAACATGATATTAAAGGTTACATATAAATTAACTGCCTTGTTTTTAACATTCGTTTTATTAGCGAACAACATTAACAATGTCGTTATTGTAACCGATTTTGTGATTAACCAAGAGGTTATAGCTAAAACACTTTGTATCCAAAAAGAAAATCAAAAAGGATGTAACGGTAAGTGTCAATTAACAATAGAACTGGCAGAAAATAACACCAATTCTAATCAAAATGCACCATTGCCAGACAATGAAAGAACGCACTTAGACTTTTTTGTTATTAATACTTTTAGACATCTAAACGTTGAGGAATTTTCTCAAATATCTCAACTACACAGTAATCTATATTATAAAATAAAAGCACCAACTACTGGCTTTTATACTATAGATACACCACCACCAAATTTGTGTTAATTTTTTCGTGATGCTCTTAGAGCATATTTCTTTCTTTTTTGATGCCAAAATGGTTTCAAAACAAGATAATTATGTCAAAAAATTAACTCAAACACTATAATAATGAAACTTAAATATTTATTACCAATCGTATGTTTTACGCTATTCTTTTCATGTTCAACAGACGATAATGACGACACAATGCTAATTAATGAAGTTGAAAATTTACAACTTATTAAAACCATAGAAAATGGTGACCAATCCATAGAACTTTATAACGAAAAAGGAATGTTTGAAACTGGTTACAACATGATTAGCTTAAGAATTAAAGACAATAACACAAATACATACGTAGAAGATGCTACAATCTCTTGGATGCCGGTAATGCAAATGCCAACGATGCAACATTCATGTCCTAAATCCGAAATCACAAAAGCAATAGGAAAAGATACGGTTTACCAAGGTTTTATAATCTATCAGATGACTTTTGAAGATGGTTCTGGTTGGTCTTTAACTTTAGATTATACTATTAACGATGTGGACTATTCTGTAACAGAAACTATAAACGTTATGCAATACGAAAACCAGAATACTGCAAGTTTTATGGGTAGCGACGATAGTAGATATATTGTAGCTTTGATAGCGCCTAAAGACCCAAGTATAGCAATAAATAACATGAAAGTAGGTCTTTTTAAAATGGAAAATATGATGACGTTTCCAGTTGTGGAAGATTACACCATTGCTTTAGATCCGCGTATGCCAGGAATGGGTAATCACAGCTCACCAAACAATACAGATTTAACGTATAACAGTGCAGATCATTTTTACTACGGAAATTTATCCTTAACAATGACTGGCTATTGGAAGCTTAATCTGAAGCTTTTAGACGCGTCCGGAACCGTTTTAAAAGGTGAAGATGTTACTGAAAACAATGAATCTAGCAGTTTATATTTAGACCTAGAATTCTAATTTTTATTATATGCCATATTGAGCGCAGTCGAAATGCTATAGAAAAATAATAATAGCCGTTTTTTCGGCTGTTCTCAAATTGGCAGCATTTCACACTTATTTAAACACTAAAATTTTTTTTGCTATGAAAATGCAACTATTAGTCTTTTTATGTCTTCTAGTATCTGCAACTGGTTTTACACAAGACCAGCAAGAAGAAGCCAAAAAAGACACGACAAAATTAGAAGAAGTCCTTATCGTATCGCGACGTAAATTTAGTAATCACAGACAAGAAAAAACATTATCTAGTATTGATGATTACTTAGAAAAATCCAATAATGTTACGATGATAAAACGAGGTAATTATGCTTGGGAACCAACGGTTAACAACATGGTTAGCCAGCGTTTGGTAGTAACCATTGATGGCATGCAGATTTTTGGTGCTTGTACTGACAAAATGGATCCCATTACATCCTACGTAGATGTATCAAATCTTGACAAAGTAACTATTGGTTCTGGTCAAGAAGGTACCGAAAACGGACATTGTGTTGGTGGAGGCATCGATTTGCAATTACCTACTTCTAAATTTAATGGTTCTGGTCTAAAATCAAGTATCGATTTAGGTTACGAAACTAACGGAAATTACAAAGCTACAGGATTAGATCTGGAATATGCAGGCAACAAGTTTTTTATAAGTGCAGATGGGATTTTTAGAACATCTGATAATTATGATGCTGGTAACAATAAAGAAGTATTATATTCTCAGTTCGAAAAATATAATCTATCCTTACAAACAGGTTATAAATTCTCTGAAACCCAAAGCCTAGACGCCAATATTATTTACGACAAAGCCACAGATGTTGGCTATCCTGCTTTACCAATGGATGTATCTTTGGCAGAAGCTTTAATTAGCTCATTAACCCATCATTACACACCAGAAAACAAAGCCTTAAAAACATTAGAAACCAAATTGTATTTTAACACTATTACTCATATAATGGACGACACCAAGCGACCAATTGTTCCTATAAGAATGGATATGCCTGGATGGAGTGATACCTATGGATTTTACAGCAAAGCAGATGTTATTAAAGACAAACACCATGTATCTCTTAACTTAAATGGGTTTTATAATAAATCTTTAGCTGAAATGACCATGTTTTCTAACAACCCAAATGAACCAGATATGTTTATGTACACTTGGCCAGATATTAGAACACGTTACACAGGTATTTTTGCCAAGGACGCATATTATTTAAACGATAATTCTAGCCTTGAATCTTCTGTGCGCTTTGGTTTACACAACAACAGGATAGCCAAAGAAGAAGGCGTAGAAAGTTTAGGTATTTTTCATGATAATGTAGAAGACACCAAAGACAGAACGCTATTAAGTGTTGCGTCTGCTTACAAGTATAATAAGACCAATTATAAGCTTTCTTTTGGTTTAGGTTATGGCGAACGTGCACCATCGGTAAGTGAAGGTTATGGTTTTTTTATATTTAATAGTTTTGATAATTATGACTACATAGGCAATCCAAATTTAAAAGATGAAAAAGCGCTAGAAACCAACTTTAGTTTCAACCAAAAATTCAATGATTTTGAAATTGGCTTACAATCATCTTACTTTTATATTATGGATTATATTATCGGAGATTTAGCGCCAAACGTAAGTTCTATGACTATTGGTGCTAATGGAGTACGCGTTTATAATGCTTTAGACCATGCTTCTATTTTTGATGTCTATTTAAACAGTAGCTATAAAATTTCTGAGCGATTATCAGTAAACGGAACTATTGGTTATAACTATGGTAAAGGAAGCAATAACAAAAATTTACCACTTATAAAACCGTTCTCTTATTTTGCTGAATTTAATTACAATACATCAAAATTTAATGCAGCTTTACAGCTAGAAGGTAATGGCAATCAAAGTAATTTTAGTAGTTTATATGGCGAAAATGAAACCGCTTCATATGCTATCTTAAACCTTAATTTAGGTCATGCATTTTATGGTAAAAACGGAAAAACAATTCTAAAATATGGTATCGAAAATATTTTAGACGCCAATTATTCTACCTATGCAGACTGGAATAATATACCAAGACAAGGACGCAATTTTTATGTGAATTTATCTTATGTATTTCCTTGAAAATGATATAAACATGGTTAAATGTGTGAACTAAAAAATATATAAATCATAAACCTATTAGACCTCACAGGTTTTAAAATCTGTGAGGTCTTTTTTTAAAAGTATTTCTGTCATTAAGAATGAGGCACGAAGAGTAATCTTATAATAAAGAGATTTCTCGTCACTCGTTTTGTCGAAATGACAAGAAACCATTAAAGGTTTATAAAAACTAATTCTGATAATCATCGGAAGTAAAATCCCAAAGTTTTGAAAACAGGATAAAACCTTTAATTTGATAATCAAAAGACGACATAATCTTTGGACCTATTTTGTCCAAAATTCATCATCAGTATTATCTTCAAAAACTTCTGGTTGATGAATTTTTTCAATATCAATTAATTCTGCTTCCGTAGCTATCTTTTGTATTTCAGGAAACAACACACGTTCTTCAAATCTTATATGCTGTTCTAATTGGTCTTTAATATGCTGCAACGTTATAGTCTCATCATTACTCTCTTCAAACAAGTGTATTAAATTTTTGTGTTCTGTCAAAGCACGTTTTACCAATTCGTGATCATTGCCTAAAATGGGAAAAATGTGATTTTCTTCCATTTCAAAATGCGGAATTAAATGGGTTTTGTAAAACCAGTCAGCATACGTCTTAATACGTTTTGTCGCTATCTGATATCGAAAACCCATTTTAATTTTATAACACAATAACAAGCCAAAATGATGTTCTCTGCTTAAGGGTTGCAAGGCTTTATGTCTTTTTTGTGGCTGATGTTGCATACTTTGTGGATTTAATAATATTTAATAAAATAAAACTAATGCCTAAAGGCAATAAAATGCTAAATAAAAATAATAGCAGGTAATATTCTGTTAGGATTCCGCTTTTAAAATAGTACTTGATGCCTTGAATGAGCAGTAATAATTCGGTTAATACAAAGCCTAACACAAAACTATAAACACCAAAAGTTAGTGATTTTGAAACCGTAACCAAATCAGTTTTCAAGATAAAAGCAAATAAAAATCCACTAATAACACCAAGCATTAACAAATGGATAAAACCAATAACAAAATTACGATGCTCATAAACTACTTGAGAAAACTCAGGTAAAATAGAAAGTGACTGAAAAACTACTTTTAAAACAAAACAAATCAGCGCAAAACAATACATATAAAATATTAGCTTGTTTTTCTGATTTGTCAGCGTATTTATTTTCGGTTTTATAAGTTGAAAACATTTATACAGCGCTAAAATTTGGATAACAACACCAAAACCATTAATCCACAATAAACTATCATGAGGTGCAAACCATTGAGTTGGCAATGCAAAGGTTAATAAAGTTGATGCAATTAATAACCAGAAAAACTGTTTAAATATTTTAGAATTTTCAACCTGTAAAAGATGAAAAAAGACCACTAAAACTGCTATTAAAAACCATCCATTAAACTGATAATGTAAGAAGAATTGTATTGCTATTTGATAAAACGCAGACGACTGACCAAGTGTTGCTACTGCTGGACCTAAACACCAAACACCAAAGGTAGAAACAACCATAAATAACAATGCTGTTTTTAACAACTTTTGACTTACGTTTGATGAGGTTTTGCAGTGTTTCCAAATTAGATACACAAAGTAGTAACTACAAAAAATGTGTAAGGTTGAAAACGTAATAGAAATAGCAGCATATCCTTGAAACGGAAAAGTAAGCATCATGCCAATTACAGCAACTTCTGTTAGCCAAAACAACCGATTGAAGACCTTAAGTTTTTCTGGAACAAAATAATGTACAAAAAGTACATATAACATTAAATATACCCAACCTAACATGGCTACGTGCGAGTGCGCATGCGTTAAAAACCGATAATTAATATCAATAGAGTCTATAAAAGAAAAACGCAAAGTCAATCCCATTACTGCAGCAATAAAGAAATTAATTAAACAGACTATGACTAATTTTTTTGGCATGTATCAATTAGTTGGGTTAGAAAAGTAATGAAATAAGATAAAAATCCCGAAATGTCTGAGGAAAACATTTCAGGATTTTACTATAGGTTAAAAAAAGTAGATAAGGGATCGCTATCAATCAAATTGTGTTTCTAACGCTATAGCTTTAGGAAACAGAATGTTATTTTCTAAATGAATATGTAAATGCAAGTCTTTTTCAAATTCCTCTAACATAGCAAAGGTAACTTTATACGTGTTGCAAGCATCAGCTGGCGGATTGTAATTGTCCGTTAATTCTGCAATGTCTCTAAAACGTTGTCCTTCATTATCGTGTTCTTCCTTCATCATAGCAATTGGGTTTTCTACAGTGCCAAATTGTGGTGATTGGATTGCTTCATTTTTTAATTTAGCATTAACCATTCTCTTTACAAAAGGGAAAAGGATTAGTTCTTCCTTCTTCATGTGTGAGGCTAACTCGCCTGCAGATGCTGTAAACAACTCGTTTATTTTAAATAATTCTGGATGACGTTCGCCATGCACACGACATAATTTGTTTAAAAACTGAAGTAACACAGGTATTTTTTCTTCTACATATCTGTGGTGTTTTTTCTCTATATATTCTGCCAACAAGTCTAATGGCCAAGAGTTATAGTCTATACTTTCGCCTGTTTTGGCATTTAAAACGTTATTAAGTTCTGCTATAATTGCAGCTTCATCAATACCTTTTTTCTTGCAAGCTTCGGCAACTGTTCTATTACCATTGCAACAAAAATCTATTTTGTATTTAGAAAAAATAGCTGCAGTTCTAAAATCGTCTGCAACGTACTGTCCTATTTCTTTTTCGATGTTTTTTTGTAATACTTCCATGATTTATTATTTATTTCGGATAAATTTGTCTTATTTATATTTAAATTTTTTTTATTGAAACTCGATTTCAATCTAATAATTGTAAGTTGAAATCGATCCTTTTTTATATTGTAATTTTAAGTTTTTAAAAACGAAGAACCTAACTTAATATCCATAGCTAATTCTTCTAAATTAGTAGTTTCTAACATCTGTTTCAAACCATTTCTAATATCTTTAAATTTATCGTGCACAGGACAAGGATGATTTTCGTCGCAGGCACTTAAACCTAAGCCACATCCACTGTAGACAGCATCTCCATCGATAGCTTTAACAATTTGAGATAATTTAATTAATGGTATTTGATCTTTATCAATTTCAAAACCACCATGTGCGCCTCTTACAGATTTTATAATATGGTTTCTAACTAAAGCTTGAAGTATTTTTGCAGTAAATGCTTGAGGAGAATTAATTTCTTCAGAAATCTCCTTAGGACTTACACGTTGCCCTTCATAAGAGTTTTTAGCAATAAAAATTGAGGCTCTAATTCCGTATTCGCAAGCTTTTGAAAACATTTATTAATAATTTATTACAAAGATATAAAAATTAATTAAGACAAAACTATCTTAAATTAAGAATATTGGTGTCTAAACCATACTTTTTGCCATTCTCTTTTTAGGATTAAAAATGAAACGTTTTCACTTAACTGCAAAGCATCGTTACCATCTAAAGCTTTAATTTGATGTTCTGGCACATCAATTATATATAGCAAATTAAGATATTCTGTAAATTTTTCTTGTATTAATCTATATACCGTATCCTGCAACAACAACTTCAAACTAGTTGGTAAGATATCTTCATCAAAATCTAAATCTATATTAGCGTATAAAAAATCTTTGTTTAGTTGAGAGACTAATTTTTTATACAAATTTAATTTTGTGGCGTCTTCAATTAAGTTTTCAAATGTTGCTGGTAATTTCATTAGACTTTTCTTGTCATTAATCCCATTCCAAAATCTTTTAATAGCTGTTTTTTTTCTTCAGAGATAGTTAAGTCATCTAAAACCTTAAACGCTTTATTTGTATATTCTTCTATAGCATTTTGAGTTGCTTTTGCAGATCCACTTTCTACAAAAAACTGTTTTACAGTTTCTATTTTATCTTTGTTATCTTCTAATTGAACCGAATATAATTGCTCTAATTGTCTTTTTTTATCTGCATCCAAATACTCTAATGCTTTTAAATAGAGATATGTTTTTTTATTTTCAATTATATCTCCTCCTATTTGCTTTCCAAACGTTTTTGGATCGCCAAATGCATCTAAATAATCATCTTGAAGCTGAAAAGCTATACCTAACAAACTACCAAATTGATAGATATTTTCTTTGTTTTCTTCAGACGTATCGGCTACAATTGCTCCCATTTTCATAGCTGCACCAACCAAAACTGCAGTTTTATACTCAATCATTTTTAAATATTCTGGTATGGTAACATCATCTCTGGTTTCAAAATCTACATCATATTGTTGCCCTTCACAAACCTCTAAAGCTGTTTTACTAAACAATTTTGCTAATGCCTGAAATGTTTTTGGCTCATAATTTTCAAATAATTGATAAGCCATAATTAGCATAGCATCTCCAGACAAAATACCTGTATTTATATCCCATTTTTCATGCACAGTTTGTTGTCCTCTACGTAATGGTGCATCGTCCATTATATCATCATGTACTAAAGAAAAATTATGAAAAATTTCCACACTTAATGCTGCGTCTAAAGCTTCTTTGTGGTCGGTATCAAAAATTTCGGCAGTCATTAACGTTAATACTGGTCTTAAACGTTTACCACCTAATTCTAAAATATAATTTATAGGAATATATAAGTTTTCTGGCTGTTTTGGTTTTGCGTATTGTAGCAAATACGCCATAAAAGCGTCTTGGTAATATGAAATTGTTTGCATGCCGTAAAAATAAACCAAATACAATTATTAAACTAAAAATTTTTCAATGTTAAATAATCTTTAAAACTTTGGAAACTTTTTTTGTTTTTAAAGTTTCCTAACGTACATTTGCACCGATTATGAGAGCAAAAATTTTAGACAAGTCAGCAGATTTATTTTTAAACTATGGGTTTAAAAGTGTTACAATGGATGATATAGCTAATGCCTTAGGTATTTCAAAAAAAACCATATATCAACATTTTGACAATAAAACCAAGTTAGTTGAAGCTACAACATTACATATGTTCGAAATGATTTCAGAAGGTATTAATTGTATTTGTTCTTTAGAAAAAAATCCTATCGAAGAGATTTATGAAATCAAACGCTTTGTAATGGAGCATTTGAAAGATGAAAAATCTTCACCTCAACATCAGCTTCAAAAATATTATCCTAAAATCTTCGAATCTTTAAAAGCAAAACAGTCTTGCGTTATGGAAGATTGTGTTGTAAACAACTTAAATCGTGGTGTACAATTAGGGTTATATAGAGATAATATTAACATCGAGTTTATCTCTAGATTATACTTTAACAGTATGATGTGTTTAAAAGATAGAGACATATTTCCGTTACAAAACTTCTCAATGAATATGCTAATGGATAATTATTTAGAGTATCACATTAGAGGAATTTGCACACCAAAAGGTCTAGACATTTTAAAAGGTCTTATAGAAAACAATCAATCATAAAAAAACCAAAAAAATCTAAATGAAATCATTAATCAAATTACTAATAGTTACCGTTTCTTATTTGGGATTTTCCCAAGAAACGCCACAAAGCTTTAGCTTACAAGAAGCTATAGATTTTGCCTTAGAAAATAACAGACAGGCAAAAAATGCAGCATTAGATATTGATGCTGCAAAGCAACAAAAATGGGAAACAACAGCAACAGGTTTACCTCAAGTTAATGCAACAATAGACTACCAACACTGGTTAAAACAACAGGTACAGTTAATACCTGCAAGTGCTTTTGGCGGTCCTGAAGGCGAATTTGAAGAGGTTGTTTTTGGCACTAAACAAAATGCTACCGCTACAGCTACTTTAAGTCAATTACTTTTTGATGGTTCTTACTTAGTCGGTTTACAATCGGCTAAAGTGTATTTAGAAATTTCTAAAAACGCCAAAGAAAAAACAGACTTAGAAGTTAGAAAAGCAGTAATTAATGCCTACGGAAACGTATTAATGGCAGAAGAAAGTGTTTCTATTTTAGAAAATAACATTGAAATTCTTCAGAAAAACTTAGATGAAACCACTAAAATCTACGAAAACGGATTAGAAGAAGAAGAAAGTGTAGAGCAATTACAAATCACTTTATCTAGTGTACAAAGTAATCTAAACAATACTAAAAGATTAAAAACTTTAGCCTATAAAATGCTAAGTATAACATTAGGCTTAGATTACAATACACATATAGTCTTAACAGATGATTTAGAAAATTTAACTGTAAAAAACATACTTCAAGAAGGTATAGAAGATGCAGATGTAAAAAATACTATTGATTACAGAATAGCTGCCAATGATAAAACATCAAAAGAGTTACTACTAAAGCTTGAAAAGAGTAAAGCATTACCAACATTAAGCGCATTTATTAATGGAGGCTACAATGCTTTTGATGATCAGTTTGTCTTTTTAGATAGTGATACAAGATGGTTTGGTTCTTCATTATTAGGTGTTAGTATGAACATCCCAATTTTTAGTTCTGGTATGCGTAGTGCAGCAACACAACGTGCAAAAATCAATTTAGATAAAGCGCAAATTACTTTAGATGAAACCGAGCAACAATTAAAATTACAAATTGAAGCTGCTAAAAGTGATTTTATTCTTGCAACAGAAGAATACGAAAATAAAAAACAAAACTTAAATCTTGCTGAGCGTATTGAATCTAAAAATCAAACCAAATTTTTTGAAGGTGTAGGTTCTAGTTTTGAACTAAGACAAGCACAAACACAACTTTACACAGCGCAACAAGAATTTTTACAAGCAATGTTAGATGTGATTAACACCAAAGCAGAATTAGAAACATTAACTAACACAACAACCAAATACTAAACTCTTAAAACAATGAAACATATACAATTATTAATCCTAACATCACTACTATTAGTAGCTTGTGGCGGCAATCAAAAAAAGAACACCGTAGAAAGTGTTTTAGAAACAAACAATCTAGAGAAAATAAGAGCTAAACGTGCAGAACTTGTAGCGAATCAAGATGAAATCCATGCAAAAATCAAGCAATTAGACGAAGCTATTGCAAAAATTGATACTGTAAAAAAAGTTCCTTTAATTACTACAATTAAAGCGAAAGAAGAAATTTTTAATCACCAATTAGAAATTCAAGGTAACGTTACAACAAAAAACCTATTAGTAATCACACCAGAGTTTAACGGTATACTTACAAATGTTTACGTTAAAGAAGGACAACGTGTTAGTAAAGGACAATTATTAGCAAAAATTGATGATGGCGGTTTAAGCCAACAATTAGCACAATTAAAAATTCAAGCCGATTTAGCGCGCACAACTTTTGAGCGTCAAAAACGTCTTTGGGATCAAAATATTGGTAGCGAAATTCAATACTTACAAGCCAAATCAAGCTACGAAGCACAACAAGAAGCCGTTAACCAATTACAACAACAAGTTGCAAAAACCAATGTAAAAGCACCATTTTCAGGAACAATTGATGATGTAATTACAGAGCAAGGTAGTGTTGTTGCTGCAGGACAAACTCAATTAATGCGTATAGTTAACCTAGACGATATGTACATAGAAACAGACGTACCAGAAAGTTACATTACAGATGTTACTAAAGGTAAAGATGTTACGGTTACAATTCCTGTAATTAATAAAACTGTTGATACAAAGATTAGACAAGCAGGAGATTTTGTAAATCCAGCTAACAGAACTTTTAAAATCGAAGTTCCTGTTCCAAATAAAGACAAAGACATCAAACCAAACCTAACTGCTAAACTAAAAATTAACGACTACACTAACGAAGCAGCGTTATTAGTGCCATTAAGTATAATATCTGAAAACGCAGAAGGTGAGCAATACCTTTACACCATTACGGATAAAAACAAAAACGGAGAAGGCATTGCTACCAAAGTAATTATAAAAACAGGAAAGACTCAAGGAGACGTTATAGAAGTTTTAGAAGGCATAAAAGACGGTACCGAAATTATTAAAGAAGGTGCAAGAAGCGTTAAAGATGGTCAAACTGTTAAAGTCATTCAATACTAAAAAATCAACCAAATGACTAAAAAGAAAAACAAAAAACAAGTCGATAAAGAGTTTGGTTTATCATCGTGGGCAATTAATAACAAAACCACAATGTATGTACTAATTCTGGTTATATTTTATTTAGGTATATCTGCATTTTTTAGTATGCCTAGAGAAAATTTTCCAGAAGTAAACGAAACTAAAATATATGTAAGTGCTATTTTCCCTGGTAATACAGCAGAAGATATAGAAAAACTTATTGTAGATCCGTTAGAAGACGAGCTAAAAACAGTTAGTAACGTCGTCGAAATCACATCAACATCTCAAGAAGATTACGGAATGTTAATGATTGAATTTGACGAGAATATTACTGTAGAACAAGCCAAACAAAAAGTTAAAGATGAAGTGGACACCAAAACATCTGGCGAAGATTGGCCAACCTTTAATGGTGCAAAAGTAGAACCAGATGTATTCGAGTTAAGCCTTTCTGAAGAAATGCCTATTCTTAACATTAATATTTCTGGTGATTATCCTATCGAAAAACTTAAGGATTACGGAGAATACCTTCAAGATGAAATTGAAAATCTACTAGAAATTAAAAAAGTAGACATACGTGGTGCACAAGAAAAAGAAGTTGAAGTTGCAGTAGACATCTACAAAATGATGGCGGCACAAGTCACTTTTAACGATGTTATTGGCGCTATTAATAATGGTAACGTAACCGTGTCTGCTGGTAATTTAAAAGCAAGTGGACAACGTCGTACCATTCGTATTTTAGGAGAAATAGAAGATCCTGCACAATTAAAAAACTTTGTTGTAAAGTCTGAAAACGGAAATGCTATTTATCTAAAAGATATTGCAGAAATTTCTTTTAAAGAAGAAGACAAAACAACCTTTGCAAGAGAGTTTGGTCATCCTGTTGTAATGCTAGACGTAAAAAAACGTGCTGGTAAAAACATGGTTGCTGCTGCAGAGCAAATTCAAGTTATTGTTAAAGATGCTATAGAAAATGAATTCCCTCAAGATTTACAAGTAACTATTGCAAATGACCAATCTTCAGTAACAATTGGTCAAGTAGATGACCTTGTAAACAACATTATTTTTGGTGTTCTTTTAGTAGTTACCGTTTTAATGTTCTTCTTAGGGTTTAAAAACGCCATATTTGTTGGTTTTGCAATACCAATGTCTATGTTTATGTCCCTAATGATATTAGAGTTAATGGGACAAAGTTTAAATACTATGGTACTGTTTGGACTAATTATGGGACTTGGTATGCTTGTAGATAACGGTATTGTTGTAGTAGAAAACGTTTACCGTTTAATGGATGAAGAAGGTATGAGCCGTATGGAAGCTGCCAAAAAAGGTATTGGCGAAATCGCTTTCCCTATCATCATTTCTACATTAACAACTGTTGCTGCATTCGTACCGCTTGGTTTATGGCCAGGTATTATGGGAGAATTTATGATGATTTTACCTATCACACTTTCGGTAGTATTAGGATCGTCTTTATTTGTTGCTATCTTTTTCAATTCGGTATTAGTATCTCAATTTATGAGTACCGAAGACAAAGACATGCCTCTAAAAAAGATTATTAGAACAACAGTAATAATGGCTGTTATTGGGATTTTAGTAATCATTTCTGGTAGCGCTTACAGAGGATTAGGAACATTAATGATACTTACTGCTATCATGCTTTGGGTTTACCGTTTAGTACTTCGTGGTTGGGCTAATAGCTTTCAAAATAAAACTTTAGTAAAACTAGAAAAATGGTACGAAGGACAGTTACGTTGGGCTCTATCAGGAAGAAAGCCCTACTTTATTAGTTTCGGAACTGTACTTTTATTAATCGTAGCATTTATTGCTTTTGGAATTTCATTAGCAACACAACGTACCAAAGTAGAATTTTTCCCAGATAATAAACCAAACCAAATTATTGTCTATATAGAATATCCGCAAGGAACTGCTATAGAAAAAACAAACGCTATTACTAAAGAAATTGAGCAACGTGTCTACAAAGTTTTAGACAACAATCAATATAAAGATGGCGACTATAACTTTATGGTAGAAAGTGCAGTTTCTCAAGTTGGTGAAGGTGCTGGTAACCCGCAAACCGATGGTGGATCTGCTGCCGAAATGCCTCATAAAGCCAAGATTACTGCATCAATGCGAGAGTATAAATACCGTCGTGGTGAAGACAGTGAGTTATTAAGACAAAAAGTACAAGAAGCGCTTGTTGGTATTTATCCTGGTGTATTAATTTCTGTTGAAAAAGACCAAAATGGTCCTCCTGCTGGAGCGCCAATTAATATTGAAATTGAAGGTGATGATTACAACGAATTAATTGCTACCGCAGAAAATATGCGTGAGTTTATTAACTCAAGAAACATTGCAGGTATTGACGAGCTTAAAATTGATGTAAACAAAGACAAACCATCAATGCAAGTTATTGTAGATCGTGAAAAAGCTGGAGAATTAGGTATAAGTACTGCGCAAGTTGGTCAACAATTACGTAACTCAATCTTTGGTTCTAAAGCTGGTATTTATAAAGAAGGTGGTGATGATTATGATATTTATGTTCGTTTTAATGAAGAAAACAGATATAATACAAGTGCATTATTCAATCAAAATATCACGTTTAGAAACAATACTGGACAATTAGTAAGCGTACCTGTTTCTGCAGTTGCTTCTTACGAAAACAATTCTGGTTTTAGTGCCATAAAACATAAAGACACTAAGCGTGTTGTTACCGTGTATTCTGCATTAGCACCAGGTTATACAGATGCTGGCGCAATTGTAAATAAGATTCAAAATGAAATGAAAGCTTACGAAGGTCTACCTGAAAACATCAAAATAGATTACACAGGTCAAATCGAAGAGCAAAACAAGCAAATGGCATTTTTAATGGGTGCATTTTTTACAGGACTTGGATTAATCTTTTTCATTTTAATTTTCCAATTTAACTCAATTTCAAAACCAGCTATTATTATGTTGGCTATTTTCTTAAGTTTTATTGGTGTGTTTGGCGGATTGGTTATAACCGGTAAAGCGTTCGTTATTATGATGACTATGGTTGGTATCATTTCGCTTGCCGGAATTGTGGTAAACAATGGCGTTGTACTATTAGATTACGCCCAACTTTTAATAGATAGAAAGAAAAACGAATTAGACTTAGACGATAACGAATACTTAGATAACAAAGATCTTTTTGAAAGTATCGTAAAAGCTGGTAAAGCACGTTTAAGACCAGTATTATTAACAGCTATCACGACAATTTTAGGGTTAGTACCATTAGCAATTGGATTAAACATCAACTTCTTTACTTTATTTAGTGAATTTGATGCACACGTCTATATGGGTGGAGACAACGTTGTGTTTTGGGGACCGTTAGCTTGGACCGTTATTTACGGACTATTTGTAGCAACATTCTTAACACTAATTGTGGTACCAGTCCTTTTCTTCTTAAGTATGAAACTAAAAATGTGGATTAGAAGAAAATTTTCTAACAAAGAAGAACAACAACTTCCAGAAGAAGTAGTTAACTAAATAAAATAAGCCGAAGCTCTTGCTTCGGTTTTTTTATTGCTTAAATTTGCACTTACTAAACAAACATTATGTACAGAAGTCATAGCTGTGGTGAGTTAAGAGCATCACATATAAATACAGACGTTACCCTTTCTGGATGGGTACAAAAATCTAGAGATAAAGGTTTTATGATTTGGGTAGATTTACGTGATCGTTACGGAATTACTCAACTTATTTTTGATGAAGAACGTACGCCTAAATCCATAATGGAACAAGCACAAAAGTTAGGTCGTGAGTTTGTGATTCAAGTTAAAGGAACCGTAATCGAACGTGAGTCTAAAAACAAAAATATACCAACAGGTGATATCGAAGTTTTAGTAAAAGAATTAACCATTCTTAACGAATCTAAGTTACCACCTTTTACAATAGAAGATGAAACGGATGGTGGTGAAGAATTACGCATGAAATATCGTTACATCGATATTAGACGTAATCCGGTAAAAAACAACTTAATCTTTAGAGCAAAAGTGACTCAAGAGGTTAGAAACTTTTTATCAAACCAAGGATTTATAGAAGTAGAAACACCTTATTTAATCAAATCTACACCAGAAGGCGCACGAGATTTTGTGGTACCAAGTAGAATGAATGAAGGTCAGTTTTATGCACTACCACAATCACCACAAACCTTCAAGCAATTGCTAATGGTTGGTGGAATGGATAAATATTTTCAGATTGTAAAATGCTTTAGAGATGAAGATTTACGTGCCGATAGACAACCAGAATTTACGCAAATAGACTGCGAAATGGCGTTTGTAGAGCAAGAAGACATCTTAAATGTTTTTGAAAACTTAACGCGTCATTTATTAAAAGAAGTCAATGGTGTTGAAGTTGAAAAATTCCCACGTATGCTTTATGACGATGCTATGCGTCTTTACGGAAACGACAAACCAGACATTAGATTTGGTATGCAGTTTGGAGAACTTAACGAAGTTGCACAGCACAAAGATTTTGGTGTATTTAATAATGCCGAATTAGTTGTTGGTATTGCAGTACCAGGAGCTAACGCTTACACACGTAAAGAAATAGATAAACTTATAGATTGGGTTAAGCGTCCGCAAATTGGTGCGTTGGGTATGGTTTACGTACGTTGCAACGAAGACGGTACTTACAAATCTTCGGTAGATAAATTTTATGATCAAGAGGATCTTGCAAAATGGGCAGAAAAAACAGGTGCTAAAGCTGGCGATTTGATCTGTGTACTTTCAGGAGACACAAACAAAGTACGCGCACAACTTAGTGCTTTACGTATGGAAATGGCAGAACGTTTAGGTTTACGTAAGCCAAACGAATTTGCACCACTTTGGGTAATCGATTTTCCTTTATTAGAGCTTGATGAAGAAACTGGTCATTACCATGCAATGCACCATCCATTTACATCACCAAAACCTGGTCAAATAGAATTATTAGATACTAAACCAGGCGAAGTTAAAGCTAATGCTTACGACTTAGTATTAAACGGAAACGAAATTGGTGGTGGATCAATTAGAATTCATGATAAAGAAACACAAGCCATTATGCTTAAACATTTAGGGTTTAGCGAAGAAGAAGCCAAAGCACAATTTGGATTCTTAATGGATGCTTTTGAATATGGTGCGCCACCACATGGCGGATTAGCATTTGGATTAGATAGATTAGTGGCAATTTTAGGCGGACAAGAAACTATTAGAGATTTTATTGCGTTCCCTAAAAACAATGCTGGTAGAGATGTAATGATAGATGCACCTGCACCAATTGACGATGAACAATTAGACGAGCTTAACTTAAGCTTAAAACTTAATTCATAACACAAAAAAATCCTGCAAAACGCAGGATTTTTTATTTATAGACAACAACATTAATTCATTTTAATTTTGGAAACAAAAACCCATAAAAAACTAAACGAATTAGAATCTACAGCTATTTGCGGTAACGACATTAGTTCTTCTGTACTATATGTCTCTGCTTTAGCTATTTCATTTGCGGGGCAATATGCATGGATTACTTTGCTTATTGTATCTGTAGTTTTGTTTTTATTCCGAAGGATTTACGGTGAAGTTGTTGGTGCATTACCTTTAAATGGTGGCGCATATAATGCATTATTAAATACGACTAGTAAATTTATGGCGTCTTTTGCTGCAACACTTACCATATTATCTTATATGGCTACTGCAGTAATTTCTGCTAACGAAGCGATACATTATTTACATCATGTCATACCAGCAATGCCAATAATTGCAACTACTATTGGCTTGCTTTCTTTATTCGCATTACTAACCATTGGAGGCATAACAGAATCTGCAAAAGTTGCAATTGGTATCTTTTTGTTTCATTTATCATCATTAGTATTATTAAGTGGGTTTATAATTTTCTTCTTAATAAATAATGGTATTGGTATTTTCTTAGATAATTGGTCTTTTCCTGTTTCTAAAAATGAAAGCATTTTAACAGCTATTTTCTTAGGTTTTTCCGCTTCTATGTTAGGTGTTTCTGGATTTGAAAGCTCTGCTAATTTTGTTGAAGAGCAAAAAAAAGGTGTTTTCCCAAAAACATTAAAAAACATGTGGATTATTGTAAGCATTATTAATCCGCTTATGGCTGTATTTGCATTATCCTTATTTGCTATTCCTCTATTACAAAGTGATGCCTATCAAAACACATTACTTGTAGAAATGGCGCAGCACGTTGGCGGAAATTGGGTTGCTATTTTAATTTCTATTGATGCCTTTTTAGTATTAAGCGGTGCTGTATTAACAAGTTTTGTTGGTGTCTCTGGTCTTTTAGAACGTATGACTTTAGATAGAATTATGCCACAATTCTTCTTAAAGAAAAATAAAAAAGGAAGTTCTTACAGAATCATTATAATGTTCTTTATTTTATCCGTTTCTGTATTGCTAATTACTCAAGGAGAAGTGTCTGTTTTAGCTGGTGTTTATACTATTTCATTTTTATCAGTAATGGCATTGTTTGGTATTGGTAACATTCTTTTAAAAGCAAAAAGAGGACAATTGCCAAGACCAGAAAAAGCCAAGTGGATTTCGGTTGTTTTAGCCATTATTGGTGTAATAATCGCTTTAATTGGTAATATTTTAATGGAGCCAGAAAAGGAGCAACCTAGTAATTTAATTGTCTTTTTAGATTATTTTATTCCGTTTATAGTCTTTGTTGTTATCATGCTTAATCGCACATTAATTTTAAAGTTAATCTTAAAATTAATTCATTATATGTTTGATCCTTTACGTAAAACAGTGTTTAGTATGGATAAAAAAATAACGCAAACTATAGATCGTATTAACAAACAGGAGTTTGTGTTTTTTACCAAAGGAGATAATATTGCAACTCTTAATAAAGTAATGCTTTACATTATAAAAAACGAGCACACTAAAAAGATAAAAATTGTTCATGTGGTAAGTCACAACGAATCTATTCCAAAAAATTTAGCCGAAGAAATCAAATTTTTAGACAGAGAATATCCTCAAATAAAAATTGAATTTATTATTGAAGAAGGTATTTTTGGACCAGAATTGATTAACCAACTTTCTAAAAGATGGAATATTCCTGTAAACTTTATATTTATTGGTTCGCCTAGCGAAAAATTTGAACATAAGGTTGAAGATTTAGGTGGAGTAAGACTTATTATTTAATTTTGTATTTATTTATTAATCATGCCTAAACAACCACTATTAAAACGTTTCTTAATTTGGAAATACAAACATATTTCTGAAAGAAACTTTGTATATGCACTTAGCATACTTGTTGGTTTTTTGGCAGGTGTTGGAACCGTTACTTTAAAAAACTTAACACACTACATAAAGTTACTTTTTGAAATTAGTTTTTTTAAAAACAATCAAAATTCGTGGTACTTTGTTTTTCCTATCATCGGACTTTTGTTGGTTTATATCATAAAACAAACTTGGCTAAAAAAACATATTGGTCACGGTATCTCAACAACATTATATGCCATATCAAAACTCAACGGAATTATTCCTAGATACAATATTTATGCAGCATTAATTACTGCGCCATTAACTGCTGGTTTTGGTGGGTCTGTTGGACTGCAAGGACCTGCTGTAAGTGTTGGTTCTGCTCTAGGTTCTAATGCAGCACGATTATTTCATATGAATAAAAACACCAGAATGTTACTGGTTGGTTGTGCTGCTGCTGGTGCTATGGCATCTATGTTTAAAGCTCCAATTGCAGCTATAATTTTTGCTATTGAAATATTCAGTTTAGACATTGCTTTCACTTCATTAATTCCATTATTATTAGCATCCGTTTCTGCTGTGGTAACATCGTATATGTTTTTAGGAACAGATGTATTACTTCGTTTTGAATTGATAGATAAATTTCAAGTTAAAGACATATTATTTTATGTGCTTTTAGGGTTGGTCACAGCATTTGCTTCGGTGTATTTCTCTAAAGTTTTCTTTGCTATCACCAACTTTTTCAAACAATTTAAAAGCAGAGCAAAACGCTTATTAATTGGTGGAATTGCAATAGGCACCATGTTATATTTTATTCCGCCACTTTATGGTGAAGGTTACGGTATAATGAACAATTTGCTTAAAGGTGATCACCTAGCTGCAATAGGCCTAACACCTTTTGATTTAGATCTTTCTAATATTTGGATTGTTATTGCTTTACTTTTAGGTATTTCGGTATTTAAGGCTATTGCAATGACAACAACTTTTGGCGCTGGCGGAGTAGGTGGTGTTTTTATCCCAACCTTAGTTATGGGAAGCGCTTTAGGAAATGCTTTTGCAAAAATAGTTAACAATTTAGGGTTAGATTTTCATGTATCCGAATCTAATTTTACTTTAATAGGTATGACAGGATTAATGGCTGGTGTGTTACATGCTCCTTTAACAGCCATATTCTTAATTGCAGAAATTACAGGCGGTTACGAACTTTTTGTACCACTAATGATTGTTTCGGCAATTTCATTTGCTATTACAAAATACTATGTATCACATTCTATTTACACTTTAAAACTTGCCGAACGAGGCGAACTTTTAACACACGATAAAGACCAAAATGTTTTAATGGTTTTAGACATTAAAAAAGTAATCGAAACCAATTTTATTACCCTAAAACCAGAAATGACGCTTGGCGAAATGCTACATGAAGGTGTTGCAAAATCAACCAGAAACTTATTTCCTGTAGTTGATAATGATGGTGCTTTGGTTGGTATTATTTTATTAGATGATGTTAGGAATATTATGTTTAATCAATCGCATTACGACACCACTTTTGTAGAAGACCTAATGCACAATCCACCAGATATTATAGATCATGATAACGATTCTATGAAAGTAGTCATGTCTAAATTTCAGGATTCTAACGCATGGAATCTACCAGTAATTAAAGACGAAAAGTATGTAGGATTTGTTTCAAAATCTAAACTATTAACAGCCTACAGAAGACAATTAATAAACTTTACAAAACGCTAAAAGTTCAAGATGAAATACATCACACTCATTGCCTTTATCGCATCAATTTCAAGCATTATCTGTGGATTTGTTTTAGACACACCTCATGCTCAAAAACTTATTGGTTTTGGTGTTTTAGGGTTGTTTTTTGTAGTCATTCCTCTGTTTTCCTATTACCGCTGGAAAGATAAAAACGTACAAGACTACATGCTTACCAAAGAAAAACTACAAGAAATGAGAGACAAAGAAGGCGATAGACGTAAATTATAATTTGGGCGTTTCCCTATCGGGTCGCGCTATTCGCTATATCTTTTTGTTTTTCAATAAACAAAAAGGATGCCGCTACTATCGCTAACGCAAATTCCAGCCAACACAAAGACGTTTAGTTAAGATTTCGTTTTTCGATAAAAAAACGTTTCAATAATTCCGAAGCTTCTTCCTCTAAAATACCACCTTCAATTTTAGTTTTAGGATGCAGTTTTGTGTTTAAATTAATACAACCACGTTGTTCATCTCTAGCAGCATATACAATTCTACTAGTCTGACTCCAATACAACGCGCCAGCACACATTTGGCAAGGCTCTAAAGTTACATACAGCGTACAATCTTTTAAGTATTTTCCGCCTAAAAAATTAGCAGCAGCAGTAATGGCTTGCATTTCGGCGTGTGCAGTTACATCATTAAGTCGCTCGGTTAGGTTATGAGCTCTAGCAATAATTCGGTCTTTAATAACAATAACAGCACCAACAGGAATTTCACCTTTATCAAAAGCCTCTTGCGCTTCTTGCAAGGCTTTTTTCATAAAATAAGTATCATCAAAAGGTTGTATCATAAGCGTAAAAATACAATTTAAGATACTACATTTGTAGTATAATGAGCAAAATACTTCAACATATAAATTCGCCAGACGATTTAAAAACCTTAAATCAAGAACAGTTAATCCATTTAGCTAAAGAATTGCGTGAATTTATTATAAATATTGTTGCTACAAAAGAAGGTCATCTTGGTGCTAGCTTAGGCGTAATTGAACTTACAATTGCTTTACACTATGTATTTAACACACCAAAAGACCAATTAATTTGGGATGTTGGTCATCAAGCTTACGGACATAAAATTTTAACCGGAAGACGTGATATTTTTGAAACTAACAGGCAGTTAAATGGTATTTCTGGGTTTCCTAAGCGTAAAGAAAGTGAGTATGATGCGTTTGGTGTTGGGCATTCTTCAACATCTATTTCGGCAGCATTAGGGATGGCAATTGCCTCAAGAATAAAAGGTGATTTAAATACACAACATATTGCAGTAATTGGTGACGCTTCTATAGCTAGCGGTATGGCTTTTGAAGGCTTAAATCATGCTGGCGTTAGCAAAGCTAATTTACTAGTTATTTTAAACGATAATGCTATTGGTATTGACCCAAGTGTTGGTGCTTTAAAACAGTATTTAACCAATGTGAAAAAAGGCACACAAAAACAAGATAATATTTTTGAAGCTTTAAATTTTGACTACTCAGGACCAATTGACGGACATAATTTACCAGCATTAATAAATGAACTTGAGCGATTAAAATCTGTTGAAGGCCCAAAGTTTCTTCATGTTATTACTACCAAAGGAAAAGGTCTTAAACAAGCCGAAGCTGACCAAGTAAAATATCACGCACCAGGAAAGTTTGATGCAAAATCAGGTGAACTTATTACCAAATCTGAAACTAACCCTCAACCACCAAAATATCAAGATGTTTTTGGTCACACTATAGTAGAATTAGCTAAAACAAACCAAAAAATTGTTGGAATTACACCAGCAATGCCAACTGGAAGCTCTTTAAAATATATGATGGACGCATTTCCTAATCGTGCTTTTGATGTTGGTATTGCCGAACAGCACGCAGTAACTTTGGCTGCAGGAATGGCTACACAAGGATTAATTCCGTTTTGTAATATCTACTCTACGTTTTTACAACGTGCATACGACCAAGTTATTCATGATGTTGCTACTCAAAACTTACCTGTTATTTTTTGTTTAGATCGTGCTGGTTTAGTCGGGCAAGATGGCGCAACGCATCATGGTGTTTTTGATTTAGCTTATTTACGTTGTATACCAAACCTGATCATTTTTGCTCCAAGAAATGAAGTTGAATTACGCAATATTCTTTACACTGCTCAATTAGGACTAAATCATCCTATTGCCATAAGATACCCAAGAGGCAGAGGAATTACAATTGATTGGAAACAACCATTTTCTAAAATTGAAATTGGTAAAGGAAAGCAATTAAAAGAAGGAAAAGAAGTTGCTGTATTATCTATTGGAACTATTTCAAAAAATGTTACTGAAGCAATTAACAGTATTGAAAACTCTGAAAATTTTTCTCATTATGACATGCGCTTTGTTAAACCATTGGATGAAGTTTTACTTCATTCAATCTTAAAAAAACACAACACAATTATCACTGTTGAGGATGGGACTGTTTCTGGCGGATTTGGCAATGCTATTTTAGAATTTGCAGCTAATCACAATTACAAAAACAACTTTATCCTTAAAGGAATTAAAGACAAATTTATAGAACATGGTACTACAGAAGAACTTCAAAACGTTAACGGTATTGATTCTGAGAGTTTGAAAAATTTATTTGAGAAAATCACAAACTAAACCCTTTTATTTTTTTGTATTGCAAAATTGCCTGACTGTCAGACAATGAAGCTACATAGTGAGAAATGTTTAAAAGTCTTTGATATGTACTTCCTTCACAACTAAGTGTTTCTGGTAAAGTCTTTGTTATAAGCTTGTCATAGTTAGATGCTAAGCCTTTCTCTAAACTATTTTGTATAGACTTTGTATATGTAGTTAAAAGCGTATTGATTATTTGATAACCAGCAATTTCTTTTTCTATAACTTCTTTTGATTGATATATTTTTTCAACACTAAGCTTTATGATGTCGTTTATTTGAGCTTCATATTTACTTTTTTCTAATAAACTAACGTTAAAGTTTCCGTTTAAAATTTCGTCTTCATTAGTCATAAAAATTTGAACAGCTTCATTAATAAGTGTGTTTATAGCTAATGCTCTTAAATAACTAACTCTGTCTTGCGTGTTTGTTAATTGAGCGTATTTTTTTGTATTAATTGTATCTCTAACTAAATTAATTAAATACTCTAGCGCAAATTCTTCTTCTATTAAACCTAGGTTTATACCGTCTTCAAAGTCTATTATTGTATAACAAATATCATCTGCTGCTTCTACTAAAAATGCTAATGGATGTCTTGAATAATTTAAACTATCATTAGATCTTTTGAATAATCCTAACTCTTCAGCAACATCAATAAAAGCTTCTTTCTCACTTTGAAAAAAACCATACTTTTTATCTGCTATATGCTTAGTTGGTTTTTTAGGCAAAGATTCTTTTGGGTATTTTGTAAATGCGCCTAGTGTTGCATAACTAAGCCTTAATCCGCCTTCTCTCCCAGCTCTACTTTGTGTTGCTATTTTAAAACCATTTGCATTTCCTTCAAAATCACATAAATCCTGATATTCTTTTTTAGTTAATTTTGATTGATATTGCTTTCCTTCACCATTTATAAAAAACTCACCAATAGCTTTTTCTCCACTGTGTCCAAAAGGTGGATTACCAATATCATGAGCCAATGCTGCAGCTGCTACAATTGCTCCAAAATCGTTTGCTTGGTATCCTAAAGTAGTTTGTAAATGCGGGTGTTTTTCTAAAATTTTCTGTCCTACTTTTCTACCTAAAGAACGTCCTACAACGCTAACTTCTAAACTATGTGTTAAACGCGTATGTACAAAATCCGTCTGTGATAAGGGTATAACTTGAGTTTTATCTTGTAGACTTCTAAATTCTGAAGAAAAAATAACTCTATCATAGTCTACTTCAAAACCTAAACGTGTTTCATCTTGTTCTTTTCTTAATCGTTTATTGGTATCGCCAAAGCGTTTTAAGGATAGTAATTGTTCCCAGTTCATTCTCTAAATTTTAGAAGTGCAATATAAGTAATTGACGGGTAAAAAGTTTTCTATTTTAATGTTAACTAAACGTTTCTTAAAAACTAAAAACCAACTTTTCTCATAACGTTAAGCTAACTTTTTAGTGATTAAGTATTAATCTGAGGTTAACCTTGACTTTACAAATCACTGTTTTCTTTGCACCAAGAATTTAAACAACACAATGAAAAAAATATTTCTATTATTATTCACATTATTTAGTGTATACGCAAACGCTCAAGATACTGGTTCTATAGCTGGTAAACTTACAGATAAAGAGTTTGACAACGAACCGCTTCCATTTGCTAATATTCTAATTAAAGGCACATCAAAAGGAACGACTACAGATGACGCAGGTCTTTATATGTTAGACAACCTAACTCCAGGTGATTATGTTGTTGAGTATAGCTTTGTTGGCTACGAAACTCAAACAATAGAAGCTACTGTTGAAGCTGGTAAAGTTACCGAAATAAATGTACCAATGGGTGCAAATGCTGCTTCTTTAGAAGAAGTTGTTATACAAACAACCACTAAAAGAGAAAGCGAAGTAGCGGTTTTATTAGAACAGAAAAAAGCTGTTGAAATCAAGCAAATAATAGGTGCTGATGAGTTATCTAGAAAAGGGGTAAGTGATGCTGCTGGTGCTGTTGCTAAAATATCTGGTGTTTCTAAACAAGAAGGATCAAGCAACGTTTATGTTCGTGGTTTAGGTGATCGTTACCTTAATACAACTATGAATGGTTTATCATTGCCATCTAATAATGTTAACAAGAAAAACATTGACTTAAATTTATTCTCTTCAGATGTTATCCAAAACGTGTCAATTAGTAAAGCTTATGCTGCTCAATTTTACGGAGATTTCTCTGCTGGTAATGTAGATGTAACTTCTAAAGAACATAAAGGCGGAAGTTTTGTAGAGGTATTTACTGGTTCTGGTTTTAACACAAATGCAATAGATAAAAACTTTGTAAGAAGTGAAGGAACTGGTTATTTTGGATATTACGGAAGATATGATCACAACCCTTTTGCTGTTATTTTATCACACGGTGTTGATCCTGTAAGTGTTAACTCGCCTATCAATGTGGCTTATGGAGCATCAGGAGGAAGTTCTTTTTCTTTTGAAAACGGATCAAGATTAAGCTTCTTTGTAACTGGTGGATTTGAAAACGGTTACGAATACAGAAACGGTAAAGCTATAGATTTTTCCACTGTAGAGAAAAAAGCTTTTGAAGCTGCTGAAGAATATGAGTATTCTACAACTACAACTGCTATGGCTAATTTAAACTATAAAATAAATAGTGATAATAACTTAAGCTTTAACTCAGTGTTTATTAATAGTTCTTCAGATGTTGTTGGTTATTTTGGTATTGATGGCACAGGTAGAAATAGAGATGCTATTTTAGATACAGACAGAGGTTTTTACCAACAAAATATTCAGTTTGACCAAACTAAGATGTTCGTTAACCAATTATTAGGAAACCATAAGTCAGGTAAATTTGAATTAGATTGGGGATTTGGTTACAACAAAGTATTTTCTGATCAACCAGACAGAAAGCGTTTTAGTGTAGAAAACTATCAATATGCTTTAGATAACGATCCATCTACTAATCCTACATTTTACAGTAACGTAGTTTTTGACAACCAACGTTATTTCCAAAAAATTGAGGATGATGAGTATAACGGTCGTTTAAACTTATCTTTTGAAGCTAATGAAAAATTAAAATTCAACATTGGTTATAATGGTCGTAACAAAAAAAGACTATTTAATAACATAAGATACGGTTACGATATAGTTGATAACGGATACGAGATAACTAATGTAAACAATTTAAACTCTGTTTTTAACTTAGACAACCTAAATCTAAATGCTAGTAGCGGTGGTGTATACGAAATCAGCGTAATTAAACCATATCCAACATTATCAAACACTAACAGACCTGGACAATTTGAAAACACGTACACAGGTAAATTAGATATCTATGCTGGGTATTTAGATGCAGAAATAAAAGCAGGAGAAAAATGGTTATTTGTTCCTGGTATTAGAATAGAAAGCTTTGAACAAAACATAGCCTATGATGTAATAAACTTAGGTAACAATGGTAACGATTCTAAAACATCTAAAGAAACTTTTATCCTACCTAGTTTAAACATTAAATACGCTATAAACGAAGACCAAAACCTACGTTTCTCTGCAAGTAAAACAGTATCTACTCCAGAGTTTAAAGAAGTAGCTCCGTTTGTTTATGAAGATGTATCTGTACGATATGGAGGTAACCCTGATGCTTTAGGATACTCTGACATTTATAACGCCGATTTAAAATTTGAATCTTTCTTTGGAAGAGGTGAAATATTCTCAGTTGGTGTATTTGCAAAACAAATTAACGATCCAATTAATTTAGTTGTTGTTGGTGATGCTACAGGAACACAACGTTACGTAAGAACTGGTGATAAAGCTGAAGTTTACGGTGTTGAAGTAGAGTTAAGAAAGAACATAATCGAAGACGAAAACGAAGACGCAGTTTTAGCTTTTGGTGTAAACGCAACTTACATGGACACTAAACAAGATTTATACGAAAATATAGACGGTACTTTTGACTTAGCGTTTAATAAAAGTGAAGATGAGCTACAAGGTGCCTCTCCTTTAATCTTAAATGCAGACATAAGCTACTCTCCTACTTTTAAAAATTACAAACCTGTGGCTAACTTAGTATTCTCATATTTCTCAGACAGAATAGATGCCTTAGGTTCTGGAGACCTTGGTAACATTATAGAAAAAAGTGTTCCAACTTTAGATTTTGTTTGGAAAAACACTTTCAAAGACAATTTTGAAGTTAACCTAAGCGCTAAAAACTTACTAAATCCAGCAATACAATACGTTAGACAGGACCAAAACCAAGGTGATATTTTAGTTACTTCAGCTAACGGTAAAGGTGTATCAGACTATAAAAGAGGTATCAACTTAGGACTTCAACTTAAATACAAATTTTAAATATCAATAACACAATTAAGAATAAAAATTAAAAACTAAAAACAATGAAAAAACAAATAATTCTTGGTTTAGCATTAGTATCTATGATATTTTCATGCTCTACAGACGACACTTCAGATATTGTAATTAATGACAATAGTGTAACAAACAATAATTCTGGTGGTGGTACTACAGATCCTCAAACAATTTTCTTATCTGGTACTTACACAGAAGATTTAACTTTAGACGCAAATAACACTTACAAAATCAATGGTTCTTTAATCATGGCAAGTGGTACAACTTTAACAATTCCCGCTTGTATGACTATTGAAGCTTTAGCTTCTGGTTCAGATGTTTATATAGCTATCTCTCAAGGTGCAAGAATCGTTGCTAATGGTACACAAGATTGTCCTATTGTATTTACTTCTGATGCTGCTAACCCAGCTGCTGGAGATTGGGGAGGATTAATTTTATTAGGTAGAGCTCCTATTAACTCTGTTACAGGCACAAATACTTCTACTTCAGAAATTGCTAGTTTACCTTACGGAGGAAACATCTCTGATGATGATTCTGGATCTTTAAACTATGTACGTGTTGAATATTCTGGTGGTGCTGCAGACGGACAATCTGAAAACAATGGATTCTCTTTCTACGGTGTAGGTAGTGGTACAGAAGTTAACTACATCCAGGCTTACGCTGGTAAAGATGATGGTGTTGAGTTTTTTGGTGGTACAGTTAACGCTAGTTATGTATCTGTTATCAATGCAGAAGACGACTCTGTAGATTGGACAGAAGGTTACTCTGGTACATTAACAAACGTATACATTTCTAACAGAATTACTGACGACAAAGCTATTGAAGCTGATGGATACAACACAGACTTTAGCAACGCTACAGGTACATTCTCTAAACCAACAGTTAACAACTTAACAATTGTTGGACAAGGTACTGCTGCAGGACATGCAGAAGCTATAAGATTAAGAGCTGGCACACAAGGTATCTTTAACAACGTTCATATTACAGGATACCTAGAAGGTTTTGATCTTGATGATCAACAAACTGGTAATGGTGTAGTAAGTGATGATTTACAAGTTACAAACGTAACATTTGTAGACGTTACAACTAAAGCTAAAAATGATACTACAGTATCTTTCACAGATGCAGATTTCTATACAGGTGAAGGAAATGGAACAACTACTGATTATGCTACTTGGGGAGCAGGTTGGACTATTGAGTAAGCTTTAAGCATTATAATAAAAAAAGCACCTTTTTCAGGTGCTTTTTTTTGTTTAAAATAGTATTTAAATTAATCTCTATCTGCAACAGCAGAAGTGTTTTTCCAAGTATTTACAGAAGTAATACTGTTAGAAGAATAGTCTACTTCTTTTAAAGTATCATCAGTCCAGAAAAACCATTTCCCAACTTTTTTTCCATTTTCATAAGTACCAACAACAATTTTATCTCCATTAATGTCGTACTTAGTCCAAACTCCTTGCAATTGATTATCCTTATTAAAGAATCCTTGTTGTGCTACAGTTCCGTTATCGTGATAATATGTTGCTTGAATTAAATCTCCTTTTTTCTCTATGGTTGGCTTATTCACCTCTTGAGCTGAAACAAATCCTGATATTAACACTGCAAAAGCCAAAATTAAATTTTTCATAGTATATATTTTTAAAGGTTATTACTTAATGATTACATAACAAATATAGTTTAATTTTTACAATTAGGACACGTTTACGTAACATTAAATTAACATTAAAAATATAATTTATTGATTTTCAGAATATTATATATTAAAATTTAACATTGAAAATCAATTATTTACTAAAATTAAAAGCAGATTTACTAGGTTTTTAGGCAAAAAATTATAGAAAACTAAAAAAGAACATAACATTAAGTTAACATTACGTTGAAGATAAAAGATGAAATTTGCCATAATAAATTAACCATAATTAATGGAAAACATATACTTATTCATGATAATTGCTTTAGCTATACTAGCTATTGCAGATCTTGTTGTTGGTGTTAGTAATGATGCTGTAAACTTCTTAAATTCAGCTATAGGTTCAAAAGCCATTTCTTTTAAAACCATTATGATTGTTGCTAGTTTAGGTGTTGCTTTAGGCGCTATCTTTTCAAGCGGTTTAATGGAAGTTGCCAGAAAAGGAATTTTTAATCCTGGAGAGTTTATGTTTGATGAAATCATGATCATCTTTATGGCGGTAATGATTACAGACATTTTACTACTAGACTTTTTCAATTCTGTAGGTATGCCTACCTCAACAACTGTATCAATCGTTTTTGAATTACTAGGTGCTGCTGTTGCTGTTTCTTTAATAAAGATTTGGTCTAATGGCGGGACATCTTCAGAATTAATAAATTACATAAACACTTCAACTGCAACAAAAATAATACTTGGTATACTCCTCTCGGTTGTTGTAGCATTTACCGTTGGTGCTATTGTACAATGGTTTACTCGTTTACTTTTATCTTATAATTTTCAAGAAAAAGCTAATTGGGTTGGTGCTTTATTTGGCGGTATTGCTTTAACAGCTATTACATACTTCATTCTAATTAAAGGTATAAAAGGCACACCTTATGCTGATTTAAAATTTGAATACACTAATGGATTAACCATTAAAGATTATTTAGAAAGTAATGTAATTAACATACTTGGTATTAACCTTGTTTTATGGAGTGCAATCTCTTTTTCTTTAATTTCTGGATTAAAACAAAACATATATAAAATTGTAATTTTAGTAGGTACTTTCGCTTTAGCCTTAGCATTTGCTGGTAATGATTTAGTAAACTTTGTTGGTGTTTTTATCGCTGGTTGGCAATCTTATCAAGAATATGTTGCACAAGGATTACCTGCTTCAGAATTATCAATGAAGTTTTTAGCAAAAGCTGTAGAAACTCCTACCTTACTTCTATTTATTGCAGGTATGGTTATGGTTGTTACACTTTGGTTTTCTAGCAAAGCAAAAGACGTTGTAAAAACATCATTAGACTTATCAAGTCAAAGCAATACAAAGGAACGTTTTCAACCTAACTTTTTATCTCGTGGATTTGTAAGATCTGCAATGTTAATGTCTCAAATGTACTCTTACATTGTGCCTAATTCTTGGCAAGAAAAAATAGACAAACAATTTGAAACTCCAGCAGCAGACTTAACTATTAAAGAAGAAGACAAACCTGCATTTGACCTTGCTAGAGCTGCTGTAAACTTAATGGTTGCAGCAGTATTAATATCTTTAGCGACTTCTTTCGGGTTACCATTATCTACAACATACGTAACGTTTATGGTAGCTATGGGTTCTTCATTAGCAGATCGTGCATGGGGCGCAGAAAGTGCAGTATATAGAGTTGCCGGAGTAATTAACGTTATCGGTGGTTGGTTCTTTACCGCATTTATTGCTTTTGTAGCTTCTGCATTTATAGCTTACTTAATTAATTTAAATGTAAAACTAATGACACCTATCTTATTATTAGTTGCATTTACTTTATTAATAAGAAACTACCTTGCTCATAAAAAGAAAAACACAAAAGCAAAAGAAGAAGACAGCTTGGTAAAAGCTGAAAGCAGCTCAGTACAAGGTGTTATTCACGAAAGTGCAGATAACATAGCTAATGTTGTAAAAAGAGGAAACAAAATTTACACAAATGCTGTTAATGGACTTGCCAAACAAGATCTAAATGCTTTAAAGAAAAATAAGAGACAAATAACTAAACTCTCAAATGAGGTTGACGAGTTAAGAGACCATATTTTCTATTTTATAAAAAACCTAGACGAATCTAGTGTCGAGGCAAGTAGTTTTTACATCAATATTTTAGGGTATCTACAAGATATGACTCAGTCTTTAGAATATATCTCTAAGATTAGCTATAAGCACGTACACAACAATCATAAAAAGCTAAAATTTAACCAACTTAAAGAGTTAAAAACTGTAGACGAAGCTTTAGAAAAACTATTAATAGATACAAAAGAAGCCTTTAACTCTCGTTCTTTTGAGGATATAGCACGCATTTTAAATAACAGAGGAAAGGTTTACGAATTAGTAAAAGAAAAAATACAAAAACAGGTAGAACGTACTCGCACAGAAGAGTCTTCTCCAAAAAATACAACTTTGTATTTTAGTTTACTACTAGAAACTAAAGATCTATTAAGCGCTACTATGAATTTATTAGAAGAATACAACAACTCTTTTGATAGTAAAATTCCACCAGCTAAAGTTGCTGAAAAAGAAAAACAAGAAGAAGAATAAATAATTTATTACACTAATATCAACTAAAAAGCCTCAATATTTTGAGGCTTTTTTAATATTTAAAATTTCACTTTAACAAAATTTAAACATCTATACTGTGTTAGGCAGCGTAAATAAAGTAACTCAAAAATTTAAACTATTTATGAAAAAACTAACATTAGTAGCACTAAGTGCAGTATTATTATCTGCCTGCGTTTCAAAAAAGAAATATTTAGCCTTAGAACAAGAAAAAGGCGAAATTAAAAGTGAACTAACAAAAACCAGAGTAGAAAAAGAAGAACTTGAAAAGAAGTTTGCCATTATCGAAGCTAGAGTGCAAAACTACAACTCAAAAATTAACAATCTTACCGAAGAAGTTGGCGAACTTACAGAAGAAAACAAAACTAAATTTGATGCAGTTGGTAACAAAGCAGTTATTTCAGAACAATCAAAAATTGATATGCGAAAAACCTTAAGTAAGGTAGACCCAGAAGTGATGAAGTATGTTACAACTCTTGAAGATTCAATGAATTTAGCACTATCATTAAACTTGAAAAAATTTGTTGACGAAAGTGATATTGACGAAAGCGATGACATTTCAATTAATATTGATGAAACCGTAGTAATGATTTCAATTTCTGACAAAATGTTGTTTAATACAGCTAGTTATAGAATTAATAGTAAAGCCAACAAAGTATTAGAAAAAGTAGCAGACGTTATAAAGTCAGAGTCAAGCTTAAATGTAATGATTGAAGGTCATACAGATTCAAGAACTATTCATACAGACAAAATACAAGACAATTGGGATTTAAGTGTGTTGCGTGCCACTTCTGTGGTCAGAGCTTTACAAAAGGATTTTGGTGTTCCGCCAGAGCAATTAATAGCAGCTGGTAGAAGTAGTTACCAACCACTAACCGATAACGACAGTAAAGAAAACCGCGCAAGAAACCGTAGAACACGCATTGTAATATTACCTAACATTGATAAGTTTTTTGCACTTATGGCTTCTAATGAAACCCTTGACGCAAACGATATGTAATATTAAAATTTAATATAAAATAAAAAAGAGTGGATTATGATCCACTCTTTTTTTTGATTAATAGCAAATGTAAAAGCATTTATTATCCCTAAAAAACTACTACTTACATTTAGTTTCTAACTAAAACTTATATCAAATCTATAATTATTACACACTAGTTACTTCACAAAATGTATAGTTGGTTAAAAATTGTGTATAAATGGTAAAATTGACTGTTTACACATTAAATAATACCAACTACACATTTTTTTTTATTAGTTAAAGCATATAATTTTATCTTTATGTAAAACTATTATTATGCTTAAAGCTGTTATTGTAGACGACGAGCCAAAAGCCATACAAAGCTTAAACTGGGAACTCTCAAATTTTAGTGAAGATATTCAGGTCGTAAAAACATTTTCTGATCCAGAAAAGGCTATTTTATATTTAGAAGAAAATCAACCCGATTGTCTTTTTCTTGACATCCAAATGCCAACCATGGATGGATTTCAGTTTTTAGAAAAATTACCTCAAAAAGATTTTGCTGTTGTTATCACTACAGCTTATGACGAGTATGCTATTAAAGCTTTAAAAAAAGATGCTGTAGACTACTTATTAAAGCCCATTGATAGTGATGATTTAGCAGATACTTTAAAAAAAATTAAACGCTTTAAAAAGAGAATAGACACCGATGTTATTGAAGAAATCCTTATCAACTTCACTAACAATAACAACAAGAAAAAAGTAACAATAAATACAGATGGTAAACTTTTATTTTTAAATGTAGACGATATTGTTTTTGTTGAATCTGATGGAAATTACAGCACCATTTATATGGTTGATAGACAAAAAATATTGGTCACAAAAAAACTAAAAGAAGTCAACTCACTTTTACCAGAACATTTATTTTTTAGAATCCATAATTCCTATATTATTAGCCTAGGTAAGATTAAAGAATTTATCAAAACCGAAGGTTATGTAATCATGGATTCTAATCACAAAATACCTGTTGCACGACAAAGAAAATCTGAGTTTTTAGAAAAATTATAGCATGCTTAAAACAATTCTCTCAAAATATAAATTCTCAGCAAGATTAGCTTTATCACTATGTTTTTTTCTTGTATATAGTTTTTCTTACGCGCAAAACAATCAAGATTTTAATGCTTTTGCAGATAGCATTATTAATCTAAACATTAAAGATTATAACAAGTTAGAATACGCCATTTATAAGAATAAGTACGACACATTAAAAATGCGTACTCTAGAGCATAAAAGTATTGCTAAAAAATATCCTCAAGGGGAAGTTTTTGCAAACATCATGCTTGGCAATCAATACCGCAATAAATCATTATTCCCTCAAGCAGAAAAAACATTAAAACACGCATTAGAACTATCTGAAAAATACAATCTGGTTAATTTTCAAATTGTAACCTTAAATATGTTAGGTGTTGTTTATAGAAGACAATCTATAGTTAAAGATGCCTTAGATTATCATCAAAAAGCATTACGCCTTGCAGAATCTGAAAAAACAAAAAACGAAGCTACAAAAAGAAGTATTGCCGTATCTTACAATAGCATGGGTAATATTTACTTAGAACTTAAAGAATATGATCTTGCTTTAGAGCATTTTAACAAATCTCTTAAAATAGAAGAAGACTTAGACAACAAGCTAGGACTTGCTATTAATTACAATAATATAGGTATAATTTATGAAGCTAAAGACAGTTTAGATCTAGCCTTAAAAAGCTATCAAACTTCTTTAGACTACAACAACCAAATAAACTCAACAGTTGGTAAAATAATTTGTAACAATAGTATTGGAAGCATCTATTTAAAACAGAATAAACCAGAACTTGCCTTAACAACTATAAAACCCACAGTAGCATTAGCCGAAAAAACTAATGATAAGTTTTACACAGGTATGGCTTATATCAATTTAGGTTGGGCGCAAAACGAACTTAATCTTTTAGATGAAGCAAAGCCAAATCTAGAAAAAGGATTAGATATAGCTAAAAACTATAACCTTCAATCAATGGAAAGCGATGCAAAATTTCAGCTTTCTAAATGGTACGAAAAACAGGGTGATAGCAAAAAAGCATTAGACCTTTACAAAGAAGCTGTTACGATAAGTGAAGAAATTAGCGGAAAAAACAATTCGCAATACGTAAACACACTAAGAATTAGATACGAAACCGAAAAAAAATCAAATCAAATTTTAGAACTCTCTAGCGCCAATAAATTAGCTAATGCAAAACTAGAACAAAGTAAAAAAACCACTTACTTTTTAATTTTAGGACTTATTTTATTTGGCTTAGCAACGTTTTTATTTTTTAGACAAAGACAGCTTAAAAGCGAAAAGCAAATCTTAAGATTAGAACAAGATATGTTGCGTAATCAAATGAATCCGCATTTTATCTTTAACTCATTAAATTCAATAAAGCTATACATAATCAACAACGAAAAAGAAAACGCTGTTTACTACTTAAACAAGTTTTCTAAATTGATAAGAAAAATCCTTATCGCTTCCACAGAAAAAATTATTTCGTTAAAGGACGAATTAGAAACTATGGATCTGTATATGAATATTGAAAATATTAGATTTTCAAATGAAATTCATTATAAAATACAAGTAGATGAAGATGTTGATACCGAATCTATAAAAATACCTTCTCTAGTACTTCAACCTTTTTTAGAAAATGCGTTATGGCACGGATTATCTCCTAAAAAAGATGATAAATTCATCAATCTTTCGGTATCAAAAACCGAAAACAATTTTGTTTCTATCAGTATTACAGACAACGGAATAGGTAGAACAGCTTCTGCAAAAATCAAAGAAAAAAAGTTACTTAAACAAAAGTCTTTAGGGATAGATATTACTAAACAACGCTTAGCTAATTTTTCTAAAAACTATACAGAGAGTTTTGAGTTAATGATTAATGATCTTTACGATAGTAATAACCAACCATCAGGAACTTGTGTGGTTTTAAAGCTGCCAATTATACCATTACAAAAGCTAAGAACAGCTTAGTTTAAGATTGCATTTTGTTAGCTACTTTCTCTAGCTCGGTATACCAATCTTCTCCAAACTTTCTAATTAAAGCTTCTTTTACAAACTTATAAATTGGCACTTGTAGTTCTTTACCAAGCGAGCAAGCATCATCACAAATATCCCATCTTTCATAATTTACTGCAGAAAATTCTGTATAGTCTTTAACTCGTATTGGATACAAGTGGCAAGAGATTGGCTTTTTCCATTTAATTTCTCCTTGGTTATAAGCCTCTTCAATGCCGCAAAGCGCTGTTTTTTTGTTGTCAAAAATAACATAAGCACAATCTGCACCGTTAATTAATGGTGTTTCAATCTCGTCCCATTCGTTTTTTGTAGAAGTGCCTTGTGCTTCTATAGCTTCAATACCTTTTTTACGTAAAAAAGGTTTTACTTTTGGGTAAATATCTTCTAAAATTTCTGCCTCTTCTTTTGTTAATGGCGCACCAGCATCTCCGTCTATACAACACGCGCCTTTACACGCAGACAAATTACAGACAAAGTCTTTTTCAATAATATCTTCAGATACAATGGTCTTTCCTAACTGAAACATTTGGATGTATAATTTTTTGCAAATATAGAGCTATTTGAGTCAAAATAAAGCGCTTAAAAAGAAATGAATATTTCTCTTGAATTTCAATGAATTAAAACTACTTTTGCGCAAAATTTAAACCCTAATAAAATGTCATTAAGTTTTAAAGAAATTTTTACTGTATTTATGGTGCTTTTTGCTGTAATAGATATTGTAGGAAACATTCCTATTATAATCGATTTACGTAAAAAAGTTGGTCATATTCAAAGTGAAAAAGCATCTATAATTGCTGGTGTTATTTTAATTGCCTTTTTATTTTTAGGAAAAAGTATCTTAAACTTAATTGGTATTAATGTAAACTCCTTTGCGGTTGCTGGTGCGTTTATCTTATTCTTTATTGCTTTAGAAATGATTTTAGGCATCACACTTTATAAAGAAGAAGATACTAACCCAATGACAGCTTCTGTATTTCCGTTAGCATTTCCGCTTATTGCTGGACCAGGAAGTTTAACTACATTATTATCATTACGTGCAGAATATAGCATTCAAAATATAATTGTAGCAGTAATTTTAAACGTTATTGTTATTTACATTGTCCTAAAAACTTCTAGACGAATAGAACGTCTTATTGGTCAAAACGGAATACAAATTATTAGAAAAGTTTTTGGTGTTGTTTTATTAGCAATTGCTGTTAAACTATTTACCGATAACATTAAAATCTTATTGGCTTAAATATTGTATTTTTGTGTAAATCTTATACTTAATTTAAGTATTTACACAAATTTAGTCTGATGAAAATCTTTATACATATTCTAACCTTAGTAGCTGTTGCTCTAATCATTTTTAATACCACACAATTAAACTTTGATGCTTTGTTAGAAGGTCAAAGCTTAGTTGCTTTAATCACAATTATAGCATCACTTTGTGCTATAATGTTACTTCAAATTTTAAGAATTTCTAAAAAAATTGAAGCTAAAAGCAAAGGACTTTAAGATGAAAGATACAATTATTATTGGCGGCGGCGCAGCAGGTATGTCTTGCGCATTAGTTTTAGGTTCTGGATTAAAAAAAGCATTTGCAGAAGGTAAAAAGGTTGCTATTATAATGCATCAAAAAGCGTCTCATTTACAAACCGCTTTATTTAATAACGTATTAGGATTACAACCTGGTACATTAGGTGATGATATTCTTAAAGATGGAAAAGAGCAGCTAGCTAATTTATATCCAGAAGTAGAGCAAATAGAAAAAGAAAAAGTAAAAAAAATTGAAGAAACTAGCTTTGGCTTTACTGTAACCACTAACAAACAAAGTTATGACACTAAACGTGTAGTAGTTGCTGTTGGATATACTAATTTATTAGACATTGAAGGTCTTGAAAGTTATATAAAACCTCATCCTAGAGCTGTTATTGAAAAAGATAGAATCTGGTTAGAAAATAAAGATCATTTAGTTAAAAAAAACCTATATGTAGCAGGTACATTAGCTGGTTGGCGTAGTCAATTTGCAATTGCATCTGGAAGCGGTGCGCATGTTGCTACAGATATTTTAACAATTTGGAATAATGGCAAACACACTAAAGTGCATGATAAGATTTAGGTATGAAAAACTCAAAAAAAGAAATCTTATGGTTGTTTTTTATGAGTTTAAGCTTATCTGTTTTAATGTTTTACAGTTATTTTTCTGACGAAGAAGAAAAAGAAATTATAAATAAAACAGGTATTTATTCTAATTATAGATATTTTAAAAATACAAAAGGAAAAGATTTTTATTTCATCACTTTAAATAATGAAAATTATAGTATACCAGAAATTTATATATCTGCTTTTGATTCTAAAAGATTTTCAGAAAACATAAATAAAGGCGATACAATTACACTTCAAATTGAAGTCCTAAAACTATTCTTCAAATTTCTAAGAAAAATTTATCCTTTATAAATCAAAATAAAAAAGAAAAATTACTTGAAGACAACAACATCTTTGCTTTAATTTTAGGAATTATATTTTTTTTAATTAGTATAGTATTAATCGTATTCTACAAAAAATAATAATACTACTCTACTTCTACTCCTTCATGTAATTGGATAACTTTATCAACCATATCATCATGTTTGTTAAGGATTTTGTGGTAAGCACCAAAGCCATATAATTGTTCTGAAATAGTTGCTTTTAGGTAGTATTTTACTTCTTCACGATAAGCCACAAAAACGATGTTAGATCTGGTTTTTAGTTTTAAGTAATCTTCAAAATCTTTCACCATTATATCATCGACAACATAATTATCAAAAAAGTCTTGTCTTGATATTGAAGCATAATAATCGCGATCTTTTTCTATTTCTTCAAAAATGAAATTATTAAAAAACCCTTTTCTTTCTAAAAAGCTAAGCGTTTCGTTTTCCATTTTTCTATTTAAAGGCACAAAAACGTCTGGTATAATTCCGCCGCCACCATAAACTACTTTTCCTTTTGGTGTTATAAATTTTAAAGAGTCTGCTACTTCAATTTTAGACTCGTCAATTAGCTCGCCACTTTTCATTCTATGCGAATAATCGTCGTAATAATCTGTATTACCATTGGCGTAAGAACGTTGTATAGATCGTCCTGTTGGCGTGTAATATTTAGATACTGTTAAGCGTACTGCACTACCATCTCCTAATTGCATTTCGCGTTGCACTAAACCTTTTCCGTAAGAGCGTCTTCCTACAATTGTTCCTTTATCATTGTCTTGTAAAGCTCCTGCAATAATTTCGGAAGCAGATGCAGAATTTTCGTCTATCATTACAAAAAGTTCTCCGTTTTCAAACTCGCCTTTTGAAGTAGAATAACTTTTTTCGACATCTCCTTTTTTGTTTTTGGTGTAAACAATTAGCTTATCGTCTTCTAAAAATTCGTCTACAATATTTACAGCAATTTCTAAGAATCCACCAGGATTTCCTCTTAAATCTAATGCTAGACTAGTTGCGCCTTCTTTTTTTAAGCGTCTTAATGCTTTTTTAAATTCATTAAAAGTACTTTCGGCAAAGCGATTAATTTTTATGTAGCCTAAATCTTCTGTCAACATATAAGCTGCATCTACACTTTTAATTGGTACAACGTCTCTGGTGACGTTAAAGGTTAGTAGCTTTGGTTCTCCTTTTCTAAAGACTTTTAAAATAACTTCAGAATAACGTTCGCCTCTCAAAGTTTCAACTAAACTATCATTTGTTTCGCCTAAAAGGGATTTTCCGTTTGCTTCTAATATTCGGTCGCCACCAATTATACCTGCTTTGGCGCTTGGACCGTTTTCAACAGTTTTTATAACCGTTATTGTATCTTTATAAGTATAAAAATTGATACCTATTCCAACAAAATTACCTTTCATATTTTCTGTGGAACGCTTCATCTTTTCTTTTGGAATATAAACTGAATGCGGATCTAAATTGTCTAAAATTCCGTTTACGGTAACATCTACAATACTGTCTGTATTGACGTCTTCTACATACTCATAGTCTATGTAATCTATAAGACGGTTAAGTTTGTCTTTTTTACTGTTTGAGGTAAATAATTTATCTGAAGTATCACCAAAGTCTAAATTGCCACCAATAAAAATTCCTACAGCAACTGCAAGTCCTATTATAAATGGTATGTAAACTTTAAATTTTGACATTATTCTTCTAATTGTTCTATATGCTCTACTTCTATTCCTGCTTTAGTTAAAAATTTTAAACCAGAATCATCCTTATATCCTTGATTATACACCACACGAATTATTCCTGCTTGATGTATTAATTTGCTACATTCTTTACATGGTGATAATGTTATATACAACGTGGCACCTTTACAAGATTGTGTTGATGAGGCTACTTTTAAAATAGCATTAGCTTCGGCATGTAATACATACCATTTTGTGTAACCTTCTTCGTCTTCGCAAAAATTTTCAAAACCTGTAGGTGTTCCGTTGTAACCATCAGATATTATCATTCTATCTTTAACAATAACTGCGCCAACTTGCTTACGGTTGCAATAAGATAGTTTTCCCCATTCTTTGGCGATACGCAAATAGGCTTTATCGTATTTTAATTGTTTTTTTTTTGACATGTAGTTAGTTTTTGTTGGCTGTATGGGCTAACAAACAAAAAATCTAACCCAAACCTATAACGAAGATATGAGGTTAGTATTTTAATTACAATTTAAAAAGAGAAGTTTTATGAAAACTTTAGATAATTTTAGCTGTTTTTAATAGTTGCTTTTTATAAAATCCAATTATTAATTAACATTGGTATTACTAAACCAATAACTATAGAAGATACAACCATCATCCAATCTCTTTTGGAAAATCTAAATATTGTTTGGAAAATATATCCTAAAAACAGCACTATAAACACGATTATTATTTGAGCTATTTCTATACCTAAAGCAAACTCTAATAAAGCAATTAACTTGTTATCTCCTGCGTCTAAATTCATTCTAAACTCTCTTCCAAAACCAAAACCGTGTATTAAACCAAAAAACAATGTCGACACAAATAGAATACCTATTTTCTGACTGTTTTTCTGTTTTCCTGCTGTAAATACATTATAGACAGCCATAATTAAAATGGTTATCGGAATTAAAAACTCAATTAAACTTGCTTGAATACTTACATGTCCGTACACAGAAAGCACTAAAGATAATGTGTGACCAATTGTAAACATGGTTACTAGTAATAAAACACGTTTCCAATCTCTAAATAAATAAGGGACAGCTAATACGATTAAAAATAAAACATGATCATATGCATTTATGTCTAGCACATGATTCATTCCGTATTGTACAGTTTGCCAAAAGTCGTTAAACATAGGTAAATTTTTAGGGTTGGGTAAATATACAAAAAGATGAAAAATGGTAAAGCAAATTCAATATTTCCTTACAACAAATTATAAAACTTATTTTTGGTTGTATCTTCGTCAATAATTTCACTTAAATAAATTGAATTTCGATGCAAAAAATCAGCATAAAATATCTTTTTCACCTTACTTTAATTTTCATCTTAACCACAACTAGTTGTAAACAAAAACAAAGTAAAAATAATATTATTGAAGATGAAACTAATAGTCAAAAAACAGCCACTTTAGAATATAAAATTAACTCTAAATTAGGTGAAGGCGCGCTGTGGAACTATAAAACACAAGAATTTTATTGGGTAGACATTGAAGGAAAAACTTTAAATATTTACAACCCAAAAACCAAAACAAATAAGGTAATCAAAACACCATCTAGAGTTGGTACAGTAGTACCTTACACAAAACAACAAGCAGTTGTAGCTTTAGAAGATGGCATTTATAAAATTAATTTAGAAAACGGCGACTTAAAACAGATATCAAACGTTGAATCTGATATAACAGAAAACCGTTTTAATGACGGAAAATGCGACCCTAAAGGCAATCTTTGGGTTGGATCTATGCATTTAAAAGAGTCGCTTCCAAATGCCAACCTTTACAAAGTAGAACCTAACGGAGTAACAACAAAAATGGTAGATAGCGTTACAATATCTAACGGAATAGTTTGGTCTAAAGACACCAAAAAAATGTATTACATTGACACACCTTCAAAAAGTATTAAAAGTTATGATTACGACATTGAAACGAGTACTATTTCTAATGAAAAAATAGCTGTAAACATTCCTGAATCTTTAGGTTATCCTGACGGAATGACTATTGACGAAAACGACACGCTTTGGGTTGGTTTATGGAATGGTAATGCTGTGGCGCAGTTTGATCCAAAAACAGGTGAGTTAATTTCAAAAATTGAAGTGCCTGCGCATAACGTTACTGCTTGTGCTTTTGGAGGAGAAAATCTAGACATATTATATATTACTACCTCTACCAACGATATGACCGAAGAAGAACGAAAAAAATATCCTTTAGCAGGATCTATATTTAAGTGTAAGCCAGGCGTAAAAGGTGTAACTGCTTTCTTTTTTGGAGAAGCCATTAGATAAGTTTAAAAAACTATTTTTATTCTTGGTTTTAAAGCAGGAATTTGTAATTTTATTTCTTGGGAAATTCAGAAACAATGAAGAAAAGCATCACATTAAAAGAATTATCAAAAATTTTAGGTGTTTCGATATCAACAATATCTAAAGCACTAAATGATAGTCCAGAAATTAGTCACGACACAAAAACTAAAGTAAAAGAGCTTGCTGCACTTCATAAATATCAACCCAATGTTTTAGCCAGAAATTTAAAATCTGGAACCACAAAAACAATAGCTGTTGTATTACCAACAGTTCAAAACAACTTTTTCACAGAAGTTCTTTTAGGTATAGAAACCGAAATTGAAAAAACAGATTACAACATTATCATTAGTATCACTAACGAATCTTTTAAAAAAGAATCTAAAAGTGTCAACAACCTTTCTAATGGAATTGTAGATGGTTTTATAATTTCAACTTCAGAAGAAACTCAAATAGAAGAAGATTTTAATCATCTAACCTCTGCAATAGACAATAATAAACCTATTGTAATGTTTGACCGTGTTATTAAAACTATTGAATGTGATAAAGTTTTAGAAGACAATCGAGAAGCGGTTTACAAAGCCACAAAATATCTTTTAGAATCTGGTAAAAAACATATCGCTATTTCTTCAACAATAAATAATATTACCGTAGGAAAATCAAGAACCAACGGTTATAAAAAAGCGTTAGAAGAATTTGGAATAACAGTTAACGAAGCAGATATTGTAACTGGTAGCCAAGAATCTATAAAAAATGAAGTTTCTAAATACTTAATCAATAACAAACCAGATGCTTTTATTGGTTTAGATGAAGACGGAACACTTTCTGCTTTAAAAGCCGTAAAAGAGAAAAATTATAAAATCCCTGAAGAAGTTGCAGTTATTGGCTATGCCAACCAAAATATTGCTCCGCATTTAACTCCAGAGCTTACTACTATTGATCAAAACGGAATAGAAATAGGCAAAACAATTGTAAGGCTACTTATTAATCGTTTAAAAAACCCTACTAAACCTTTTGAAAAAGTAGTATTACCTTCAATACTTTGTAAAAGATTATCATCATAAAAAAACCTCCAACCAAAAAAGGTTGAAGGTTCTACTGTACACAAGATTGACCTATTATCGAACCAAAATTTAAAAATATTTATAAGACTTATGGAAGAGTAAATTGAAATATTCTTCATGTAAATGAACTTTATTAAATATGTGATGAAACAATCGCAAGCTTTATAATTTAGTTCATTCTTTAGGCCATTTTAGTTTTTATATTTAATGGATAAACTTTTGACTGACGTTAAACGGTGATGCTGGTTTCTTGTAATATTAATCTTCTAAAATTTAGTTTGAACTTAATTCTTTGTATTTATCTAGATTTCAAATAATTGAAAACTTAATAGAATTATGCATTTATACTAATTTAATTATTTTTTAAGTTTTTCTCTAGGCGTCTCTATTTAAATAATATATTTCGATATATAAATTACTTGTAAAAATCTATTCTACGGTTATTACAAACTATTCTATCTTCTGTTTAAAACAATTAACCAACATACCATAAAGTTCAGGATGTTTTCTTTTGAGTAAATCTGGTCGCTCAAAAAAATATTCTGATGCAACCGCAAAGAATTCTGCTTGGTTAGTACCACCATATTTACGAATGTCTGAATGGTTGTCGTTAATTGCTTCGATTTCCTTATGGATTAGATTTAACCACGGTATGGCATATTGGTGCTGCAATAATCGTTCTGGCACACCATCTGTTCTGTCATCAAGTTTATCTATTAGGTGTATAAATTCGTGGATACCAGTATTGTTTTTATCACTCTTATTTTTAAAACCGTGATATAATGCCTTTTTAGACAAAATCATTTGCTTTTCAAATCGACCGTTGCCAACAATTCCACCAATATTACGTGATTTATCCCTACTTCCAAATTGCATATCCTCATTAAAATTGTCTGGATATAAGAGAATTCCGCTTAAATTGGTGTAGTGCCATTCTTTAAAGCCAAACACAGGAATCACTGCACTCGCAGCGATTAAAATTTTATCGAGCTCTTCCAATTCTAATTTCACACCATCAATATAGACTTCACTAAGAAATTGCATCATTCGCTGTTGAAAAACCTTTTGCTTCTCTTGTGAAAGGTTGCTATAATAATGTACATTCTCTAATAATAGCCCGTGCCAGCGTTCTGGAAATGGTTTAATGCTATGACGTTGCGCTTTTCTATAAAAATGAATCGCAAATAGAAGAATTACAACCGAAATTAAAATGTAATCCATATTAAACTAAAGAGTATTAATCTACAGCTTCTGCCTTGAAGCCCACTTTTTGCAATGTGGCTTTTACATCTTCTTCTGAAGCACCATTGCTTTTTATTGTTAGAATTTTATCTGGGTTTACAGTATCCACTTCCCAGCTTTCAACACCTTCCTGATTATTTAAGAATGGTGTTACCTTTGATACACAACCGCCGCAATTGATGTTTGTTTTAAATTTTAAAGTTTTCATTTTGTTTTAATTTATAATTAATATTAAAGTTTTACCCTTTTTAACCTTAAGCTATTTGCAACTACAGAGACACTACTAAATGCCATTGCTGCACCTGCAATCATTGGGTCTAATAAAAAGCCATTTATAGGGTATAGCACGCCTGCCGCTATCGGAATACCAATAATATTATAAATGAATGCCCAAAACAGGTTTTGACGGATGCCCAGTACCGTTTTTTTTGATAGTGCCAATGCTTTCGGAATGGATTGTAAATCTGAGGTTATCAATGTCATTTTTGCAACATCCATCGCAATATCGGACCCCTTGCCCATCGCGATACTTACATCGGCTTGCGCCAAGGCGTGGGAATCATTGATGCCATCGCCTACCATAGCTACTATTTTACCATCAGACTGCAATTTTTTCACAAAGTTTGCTTTATCCGAAGGCATTACTTCCCCTTGGAAATTTGCTATTCCCACTTGTTGGGCTACGGCTGATGCTGTCTTATTATTATCACCGGTGAGCATATAGACATCAATGTCCCTTTCCTGAAGTGTTGCAATGGCTATTTTTGAAGTTTCCTTTATTTTGTCTGCAATAGCAAGTATCGCCAATACATCTATTTCATTACCAAAGAATATGACGGTTTTTGCTTGCTCTTCAAGACTTTCTGCTGTTTGCATCAAGGAAGCATCAATTTGTATATTCTTCTCAAGCATTAGTTTATGGTTTCCAACATAGTATTGTGAGCCATTCTCTTTTTTAGCCTGCACACCTTTACCCGTAATACTTTCAAAAGAAGCAATTTCAACTTTTTCAATATTTTCTTCTTTAAAATGATTAACAACTGCTTCCGCCAAGGGGTGTTCAGATTGGGCTTCTATTGCTAAAAGCAACTGTTTAAATTTATTTTTATTTTCAAGTGTACGCTTCCAATGTATATCGGTCACCAATGGTTTTCCCTCGGTAATAGTGCCAGTTTTATCAAGGATGATAGCATTAACTTTATGACCGAGTTCTAAACTCTCGGCATCTTTTATAAGGACATTATTTTCGGCACCTTTTCCAATTCCCACCATAATAGCAGTAGGTGTAGCCAACCCTAAGGCGCAAGGACAGGCAATGACCAATACAGCGACCGAAGTCAATAAAGCTTGAGAAAACGCATTATCACCTCCCATAGACATCCAGACGATGAAGGTAACAATGGATATCCCCAATACGATGGGAACAAATATTCCAGCAATTTTATCGACCAGTTTTTGTACGGGTGCTTTGCTACCCTGTGCCTCCTGTACCATTTTTATGATTCGGGAAAGCAGGGTTTCACCTCCAACTTTTTCTGCAGTAAATTGAAAACTACCTTTTTGATTGACAGTACCAGCAAATACCTTCTCTTCTCTGGACTTTTGTACTGGAACAGGTTCACCCGTAATCATACTTTCGTCTACATACGAGCTTCCTTTAGTAACTTCCCCATCTACGGGAATCTTTTCTCCAGGACGGACTAAAATAGTTTGACCTACTTGTACAGCAGAAATAGGAATTTCTTTTTCTTCCCCATTATCAATAACTTTAAGCGTTTTAGGTTGTAATCCCATTAATTTTTTAATGGCCGAAGAAGTATTCGATTTGGCCTTTTCTTCCAGTAATTTCCCCAAAGAAATAAAGGTGATAATCACTGTCGCCGCTTCGTAATAAACGTGTGGCTCAATAGCACGATTTAACCAAAATTCCGGAAATATGGTGTTGAACACACTAAACAAAAATGCAATGCCCGTACTTAAAGCCACCAAGGTATCCATATTCGCCTTGCCACGTTTGGCCTGTTTGAAAGCATTGATAAAAAAACTACGCCCAAACCAAAAAAGAATAGGAATAGCCAATACCAAAGAAATCCACTTACCAGGTTCCCATTGCATAAAGAACATTCCAAGTACGAAGATGGGTAGCGTCAGAATAGCTGACCAAATGGTACGGTTTTTAATGTCTTGGTAATGCTTTTGCTGAAGCTCTTGTTGTGCTTCCACTGGGTCTTCTGCATCGATAATGATATCATAGCCCACTTCACGCAGTGCGTTCTGAAGTTTTTCTTCAGAAATGGTTTCATCGTAATCGACTAAAACCGAATTGCTGGCAAAATTTACGATGGCCTTGTTTACGCCATCGGTATGGGAAAGAATCGACTCAACACTGCTGGCACAGGCGGCACAGGTCATACCCGTAACTGGAAAGGATTTTTTTATGCCTGTTTTTTGTTCTTTGGGTTTGGTGTCGAATATATTGGTTGCCTCCATTTACTAATCCGTTTTGTATTTAACAAATTTCGGAATAGAACACGGGAAAGCTGTTACGTTATTCGCTTAAAGAGTTGTAAAATTTGCTCATTCATTTTCTTTTATTAGTTGGTTTCTAATACCTTTTTAAATTGAATTATTAAATATACCAACTATGCTTTTAAAACATTTTCTCTATGCGCTTTTTTTGTATGTTAACTCCAAGTCATTCTTTGCAATCTGACCGCATTTAAAATAGCTAATAACGCCACCCCAACATCGGCAAATACGGCTTCCCACATCGTAGCCAAACCACCAGCGCCGAGGATAAGAACAACTACCTTTACCCCAAATGCCAGACCGATGTTTTGCCAGACAATCCTACGGGTGGAACGACCGATTTTGACCGCTCTCGCTATCTTGCTCGGTTGGTCAGTCTGGATGATAACATCTGCCGTTTCGATGGCCACATCACTACCCAAACCACCCATTGCGATACCTACATCGCTTGCAGCAAGTACGGGCGCATCATTGATACCGTCGCCCATAAAGGCTATAGTCGTATCAGGTTGTTTTTTGAGTTTCTCGACTTCGTTCAGTTTATCTTCTGGTAGCAGACCGCCTTTCGCCCAATCTATATTCAGCTCTTCAGACACCTGTTGGGTAATGGAATCCTTGTCGCCCGAGAGCATTATGATTTTGGAAATGCCAGCTTCACGAATTTGCTTTATGGCTTGGTGGGCATCTTCCTTCAGTTCATCGGCAATCGTCACATATTCGGCAAACTTTCCGTCGATGGCTACCATTACTATGGATTCGACTATGGTATCGGTCTCAGAGGGAACTTCGATTCCGTTGGAAACCATCAAAGCTTTATTGCCCACCAATACCTGCTTTCCGTTGACCGTACCTTTCAATCCTTTTCCAGCAACTTCGGAAACTTCGGTCGCTTCCAACTCTGCACCATCGGCCTTATATTCCAGAACTGCCTTTGCAATGGGATGGGTGGATTGCTCTTCCATAGCCATCAAGTACTGCATAAATTCCGCTTCCCCTTCGACTGCGCTCAGGGCAGGCGCAAAACTATTTTTGGTTACCACTTTCTTAATCTTGAAAACCCCTTTGGTCACGGTACCCGTTTTGTCCATTACCACGGTGTTCACCTTGGTCATCGCATCGAGAAAGGATGCACCCTTAAATAAAATTCCATTACGGGATGCTGCACCGAGACCACCGAAATAGCCCAAGGGAATGGATATGACCAAGGCACAGGGACAGGAAATTACCAAGAAAATCAGAGCGCGGTAGAGCCAATCCCTAAACACATAATCGTCCACGAAGAAATACGGCAAAAACGTCAGTCCGATGGCAAGGAAAACCACGATGGGTGTATAAATTCTGGCGAATTTTCTAATGAACAGTTCCGTCTTCGATTTTCGGGCGGTAGCGTTCTGAACCATATCCAAGATTCGCGCGATGGAACTGTCCTTAAATTCTTTGGTCGTTTTTACTTCGATTACGCCGTCAAGATTGATACTTCCGGCATACACTTTATCATCTTTTGCGACGGTGTCAGGCTTGCTTTCACCAGTAATGGCAGCTGTGTTCAATGATGCTTTTTCTGAAAGTAAAATGCCGTCCAAGGGGATTTTTTCGCCTACGCGAACCTGAATTGTTTCACCAATCTCGACCGTTTCCGGATTGACTGAAACAAAATCCCCATTTCTATAAACCAATGCTTCATCGGGTCGTGCATCCAAGAGTGCCTTTATATTCCCCTTCGCCCGATTAACAGCAGCATTTTGGAACAGTTCGCCCACCGCATAAAATAGCATTACGGCCACACCTTCGGGATATTCACCTATGGCAAATGCCCCCAGAGTCGCAATGGACATCAAGAAAAATTCCGTAAAGAAATCACCCTTCCTAATACTGTTCCAGCCCTCTTTGATAACAGGAAAACCAACGGGAATGTAAGCTACAGTGTACCAAACAATCCGAACCCAATCCTTGAAGAATGGGAACGCATCAAAATAATCTATGGCAATGCCTGTAATCAGCAATACAAAACTGAAAATAGCGGGCAGGTAGGTGTTAAATGAACTACTATCACCGTGGTCGTGATTATGACCATCATCGTGACTATGCTCTTCTTCCGAATTATGCTTTAAGTCTTTTAAATTTACTTTCTTTTTTTTCATAAGATTTTAAAATTCAAAGTTGCGATAATAGAGGATGCAACGGAAGTGCATTTATTGTCCGCTGCACTTGTCACAAATACCCTTCAAAACCAAATTGGCATCCTCTGCCACAAAGCCTTCCGGCAGGTTGATATGTGGAATCTTATGTTCGGTCAGGCAAATGGTCTCATCGCAGCTATTACAATGGAAATGCAGGTGCAAATCCTGTTCAAGTTCACAATTGCAACCTTTTTCGCAAAGTGCGTATTTGGCAATTCCTGTCCCATCGTCTATTTGATGTACCACACCCTTTTGTTCAAAAGTTTTAAGGGTCCTGAAAAGGGTAGTTCGGTCTGCTTTCGTGAAAGCAGTCTCGATATCGGTCAGCGAGGTAGCCACTTCTTTTTCTGCCAAATATTTATAAATCAATAACCGCATCGCCGTGGGGCGAACACCATTATCAGTAAGTCTTTGTTCTATTTCTTTCATTTTATGATTGTATTTATTAATGTCCGTGTTCTTCCGATTCGCCTTTCTTCATTTCTGCCATCAAATAGTAGCCATTGTTATAGGCATATTTTGTATTCGGTTCTTGTTCGCTCAAAAAATCAATGGCAATCCAATCGCCATCGTGGGTGCCTTTGGTGACTTCAATGGGTCTGAACGACCAATCATCACCTTCCTTTTCGGCCGAGAATACAAAGAATCGTTCACCATCGGCTGCTATGGCAGTTTCTGGCATCGCCTTTGTCTGGGTATTTTCAGTTTGGATGCGCCCCTGAATGTACATCCCGGGAATCAGGTTGCCTTCCTTGTTCTCGATTTCAGCGTGAACGTGAATGGCCTTCGGGTTTTGTTCAAAGGTCTTTCCTACGGAATAGATTTCGGCAGTTAGTTCCTTTCCCGGAATCGACTGTACATTGAAAACCACTTTTTGCCCTTCTTTCACCTTATAGACATCCTTTTCAAAAACCATCAAATCTGCGTGTACGTGGTGGGTATCCACAATTTCCATTAAGTCGGTCTGCGGATCCACGTATTGGCCAGTTTTTATGGCAACTTTTTCCACAAACCCTTCGATGGGACTTCTAAGTGCCACCCGTTGATATATAGTGCCGTTCCGCACACCGGATGCGCTGATGCTCAATTGTTGCAGTTGAGCTTCGAGACCGTTGACCTTGCTTCGGGATGCCTGGTATTCGGCTTCGGTCTTTTGAAAGTTTGCACCGCTGCCCACGCCTGCATCATACAATGTTTTTTGCCGTTCGTATTCTTTCTTGAGAAACTGGCTATTGCTGAACGCATCAAGATAATCGGTCTGTTTTTCGATGATATTGGGGTGTGACAAATAGGCGACGGTCTGCCCCTTGCTGACCTTATCGCCCTCAATGACCTCGATGGAAACCACGTTGGCACCCACTACCGTTGTGACGGTGGCCTCGTTTTGTGGTGGGACTTCCAACTGTCCGTTGGCTTCCATATAGCCGCTCATATTCCGCATTTTCAGGGTGTCGATTTCCATTTGCAGTGCATCGAACTGTTTGGCCGTGAGCATTACTTCCTTGGCTTCGCCCTCGGAATGCGCTTTTTCCGTTTCCGGATTGTCTTTGTTATTCTCTGCGGATTCTTTTTTGGAATCGCCACAAGCGGTCAACGCCAAAAGCATCGCCAACAAACCAATAACTATGTATTTTGATAATTTCTTCATTTTATTGCTTGAAATATTGTAGTTCGAAAACTGATTTTAGATAATTGTCGAGAGCGTTCAGCGCATCCATTTCCGTCTGTATGGCATCCCTAATAATTTGGGTAAAAGCGGCGTAATCCACGGCACCTTCCTTATAGGCCAGCAATGCGCCTTGTCTCTGTTCCTCAGCAAGCGGTAAAGCTTTGTCTTTATAGAATTGCCAAGATGCTTCCCATTTTTGATAGGTTTCTACCGCTTGTCGGTATTCCGATTGCAGTTGACGTTTGGTAAAGTTTGCATTGGCTTTTGCGATTTCACTTTCCAATTTGGCAGCTTTGACCTGACTGCGTTCGGCACGAGAAAACAGCGGAAGAGATATTCCCGCCTGATAGGTGTAGAATCCGCTACTGCCATTCACCCGTTGCAATCCGCCCTGAAGGTTGAAATTGGGCAACAAATCGGAACGTTCAGCTTTGTAGCTGGCTTGGGCTTCATCAATCCGCTTTTGCGAAAGTTCCAGTTCGGGATGGGTTTCTATGGTTGATGGAATTCCCAGTACTGCCACTTCGCTACCATCCAACGAATCGGGAACGGTATAGAACGTGTCGGAAACCAACCAAAGATTGAGCTTCTGTAGGGCAATGGCGTAATCACTTTCGGCCTGTTGCAGTTTGTTGCTGATTTGCAATGCCTGATTGGTCGCCGATGAATATTCCAAGCGTGAAATAGCCTCTACCTTGTAGTTCAGTTCAATGGCCTTTTCAAACTGCGAGTAGATGGAATCCAGTTCACGGTAGAGTTCATATTTCTGCCGTTGCTGATAGGCCTGTGACCACACTTTTTTGACTTCCTGTGCCACTTGCAATGCGGTAAGGTCAAGTGCGGTTTCCGCCAAGGCGATACGCTGTTTTTGCAACCGCTTCTTTGAACCGATACCGAACAGGTTGATGTTCTGCTGGCCTACACCAACTATTGTATAAATACCTTGACCTTCTGAAATTTCCTCACCGCCCGTAAATACTTGGGTATTACCCAAATCATAGGCAGTACCTTTCAGAGCATTCTGCTTTTGAATTTCCAGCCGTTTTGTTATCAATAGCGGATAGTTTTCTTTGGATATTTCTACGGCCTGTTCCAATGAAACAACGGGTAATGTATCGTTCTGATGAACTTGCTGCGCTTCTACTTCCGCGAAAGCAAAAAAGAAACATACCACCACAGAAGCGGTTACGATTTTCGGATTGACCTTTATTTTGCGTTCCGAACGTTTTTCTACCCATTGATAGAAAATGGGAAGAATGAATAGGGTCAATAAGGTGGATGTAATTAATCCACCTATAACGACCGTCGCCAATGGTCGCTGAACTTCTGCCCCTGCGGATGCGGAAATGGCCATAGGCAGAAAACCGAGAATATCGGTAAAGGCCGTGAGCATAATGGGGCGTACCCTTCTTTTTGTTCCTTCAACGATTCGCTCTTTTAGGTTGGTAACGCCTTCCTCTTTCAGTTCGTTGAGTCCGCTAATCATTACCAAACCGTTCAGTACGGCAACCCCGAAAAGCACGATAAAGCCAACCCCTGCGGAAATACTGAAGGGCATATCCCTGAGCCAGAGAGCGAACACACCGCCTATGGTCGCCATTGGGATGGCCAGATATATCATCAAGGTCTGCGGAAAGGATTTTAGGGCAAAGTAAATCAGGATGAATATGAGCAACAGTGCAATGGGAACTACGGTCTGCAAACGGTCGCTGGCCCTTTCCAGATTTTCAAAGGCACCACCATAACGGATAAAATAACCTGGGGGTAAATCCAAGTTGGCATCCAGTTTCTCTTTAATCTCATTGACCAGCGATTCCACATCACGACCACGTACATTAACGCCTACATAGGTTCTGCGATTGGTATTGTCCCTGCTTATCTGCATCGGTCCTGGTGTGTATTCGATGGCTGCCAGTTCTTGAAGTGGAATTTGTGAACCGTTCGGTAGATTGATATAGAGATTACGGATATCGTTGATATCGCTGCGGTTCTGCTCATCGAGCCTGACCACCAAATCAAAACGCTTTTCACCTTCAAAAATGACCCCTGCATACCCACCTGCGAAAGCGGATTGCACCATCGTATTGAGTTGATCGATGCTCACGCCGTATTGGGCCAGTTTGTTGCGATTGTACTTTATCGTCATCTGCGGTAAGCCCGAAGTGGCTTCTGCCCGCATATCGCCTATACCTTCAGTACCTGCGATAATTTTGGTAATCTCGTCCGCTTTGGACGCAAGCACATTGATATCCTCACCATATATTTTAATCGCAATATCCTCACGGATGCCTTCCAATAGCTCATTAAACCGCATTTCGATGGGTTGCGTAAATTCATAATTGACACCAGGTATAGTGCTCACCGCATCCTTCATCTTCTCAATAAGTTCATATTTGGATTCGGCAGACACCCATTCGTCCTGCGGTTTCAGTATTACGAATACATCGGCAAAGTCCATCGGCATAGGGTCGGTAGGCACTTCCGCAACACCGATACGGCTGACTATTTTTTCCACTTCGGGAAATTCGGCCTTTACGATGCGTTCTATTTTTGTGGTGGTCTCGATGGTCTCGCTCAATGAACTTCCGGGTTTCAAAATAGCGTGGAAGGCAATATCGCCCTCGTCCAATTGCGGTATGAACTCACCACCCATTTTGGTAAACGTGAAGATGGCCACGGCAAAGATGGCCACCGCAATACTAACGACCCATTTTCCTTTTTCCAAGACGTTTAACAATAGGGGCTCATACTTGCGTTGTACCCAATGTACAAAACGGTCGCCCCACGATTTCTTTTCCTTTTTTGGCGGTTTCAGGAACAAGGCGGACATCATCGGCACATAGGTCAGACATAGTACCATTGCACCAATCATCGCAAAGATGAACGTGAGTGCCATAGGCTGGAACATCTTCCCCTCGACGCCTTCAAGTGCAAGGATGGGTAAGAAAACAATTAAAATTATCAACTGCCCGAAGAAGGCAGCGTTCATCATTTTTTTGGATGCATCGGCTGCAATTTCGTCACGGTCTTTCTTATCCAAAGATTTCTTTTTAAGCACATAACTGGCCATAAGAAATACACTCGCTTCCACGATAATGACCGCCCCATCTACGATAATACCAAAGTCGATTGCCCCCAAGCTCATCAGGTTCGCCCATACGTCAAAAACATTCATTAGGATAAAGGCAAACAATAGGGATAGGGGAATGGTCGATGCCACAATCAGTCCGCCACGCCAGTTCCCCAAAAGAAAGACCAGTACAAAAATCACGATGAGCGCGCCTTCCAGAAGATTGTTGCGTACCGTGCCTGTGGTCTCACTGATGAGTTTACTTCTATCCAACAAGGGTTCGATGACCACGCCTTCGGGAAGTGATTTCTGGATTTCGGCCATCCTATCCTTAACGCGGACAATGACTTCGTTTGAGTTTGCGCCTTTGAGCATCATTACCAGTCCACCGACGACCTCGCCTTCGCCATCCTGCGTTAATGCCCCATAGCGAACGGCGGAACCGAAGCGTACATCGGCCACATCGTTTACGGTGATGGGCACACCATTTTCATTTTTAATAACGATTTTCTTGATGTCATTGAGGTTACGTACCAAACCTTCACCCCGAATGAAGTTGGCCTGGTGGTTCTTTTCGATGTAGGCGCCACCCGTATTCTTATTGTTTGCTTCCAAGGCTTTAAATACATCGGTAATGGTAAGCCCGATAGACTTCAATTCGTTGGGGTCAACGGCCACTTCGTATTGTTTAATCTTTCCACCTATCGCATTGATTTCAACGACGCCAGGCACCATCGCCATTTGTCGTTGTACAATCCAATCCTGCATCGTGCGTAGGTCGGCAAGGGAATATTTGTCCTGAAACTTAGGCTCGACCTTTAAGGTGTATTGGTACACCTCGCCCAAACCTGTTGAGATGGGTCCCATAGAAGGTTGACCGAGTTCTTCAGGAATCTGTTCGCGCACTTCGGTAAGTTTCTCGGAAACTAGCTGACGGGGCAGATAGGTTCCCATATCATCGTCAAAAACTACCGTTACCACGGAAAGTCCAAATCGCGAAATCGAACGTATTTCCTTGACATCGGGCAGGTTGCTCATCGCCACTTCCACGGGATAGGTCACAAACTGCTCTATATCCTCTGTGCCCAAATTGGGCGATTGCGTGATGACCTGTACCTGATTGTTGGTAATATCTGGTACGGCATCTATGGGAACTTGGGTCATACTATAAATCCCAGCACCAATGAGTGCCAATGTGAGCAGACCGATAATAAATTTGTTATTGATTGAAAAATCAATGATTCTGTTAATCATAGATTTAGGTGTTAATTCAGTTAAAAATGAAATTGTGCTTTCCCTTCGACTGCACTCTGGACAGGCGCACAAGCGAAATACACCGTTTGAAGTTTTCTAAAGCTGAAAACCTCAAAACTTGATATAGCTATCCTATAAAACTGAATTAAACCTGCGGGGGCTGAAAGAGAGAGTGATAAAAGTTACTTTCAAGACTATCAAGATGGTTGAAAGACTCTTTTGGCACTTCGGGTTGATAAGGTTTGAATGAAGGTAAACTAAAACTTATCGTGTGAACGTGACAACAATGACAATGACAAAAAGGCGAACAAAGTTCACAGTCTTCATCGTGTTCCCCATTATAGTCAACAACAGAAACTACCTGAGAATCATCAATACTCTTATCTATATCACTACAAGGTACTGTATTGAGTGTTAGAAAGTAAATTGATAATATAAGCGTTATGAATTTCACAATACAAATATAAAAATATTTTTGTGCAACTGTGTTGCAAAATTATAATGCTTTTAGCAACAACTTTTATTATTTTGAATTGGTGGACAAGCAATTGTTCCATACGAACAATAAACACAACAATCACCTTCTTTTGGTCGTAATACTTTTTTACAATTCTCACACTCGTAAAAGAATTGACAGGATTCTGTTGGCATTTGCTCTACTTTTTTGTGTCCGCAGTTTGGGCAAGTTATTTCTGATTTTAACTGGACTTCCATTAGTTTTCCTTTTTGTTGGTTACTTTATAACCTGTTGCGTTAATTGCTTTCTCGATTTCCGTTTCATTGGTTTTGGTTTTGTCAAACTCAACGATTGCATTTCCGTTTTCGTAGGATGCTTTTGAACGTACAATTCCATTAAGTTTGTTTATTTCGTGGTTTACGTGTTCTTCACAACCCGTGCAGGTCATCCCGCTGATTTTAAATTCAGTGGTTTTAATGTCTGATTTGTCAACTATGATTATTTGCTTTTCTGTATTTGGATAAAAAATCCCTGAATAGTATGGGAAAGCCAACATTATTATAGCAAGTAGAGTTACTGTTCCTAAAAAGGTTTTTGATTGAATAAATTTAGGCCTTCCTGCCTTACCGGCAGGCAGGTCATCTGTCTCACATTCACAGTCAATTTCTTTTTGGGGTTTTAGTTTTTGATACCAAGCAAAACCAAGCACCAAAATCGTTAGCCCTACTAAATAAGGTCTGAAAGGTTCTATCCAAGAGAAAGTTGAGGCAATTCCGCTTATGCCAGCAATCAATGCCAAAACTGGGGTTATGCAGCATATTGATGCCGCTATTGCTGAAATTATTCCAGTGTACGCTACTGTATTTGATGATTTTTCCATATTCATTCTATGCTACTTTTTTGTTTTCTTTAAGCCTGCCGAAAATTCCTTCCAATACCTCGCTTGAATCTTTGACCAAAGAGTAATACAACGTTTGACCATCTCGTCTCGAAGAAATCAATCCGGCATCCTTCATCTTTCGAATGTGTTGTGAAATTGCTGGGACACTCATTTGCAGTATATCTGAAAAATCACAAGGACAAAGCTCACCTTCCTCGTTTAGCAGGAAAAGTATCTTCAGTCTGGTCTCATTACCTGCCAGGGCCAGTACCTTGCCGACACTAATGATTAATTCTGAGGTTGTATTCAAAATGTTACGACAACGCATCAACTGCTTCTGGTCTGCCTCGGCACGGGTGCAACTTAATTCAAGAGCCATAATTAAAATTTTAGCAAATTTATACTTATATTATTATTTAAGCAAATACTTAAATAAAAAAAGCTAACACATCATTCAAATTAACTATAACTTAAAATCTCAAATGTTATATTCTAAAAGTAAATGTAGTTTTTGGGAAAAAATCAATCTACCATTCTCGTTAAGAATCTTTTGCAGGCTAGCAATCAATTTTTTTGAATTCATCAACCTCTAAAAGAAAAAAGATTTTCAACCTCTAAAGCCTTTCCCTAATTGGAAAGATTATTTAAGGTAAATCCTTTTTCTTTTAATCGATGATGTATACTTAAGTTCTTAATCGTTTAGATTCTTTGTTTCCTCGGTAAGTGAACCTTCAAATTTGGGAATTGGGCGATTCTTTCTCTCCTCTTCTGTTTCCACTATTCCATTTTCCTTGATGTCATTGATTAACCATTGCATTTCCATTATTTCCCTACGTTGCGCCTTGATGATTTCATCGGCAAGTTTCCTTACCCTGACATCTTTTATTTTAGAACGTTCGCTAGTTAAAATAGCTATAGAGTGATGGGGTATCATTCCTTCCATATAGTCAACACCAGTAACTGTTATTTGACTTCGAACTAGCCAAATCCCCCCTGCAATCAATAAAACCCCTAGACTCAAAATCATAATATTCTTGTTTCTCTCTTTGTACATATTTAACATATACAGAAGCATAATAATGACCATCGACCCACCCATGATCAGGGTCATAAAAAAACGGGTCTCACTGTACCAGAAATGGTCAATAATCTGATACGAGTGTGTGTACATCAAAAAGAACATCGCAACCATTGAGGTGCCAATCATTGCGAAAAATTTTAAATAATTATTTGGCTTTTTTTCGTTGTTTTCCATAGTTTATATTTTTGGTTATTTTAATTAATTTAATTCATTAAAATTAAGATTTATACAAAACAAGTATTTGCTACAATAGGTAATACTTTAACTCATTTAAAACACTAATCGATTTTACCACATAAAAGTGGCATTGAACTCTCAATATCCTAAAATTCATCAAGCGATTTTCTGTTCTTATCTCTATTATTTTTAAACTGTGTAGGTGTCATTCCCGTAACTTTTTTAAACTGATTACTTAAGTAAGCAACGCTACTATAGTTTAACTTAAAAGCTATTTCGCTTAAGGTTAACTCGTCATAAACGATGAGTTCTTTAACACGCTCAATTTTTTGGTTAATGATATATTGTTCAAAAGTGATACTCTCTACTGATGAAAAAAGTGAGCTTAAATATTTATAGTCCAGGCGCAATTTTTCACTAATAAAGTCTGTCCATTTAATGTTCAAATCTTCTGATGAGTAATAAATTTTGTCTACCACCAAGGTTTTCATCTGTTCTATAAGCTGACTTCTACGGTCGTTGATTAGACTGAATCCAACATCTTGTAGTGCTTTGGAAAATTTGTTTTTATTTTCCACGCTTAAAGATTTTGTTAATTCAACTTCTCCCAATTTTATTGAGCTATATGGTATCTTCAGTTCTTGCAACATATTAGATACCGCAGAGATACATCGTGGACATACCATATTTTTTATGTGAACTTTATAACTCATTTTTTAAAACAACTTTAACCCTGCTTTTGAAAGTGAATAGTAATACGCTGCAATAGCGGCAATAATAAATATGATGATTAGTGCCAATACTCCAATAATTCTATCTTTTTTAGTGATATTGTTCTTGGTTCGGTGTTTATTTCTTTCAGCTTTTCTCCTATTTCTTCTACTCTCACTCATCATCGCTTTTCTTACCATTGCATATATTTCTTTATGGGACTCTTATTTAAGGCTGACCTATTCTATGGTCTCCCTTACTTCACCACATTTTAACATTGCTTCTCCGTAATACGGATTGCGAATTTCTTCTTCAAGGCTTAACCAATAGGCACCTTTATTGTTATCTGCCATAGGGCAATACTCGCTAAAGACTTTTTGGTTTACGCCAAAAAGTTGCACAGCACTTATCATATGTGCAGAAAGGTGCTTAAAATGTCCTCTTTGTGCCGCTATATCTGAATTGTTTTCAATAGCATTTGCAGAATTTTTTACCTCTTTTTGGATTGTCATCCAATGGTTATGTGCTTCTTCATCGGACAATAATTTCATATTTACTTTTGCTAAATTCTGACTTATTCTCTTTGCAGCAGTTTGTGCTTCTTCAGAGTTGTCATCAACTAGAGCATCCTTTAATAGAATATAGCCATCAAAAACCTCTTTTAATTGGCTCTGAAATTTATTAGGAACTTCAATTCTCTTGTTCATCTCTGAATGATTGGTGCTGTTCATCTTTTCCCCTGAACCGTCATTTTGCATTCCTAGATGGCCTTCGTGTCCTGTCATAGTTTTTCCCCCTTCAGCATTCATCATTGATTTTTTGCCTTGCAATTGTGCTGCTGCATCTACAGTGAATGTTCCATTTGTCACTACTTCATCACCATTTGCAAGTCCCTCAAGAATGGTATAACTCTCACCATTGGTATTACCCAATAAAACTTCTCTCATTTCGAAGACAGGTTCGTTCGGTTTTGTTTTAACATAAACTACAGACCGTTTTCCTGTCCACAAAACAGCGGTAGCAGGAACGGTTACTGCACTTTTAGAACCCGATTGAATGCCTTCAATGGTACCTTCAACGAACATTCCTGGTTTAAACTTGTCTTTTATATTATTTAATACAGCTCTTACAACTATAGTTCTAGTCGCTGAATTTAATAGCGGGTCAATGAATGAAATTTTTGCATCAAAAACTTCATTACGGTAGGCGTTTGTCGTTATTTTAATAGTCTGACCTTCTCTTAATAATGCAATTTGATTTTCATAAGCATCAAATTCTGCCCAAACGGTATTAAAGTTTGCAATCTTATATAGTGGTTGACCTTGCTTTACATAGTCGCCTTCTTCTACCATCTTATGAGTGACAGTTCCAGAAACCGTGGCGAATACGGGAAAATATTCTTGCACTTTTCCAGCAGATTCAATAGCGTTAATCTGTTTCTCTGAAAGTTTCCATAGTTTAAGTTTATTTCTTACGGCCTTATAAAGTTCTGGTTGCGATTCTTTAAGTGAGGACGCCGTTAGTAGTTCTTGTTGTGCAGCAACTAATTCTGGTGAATAGATAGTAGCCAAACGTTGTCCTGCACCTACACGTTCTCCTGTAGAATTAACGTATAATTGCTCTATTCTACCACCAAAGTAGGTAACTTGTACCGCATTAGATTCTTCATTGGGCCTAATCTTACCCGATAGCTTTAATGAGTTATCACCCATTTGTCCCTGCCCTACAACTGAGGTTTGAATATTAGCCAAAGCCATAGCATTTTCTGTCATTTTAATCTCATTAGCATTGAGACCATCTGTGCCTGCTTCTGCTGGTATTAAATCCATTCCGCAAATAGGGCAATCTCCTGGTTCCGGTTGCATAATCTGTGGGTGCATCGAACAAGTCCACATTTGGTTAGTAGCGATTTCCTCTGAGTGGTTGTGACCATCCAAAACTGTGTTTGTTGCTGTATCAGCAGAACCTCTACCGAAAATTAGATAGCCACCAAACAGGCCAACAATTACCGCAACACTTATGTAAATAATGTTTTTATTCATAATATTACTTTTTTGTTCTCTTATTTATTTTTCTAATTGTAGGTGATGATGTATACCAAAGTAAAAAACCACTCAATACTGTTATTAATCCCAACAATGAGAATGCTCTTAAAACAATGGTATTAAAATTATCTCGTCCTTGATAATCCATAGTATGTGTCATCCATAAAAAATCGAACCAACGCCAATCTCGGTGGCGAACTGTTTGAAACGCTCCATTTTTAATTGCCACATAAACTTTAAGATTTTCATCAGTTTTGTATGAAATCTCATAAGCTGGCAGAGGTCTTCCCCTATATTCGTGGTGGTCGCTTACTGCTTCAATTCTCTGTATTTTATCTATTTTTAAATCTGATAACATATAACGCTCAGCTACTTTGATTGCTTCTTGTTTGGTAATTTCATTCTTTTTATTACCTGAAACAGCATTGTACAAGTTGTTTTCATTTATCCAATAATAAGGTTCACCAGCTATTTCCAAGAGTTCTAAGTTTTTAATTGGCTCCTCTAAGTTTAGTTGAGCAGTACCTAAAAGGTTATTGAAGGACGTTTGTTTAGGTATCTCTTTCTTAAACTGGTCTCCGTGGATATCATCAATATCTGTCCAACTAAAATACAGACCACTAATCGTCCACATTAGGAATTGAATCCCAATAAAAAGACCTAAATACCTATGTGCCTTTCTAATTTTAAGTGCTGTTTTTCTACCTACCATTAACAACTACTTTTTGTTTCTTGATGAAGAATGTGTTTTAATAATTTTCCATTGGCCATCTATTTTCTTTAGAATTGAGGTTGCTACTCCTTTTTTCTTAATAGTTCGTGACTTACCTGTTTCGTCTGGATTTAATACGATGGTGTAAACATAGGTTTCTGTAGTAAATGCGTAGGGTGCATCTACTTTCACATCGATTTTATAATCTGAAAAAGTAAAACTTTTAAAGTGCCCCAGTTCTGGACCTAGATGGTGTTTTATGTAATGCTCATAGGTACCCTCAATACCGCCTGATTCATATACCTCGGAATCTTTTGCAAACAACTCAAATGTGCCTTTGGTAGTGAGATTTTGCAATGCATCTTTGTACGATTTCATTATTTTTAGAACAGCTTCTTTATCTGTTGTACTCCCTGCATTTTGGCTAAAGATTTGGCCAGTGGTAAACAGAAGTAGTATTAAGGTTGTTGCTAGTTTAAGTGTTTTCATAATTTTAGTTTTATAATGTTTTATTTATTGACGTGTATTCTATTAATGTTGGCAATACCAAAAACCAAAACCAAAAAGCTCAAGAAAACCTCCATAATTACCAAGAGTTTACCAGGAATTGTTAATGGCACTATATCTCCAAAACCAACAGATGAAAAAGTAATTAGGCTGAAATATGTAAACTCAAAAAACCCTTTAAAAAATGAACCTTCAAGTGATGTTGCAGACTTAAAATTTTCTGAATTCAATACGTACAACGCTAGATAATCTGCTGAAAACGAAAGGATAATCAAGACAATTAATACAGCAAACAATGTAAGAACGTGCGTAAGCTGATGGCTTTCGCCTATTATTTTACTTAATTGTATAAAAGTGAGTCTAACAATGAATATCATTTTGGCCAAGGCTAACCCAACAATTAAAAATGGCAGAAATAAGTTATCAGAATTTTCATTAACCCATAATACATAACTTAAGGACAAAAGCGTAACTACGCCAGCAGTGAACAATACTTTTTTAAAGAGCTGTTCGTAAAACCCTGTGTCTTTAGGTATATTGGTTATATCTTCCATATTCATTGTGTTCTAATTAAATAGTTGAAGTGCCAACGCACTACCAATTATTACAATCAGTATTGCATACAGTATGTAATTAAACCATCTTCTAACAGCAGATTTTTCTGCTTTGTGGTGGCATCCGTCTTTACAACATTCTTTCATCGTTTTAAATTTTTATTCTCACTGCAACTTCCAACCATTACTACTTGAAAATGAGAGTTAAACTCTATCCATCAATCAAAAAACAGGTTTCACTCCCATAATCAAGTACTTCTAAAAGAATTTCTCCTTTTCAAAAGTTTGTATTTTGCCCGATAAAGGAAGAGGGATACTATAATTCTAGGGGGATTTAATCCCTCTCCCTTCTTAACAGGCTGCTATTAACCAAATCAATCTTTCTTTTTCTATTATCTTGTGCCTGACATGGGAAGGAATTAACACTAACCATCAATATTTTCCTTCCCACGACAGGACTTTTTAACTATCCTGACAACCTGGTATCTTCTATCCTCTGTTAACTAATAAACCAGCACGATAGGTAGATTGCTTGAAACAGATTATCTAGTGAATAGTTTTTTGAACTTTTCCACATTTTAGCATTCGACTACCGTAATATGGATTTCTCACTTCTTCTTTAGTGCTTAACCAAGCACTCCCCTTATCATACATTGGGCAAAACTGTTGGTACAGCTTATTCTTTGTGCCCGTAATAGCTACTATATCGGTAATATCCCTACTCAACACTTTAAAATGCTCTCTTTGATGGGCTATTTCACTTTTTGAAATATGTTCTGCGTGCTCTGTGGCATCCTCAATAATATCAGTCAATTCTTTTTGCTCTTTAGCTGTATAGTTAGACTCGTCGAACGCTTTCAGTGAAGCCACCAATTTAGTGCTTGCCTCAACTGCTTTTTCTGAATCATCTGCTACCAAAGCATCTTTTAAGCTGAAATAATCACTTAAAATTGCCTCTGCTTTTGTATCACCTTTCATATCCATCATTTTATTGTGATTATGGTCGTGATTCATTTTTTCCTTTTCCTGTGCATTGGTAAAAGAAACTGTTAACAGTAACATTACTATTACACTGATTTTTAAATTTTTCATCTTATCTTTTTTTTTAATTATAAACTGTCTTTTAAATTTTCCATATACTTAACAACCCTCTGTGCTTCTTTTTCTGAAAAAGTAGCCTCCTTGTGAATTAAAGTATAGGAAGCCAAAGGCATCTCACCATTTTCAATCTGTTTAACGATAGACCTTAGCTTGCTTGCTTTTCTTCGACTGGAAAGGGAATCCCATTCATTGAAGTTTAACTCTGCTTTTCCTTCTTTGATATGCCCTTCTAAGAACCAAGCTATGGGTTGCACCTTGCTGTACCAAGGGTACTGTGTGTTGTTACTGTGGCAATCATAACAAGAGACTTGCAGTTTGTTTTGAATATCACTTGGGACATCATTTACCAGCATAAAATCAGTATCGGGAACCGTTTCGCTCTGGTTATAGTCCACAGGAAAAAACTGGATAACCACAAAGGCAATTAATGCTATCCATGCTATGATTTTTACAGCCTTCATTTAATTGATTTCACGTTGTACTTTACCACATTTCAGCATTTTGGCACCGAAATACGGGTTTCTGATTTCTTCATTCATACTGAGCCAGGCACCGCCTTTGTTGTTATCGTACATAGGGCAGTACTGCTCATAAATGGTCATCGATGTTCCGGTGATTGCTATCATATCAGCCATATCCTTGCTCAATACTTTAAAATGTTCTCTTTGGTGCGCTATATCGCTTTCTGAGATATGTTCTGCGTGCTCAACTGCATCTTCAATAATTTCCTTTAATTCTGACTTTTCTTCTTCCGTATATTTAGAAATATCCAAGCTACCCAGACTTTTTGCCAAAACGGCTCCTAAATTTTTCGCTTTTGCGTTGTCATCTGCCACCAAAGCGTCCTTAAGATTGAAATAATCATTTAATACGGCTTGTGAGGCACCATTTCCATTCATTGCCATTTCCTTTTTTTCACCATCGTGGTGTCCATCACTGTTATCGTGATTCATTTTTGAATGGTCTCCATCTGCATTCATCTCTGAATGATGCTCTGTTGAATTATTCTTGTCTGTTTTAGCGTCTTTACAAGACACTGCTGTTAAGGTTACAAATGCTATTGCAACTATCCCTAATACTAATTTTAATTTGCTCATTTTGTTTTTGATTTAATTATTATTGATATATGTTAATCTTTATTTAAAATCTTGCTAAAAGACCGCCACCCCAACCATATCGGTTGTTATAGTTTCCTTGAATTGAAAAATTTCTAGAGAGGATGTATGAAAGACCTACCAACCATTGTGTTTCGCTTTCAAAAGAGCTATCTCCTAAATCATTCACCCATCCAAAGTCTGCTCTATATTCATATTCGCCTTCCAGAAAAATTCTTGGAAAAATCAATAGTTCTCTGTCCAAGCGTATTCTTGGGCGTAGCTGGTTATCCATACTCACATCTACATTGAATCTATAAGGTGTAAAGTATTTTACACCAATAAGACCAACTGTATTGAACTCATCGAAGGAATTTGGTATTTCGGTTTCGGTATTAACACCTACATAGAGACGCACCCAATCATTGAGATACCTGTTGTAATTTACTTCAGCTTCAAGATTTTTGTCATAATCGAATTCTGCTCGTAATCCAAATTCGTTACGGATATTGCTAGAGGTTAAAAAGAGTTCATTAAAGTTTGAGCCTGCACGCAACAATCCCCAAGAATAGTAATGGTCGGTTTCATCTATGAGTTTCTGAACGGGAAAATCTTCCATTCTTTTATCTCTTGGGGTATCATAACTAAACACCCTTGCCATACCTCCCATCATATGATATAGTACGTGACAATGAAAGAACCAATCTCCATACTCTTCGTTGTAGAACTCTATAACCACTTTCTGCATTGGCGGTACATTGACGGTATGCTTTAATGGTGAACGTTCACCATTTTCGTTAACGACCCTAAAATAATGACCGTGCAAATGCATTGGGTGGTGCATCATCGTTAGATTGTTGAGTGTTATTCGGGTTACTTCACCACTTTTTATTTTTATTTTATCGGTTTCCGAAAGTGGAACACCGTTCATACTCCAAACATAGCGTTGCATATTTCCGGTCAGGTTCAACAGAATATCGTTTACGGGTAAGTTGGCCTTGAATGTGGTATTTTCGGTTGCCTTTAAAAAGTCGTAGTTGAAATAGGTTTTACGTGTGCTGTAATCGAAAGACACGGTGTCCTTTTGCATCATAGACATATCGTGACCCATATGGTCGTTTGCCTTCATATCCATTTGATTACCCATTTTGCCATCGTTCATACCATCGTTCATATTCATTTTTCCGTCCTTCATATCCATTTTCATCCCATAATTCTCCTTCAGGTATTCAGGTGTTTTTTTCTTTTTGTTACCTACCATTGAAGGCGCTCCCATTTTCATATCCATTTTGGCCATTTGCTTCATCATTTCCACTTTATCAGGCCTGCCAATTCTTTCGGCTGGGTATAGGATGCCTTCGCCCAAACGCAACGAGGTGCTTCCAGAACCGTCCTGAGCGGTGGCGGTAACTTCTAAAGTACCTTCGGGAATGGTAACGATAACATCATAGGTTTCGGCAATACCGAAGAGGAAACGGCTTTTTGCTACAGGTTCCACATCAATACCGTCGCCCGCAACGACCATCGGGTTGCCACCGCCAAAGTCCAACCAATAATAAGTGGAAGCGGATGCATTGATAAAGCGAAGTCGAACCTTTTCCCCTGGTTTGAATTCTGGATATTCCGCTAACGACTTTCCATTGGTCAGAAATGCAGGATAATAGATATCTGCTATATCGGCTCCTTCCATACGGTCTCTCCAAAATTTGAATTGAGCACCAAGGGCTCCTTCTGAAATGACCCTGCTAAGAGGGACCGCAGTACCTTTTTTAACTTGATACCACTCGTTACCTCTTTTAAGGTTTCGTAATACATTCATTGGTTTTTCATCGGTCCAATCTGACAAAACCACCACCAAATCTTTATCGTATTCCAGAGTTTTTTCTTTTGGATGAATGATAATAGACCCATAAACACCCTTTTGCTCTTGTAACATTGTATGGGAATGGTACCAATACGTACCCGATTGGTTGATGGGTATTCGGTATTGGAAAGTTGTTCCGGGTTTAATAGGTGGCGTGGTTAAATAGGGTACACCATCGTAAAAATTGGGAAGTATCAAACCGTGCCAATGCACTGAGGTTTCTTCATCCATTTTATTGGTTACGTTGATTATGGCAAGGTCTCCCTCATCAAATTCTAGAACAGGTCCTGGAATACTACCATTGATGGTCATTGCTTTTGCGCTTACACCCCCAAGCGTCATTTTATTTTCTTCTATAGTAAGGTTATATTCCTTTATAGTTCGTCCTTCTTCCTTCCTATCCGAACCGTTTGTGCCTACTTGGGCAAAAGTGAATGAGGTAAATAGTAATAATGTGATTATGTTTATTGTTCTCATTTTTTATTGTGTTAAATAATTAATCAAAGCATATTGTACATAATAGCCTTTAATAGATTCTATAAGGTTTATTTGAAATTTTAATTGCAACTCTTGAACATCCAGTACATCGTTAAAATCAATAGTGCCCGTTTCATAATTCTTTATCAAGATTTCTTCAGCATCATTTGCTTGTTTTAGATTGTCCGATTGAATATTGAATTTAATTCTCGCATTTTCTCGGTTGTACTTCGCATCTGCTAATAGGGTTTCAAGTTTGTTTAATCTATCTTCTTTTTGGGACTGTATCTGCAACTGCTTTAACTGATTCTGTTTTGTTACAGATTTGTATTTATTGTTAAAAATTGGAATTGAGATAGATACCATTGGCATTATGATGTCCTTTCCATTGTCAGTAAAATTCATATCAGGACGCTCAGAAACTGGTACATAATCCAGCCCAAAGCCTATATTGGGTGAGCTCTGTTTTTGATTCAACAACTCTGATTGCCCAACGGATTCATAGAGTTTATCATATTTAATGAGTTCAGGATTTAACTGAAGATTTTCTGTCAATATTAATGCGTCCTCATCTGGAATAAACATATCCTCAACCACAGTTACAGCAATGGTCTCATCACGATTTAATAGATTATTGAAGGTTGCCTGTTCGGCAAGGTAATCTTGCTCTAATACTTCTTTTTGTTGTACAAGTTCATTTTGCCTAATTTGAAGACGAAGTACATCAACAGCTGATGCCTTATCAACTTCTACCGACGTTAATGCTAAACGTTCATAGGTTTCTAAAAGGTCGATATTTTTCTCGAGAACCAATTGTTTGGCCCTAATAGCATATAGTTTATAATAGGATTGAGAGACTGAAAGTGCCAATTTGCGCTTCATAATGACAATATCTACATATTGGGCCTCAGCTATTGAGCTTGCGTAATTTTCCCTTGCCGAAATAGTCCCAAACCATGGTAACATTTGCTTGACTGAGAAACGTGCGCGTTGCGCTCCAGTTCGTGTTTCAGGTTCACTAATGAAATAGCCAGCACTTATTTGTGTATCTGGCAGGGTATTAGCTTCATTAACTTTTTCTTCTGCTATGTTGTAGCGCAATTCAAAAGCTTGAATTTCGGGATTGTTATCTTGAGCTTCTTGAATGTAAGAAGCTAATTGCTGTGCATTAATCTTCGCGAAAGCGAAAAAGACAATTCCCAATAGAATTATATTTCTCATTTTGTAGCTTTTTTTAATTTAAGTTCGTGTTTCAAACTAAATAATACCGGTACAACAAATAAGGTTATTAGTGCAATTAACATACCTCCGAAACTTGGAATAGCCATTGGTATCATTATATCACTACCTCTACCTGTTGAAGTGAGTACTGGTAACAAGGCAAGAATGGTTGTTGCCGTCGTCATCAAACAAGGACGGATACGCTTTTCTCCAGCCTCAATTACTGACGCTCTTATTCCTTTTCTGTCTTTAGGCTTGTTTTTATCAAAGGTCTGTGTGAGGTAGGTTGCCATTACCACACCGTCGTCTGTGGCAATACCAAACAATGCAATAAACCCAACCCAAACGGCAACACTCAAGTTTATAGTGTGCATTTGGAACAGGTCTCGTAGGTTTTCACCAAAGAAGCTAAAGTTCAAAAACCAATCCTGGCCATAAAACCAAATCATTAAAAAGCCTCCCGCAAACGCTACGGCAATTCCTGTAAATACCATAAGGGATGTTGCAACAGAACGGAATTGGAAATAAAGAATGAGAAATATAATTAGCAATGCGAGTGGCACAACTACACCAAGTGTTTTTTCGGCCCTTAATTGGTTCTCATAGGTTCCTGTAAATTGATAGTTAATTCCTTTTGGCACAACAAGCTGTCCATTATCAATCTTTTCTTGTATGAGCGCTTGGGCGTTTTCTACCACATCTACCTCGGCATAACCATCCAACTTATCAAAGAGCACGTAACCTACTAAAAAAGTATCCTCACTTTTTATGATTTGTGGTCCTTGCTCATAACGAATGGTAACCAATTCACTTATGGGTACTGGGTTGCCCTTTTCTACCGGAACATAAATATCTTTTAAGTCATTAGGATTTGCACGTAGTTCTCTTGGGTAACGTACACGTATTCCATATCGCTCCCTGCCTTCAACAGTTTGTGTAAGCACCATACCACCTATAGACACTTGTATCACTTGCTGTACCTGCTGTATGGAAATACCATAACGAGCAAGCTTGTCTCTATCGATATCCAATAAAAGGTAAGGTTTACCAACTATTCGGTCTGCAAAAACCGCTTCATCCTTAACACCGTCGGCTTGTTTTAATATATCCTCCAATTGCACTCCAAAGGCTTCTATCTCATTTAAATCTTGCCCTTTCACTTTGATACCCATTGGCGCTCGCATACCCGTTTGAAGCATTACCAATCGGGTTTCAATAGGTTGTAATTTAGGTGCTGAAGTAACTCCGGGAAGTTTAGTTACCTTTACAATCTCTTTCCAAATATCATCGGGCGATTCAATTTCTGGTCGCCAGTTTCTATAATACTCACCATCATCGTCTGGTATAAGTTGTCTATCGGTAATGTTAAAAGGGTCTTTTAATAAGGTGGCATCATACTTGCCTTCGTCTACTTCCAATTCAACATTTGGATTTGTAACCAAGCTACCATCCTTTAACATAAAGAGACCATCTTCATTAACTTTAAATCGTTGTCTTTCTCTTTTATCATTTAAAATGTATTCAGACTTGTACTGAATTACATTTTCATACATTGACAACGGTGCTGGGTCTAAAGCCGATTCTGTACGTCCAGATTTACCAACCACCGTTTCAATCTCTGGGATGCTAGCAACGGCCATATCTAGTTGTTGCAATACGCGCTTATTCTCTTCAACTCCAGCGTGGGGCATTGATGTGGGCATTAAAAGAAAAGACCCTTCATTAAGTGATGGCATAAATTCCTTACCCGTATTCCGCATTATCATAACACCGAAGACAACAATAGCAGTAGGTATCGATAGAAACAAGAGTTTATTGCGTAACGCCCAATTTAATATGCGCACGTAATAGCTCCTAAAAAGCGTAAATATACCCAACAGGCCAAAGCATATTAGGCCCACAAATATTAAGTTCCAGAAAATGCTTCTATCTACACCCAATGGTCTCCAATATTCCGCCAACAAGAATACAATGGCAAAGGCTGAAATAAATATGTTGATGATATTAGCTCTATCTGCCGATATTTTTTCTTTAACAGACAGTAAACCAACAATACCATATGCAACCAGTATAAGCCCAAGGGTATGTCCAAAAATTACTGCTAACAGACCAATTATTACTAAAGCAATATTGAGAATGTATCTAAAAGAAATTTTTACATTACGCTTTCTGAAAAAATAGGCTGCAAAAGGTGGTATAAGAAATAATGCCACTATAAGAGATGCTGTGAGTGCCGCTGTTTTCGTGAAGGCCAAAGGTCGAAATAACTTACCTTCAGCTCCTATCATAGTGAATACAGGAATAAAACTTATTATTGTGGTCATAACAGCAGTTAGAATAGCGCCAGAGACCTCGGCTGTGGCATTATATACAACTGTATTCATTGGTAGGTTCTGGTCATTTTCATCTATGTGACGCAGTACATTTTCAGATAGAATAACTCCCACATCTACCATTGTACCAATGGCGATGGCAATACCAGATAAAGCGACAATATTGGCATCTACATTAAACAACTTCATTGATATAAAAACCATCAATACCGCCACAGGTAATAGTCCTGAAATCAATACAGAAGCCCTGAGGTTGAATACCATAATGATAATTACGAAAATGGTTATCAAAATTTCTAGAGTCAATGCTTCATCAAGTGTTCCTAATGTTTCCTGTATGAGTTCGGTTCTATCATAAAAAGGAACAATGGTCAACTGCGATGTCCTTCCATCGCTCAGAGTTTTAGAAGGTAAGCCTGAACTTAGTTCATTTATTTTCTCCTTAACATTATTAATAACCGCCATAGGGTTAGCGCCGTAGCGGGCTACTACAACACCACCTACAACTTCAGCACCTTCTTTATCTAAAAGCCCTCTTCTTGTTGCAGGTCCGTGAGAGACATTGGCAATATCCTTTAAGCGTATAGAGGTAAAATCTTCTGAAGTAACTACTGCATTCTCTAGGTCTGAAATAGACTTAACATATCCTAAACCCCGGATTAGATATTCAGCTTGGTTTATTTCTAATGTTTGCGCACCTACGTCTTGGTTACTTTGCTTAACAGCTTTAACGACTTGATTTAAGTCAATTTTATACTGCTTCATCAACTCTGGGTTGACATCCACTTGGTATTCTAAAACGTAACCACCAATAGAGGCTACTTCTGAAACACCGCTTGCTGAGGACAGTGCATATTTCACATAAAAGTCCTGGATACTTCTTAATTCTTGTAAGTCCCAACCGCCTGTTACATTTCCATTTTCATCACGACCCTCTAATGTGTACCAATAAATTTGCCCTAGACCTGTAGCATCCGGACCCAGTGCGGGATTCACTCCGTCGGGTAATAATCCAGCGGGCAACGAATTTAATTTTTCGAGAATACGGCTTCGACTCCAATAAAATTCTATGTCTTCTTCAAAAATGATATAAATACTGGAAAAACCGAACATCGAAGAACTCCGTATGGTCTTTACCCCAGGAATACCAAGAAGTGAAGTGGTAAGCGGATAGGTTATTTGGTCTTCAATATCTTGTGGCGAACGTCCATCCCATTTCGTAAATACAATTTGTTGGTTTTCGCCAATATCGGGAATGGCATCCACCGCTACAGGATTGCGTGGTAAGGAACCGGTATTCCATTCAAAAGGTGCGTTTACAACTCCCCAAGCCACGAATAAGGCTAGTAACAGAACCGCTACTAGTTTATTTTCTATTAAGAATTTGATGCTTTTATTTAGCATATAAATGATTTTTAAGTAATTATAATTTTGTTGTCTAAAACAAAAACCAAACAGCTTAGTCCATACAATTTAATGTTGGACTACAGTACTAATTACTTAAAAATCAAATAAGGAAAGTTTGGTCTAAAACTTGAACATCCCTGACCAAGGGAGGCGGAGAATAATCCGTGAAAGTAGGTTTTTCTGTTTGTTGTTCTGCAAACAGATTTACATAGGTGTAAATAAATGTAGCAACTAATTTCTGTTGCTCTTTATTTAATTTATCAAAAGAAAGTTTTAAGTTATCTTGACCATCAACAACTAATTGCTCGTTACTGCAACAGTCTTTTTTAGCCAAACTGCATTCCGAAGAATCAGTTTTTTGTTGGGTTTCCATACCACAGGTATCTACAGCACCAAACATTGAAGTATCCACTAAAACATCCCCACAATAATGACTTTCAATTGTGAAAGACAATGTAGATAGAAACACTAAAAGTGCCATACAAAAGGATACTATTTTATAAAAAACCTTCTTCATTGGTTCTGCAAAGCTACAAAAATTTTTACATTTTAATTTTGTTTAACATAAATTTAGTTTTTTACAAAAGTAAAATACTAGTTACCATCCTTTGATTTACTCATGGTCATAATATACTCTACTAGGCTTTTTATCTCTATAGGAGGATTACCATGATCAAAACTAGATGACTCATATTCTTTATCATTTACAAACACTTTAAGTTTTGCATGTGCAGCACCATCATATTTTCTTTTATCTGAAGGAGCTTTTAGGTATGGGAGTTCTTTAAGCTTAATTTGATTGACCAATCTATTTACTTTATCCCATTGTTTCTCACTTAAATTGACAGTAGCCGTCGTTTTTTTTCCTCTGTCGTCACTATAAAACATAACATCCTTTGTCAATGTCATTTTCTCAAAACTGCCTCGGGAAATTGCCTGATACTCCAGCTTTAAATCTGTCAACTTCTCTTGAGAAATGACAGTTTGCCCTACAATGAGAGTAACGAATAATATTAGCATCTTTTTCATAGTCAATTTTTTGCAAATCTATTAGAAGTTACCAAAATTATAAATCTTGCTGCATTTGAAATATGACAAATGTCATATTTCTGTTTAATCTTTAGATTTACATTTGTATGAATGGGAATTTGTTTAACACTCGTAAAATATTAATAAGGAGTATGTTGAAATAAAAACTCATTTTACTTAAATGTTAAACAAAATTTCTTAAATTTATCAGGTGAAAACATTTTTTACAAAAATATTGTCTTTCTTTTTAGCAGCATTTATTTTGCTATCAACCTCTTCCTTTACAGTAAATATGCATTTTTGCTGTAATAAGTTAGTGGATATGGCATTCTTCAGCAAAGCTGAAGCTTGCAAGGACAAGGTTCAAAAGGAAAATAATCCTTTTAAAAAATGTACATCTATACAAGAAAAAGATTGTTGCGACAATCAGACTATACTAAAAGAAGCTAATGACGCCTTCAAAAAATCAACTACGGTTTTAGAAGCTGACCAATTAGTATTTGTAAAAACATTTATTTACACCTACATTAACCTTTTTGAAGGGCTAGATAAAAATATAGTTCCTTTCCAGGCCTACAGGCCGCCCTTGTTGTCCAAGGACATCCATACTCTATACGAGATTTACTTAATTTGATTTTCTACATAGCAGTAAAAGCCCTTTTACTGCACAATTGGTTATAGCCAGCGCTTATTCTTTGGCTGTAAACTGTTGTACCCTATTCCCTACAGTTTTATTTGCAAATTACCCTGTAAACATTCAATTACAGGATTGGCTATTGAGCAAAAGCCCAATAACAATACCCTATTAGATATGACACAACCAAAAGAATTTTGGGTTAAAAATATGGTGTGTAGTCGTTGCTTAAAAGTAATTAAGCAAGAACTACAAGAACTAGGAATAACTGTCCTTTCCCTAGAGTTAGGAAAGCTTTTAGTAGAAGCACCAAACCTAAGCAAGGCACAAATTAACCAATAGGTTGCCCAAGTGCTGCACGCAAATGGTTTTGAGATTGTAAAAAGTGAAGAAGATATGCTTGTTGAAAGAATAAAAATTATTCTAATTGAACAACTTGATGAGCTACCACTAACGTTAAAAGTTAAGACCTCAGAACATTTATCATCAACCCTTCACCGAGATTACAAGGCATTGAGCAAACTATTCTCATCGAAGGAAAAGACCACCATTGAAAAGTACTTTATAAAATTAAAAATTGAAAAAGTCAAGGAACTCATACAGCTTAAACAGCATTCCTTCTCTGATATAGGGTACTTATTGGATTACAGCAGTGTAAATCACTTATCTAGACAATTTAAGGATGTGGTTGGAATGAGTATGACAGATTATAAAAACACAGAAAATTGGAAGCGAAATTATTACGATGAAATTATGTAGATAAGAACGAAAGTTATGCAGATAAAGGCTAATGTCATTCGCTATTTTCATCAAACTAAAATGAATAAAAAATGAAAACAATCTTCCTAACATTATTAATTATCCCAATACTGGGAATTGGACAGACCATAGAAAACATTGACTTTGTGTCCCCTTTTCACGACGGTCTTTCAGCTGTAAAAAAAGGAAATAGCTGGGCATTTATTGACCAAAACGGCTCTATAATCATTGATTTTAGAGAAGACTTGGTAAAGACCAAAACCGACGGGGGCTACTATCCTCTGTTCAGTAATGGAAAATGTATTATAGCCCGCAAAAAAGATGATATACTCTATTATGGGTTCATTGACAAAAAAGGAAACATAAGTATCGAACCACAGTTTCTAAATGTCTTAAACTTTCAAAGTGACAAAGCCTTAGCATTAATAGTACATAAAGAGACCATAGGCTATAATGATATTTTTAAAAAAGATGTTGTTAACTACCATTATTTTGAAGTGGTCATCGATGAGAACGGAAATTCTCTAGACCACCTTACCCAATTGGCTTTACATATTTCCCCAAAATACTCTAAAAGCAAAGAACCACCTGTTATCACATCTAAATTTATTTCTGATAATCTGATAGCAGTAAAAAGCGATGAAAATAAATGGAACTTAAGAAAAATCAAGTAGTAAGATGTATTCACTTAAAGAAAAAATAAAAAAGTAATAAAACTAAAGATTATGAAAAACAATCACTGGATATGGATGATTATAGGCTGTGGTTTACCGCTTCTGTTCATCTTTTTAGCACCTTCTTTTGGTATAGGAGGAGGCTCTTCCCTTTTCATCTTCATATTATTTATGTTCGCCATTCACCTGTTTATGCCTCACGGGTCTCACGGCCACGGAGGACACAGACACAATAACGGGAACCATAATAGGCACGACCATAATCAAAAGCAGTCTGACAATGGTTCAACTCAGAAAAGAAAAGGACATCAACATCATTAATAATAAATTGTAATGAAACAAAAATTTCAAATAAGCGGAATCAGTTGTGGCGGATGTATTACTAGGGTCAAGAACATCTTGGAGAAGCATCCTAATATCGAAAAAGCAGAAATTTTTCTAGCACCAAAAGGGGCTACAATTATCACTATGAACGAAACGCTCTCGGTTGAAGACATACAAAAGCAACTTGATGAACTCAAAGGATATACAATTTCAAAAATAAATCATTAACAATTTAAAACTAAACATTATGCATTTTTACGACGGACACTTTGGAGGTATGCACCTAATATGGTGGATTATATGGATTATTTTATTGGCTTGGATATTCTTTATCCCAGCAGATATCCCTTATCAAAAAACAAAGAAGGACAGCCCACTGGATATTCTTAAAAACCGCTTTGCAAAAGGCGAAATATCCAAGGAAGAATTTGAGGAATCAAAAAAGATATTAAAATCAGACAACTAACTCAAAACTTTAAAATTATGTATCGATTAAACGTAAAAAAACTCGGATTTGCTTTCGGTCTTACGGGGGCACTAATTTACTTAGGCTGTATGATAGTTATGTCAACAGCAGGTAGGGAAGGCACAATCGATTTTTTCAACAGTCTTTTGCACGGATTGGACACTACAAGTATAATCAGAATGGATGTTCCATTGTGGGAAGCTGGTTTAGGAATCATACAGACCTTCATACTGGGTTGGCTGGTTGGTGCCTGTATTGGGGCATTTTACAATGCACAACTCAAAATAAAAAAATAAAGGCTTGTAACATCTTATGCAATACGTTTGGTTTATATGGTCATTAATTATCCTGGCGCTTTGGGCGGTAATCTATCTCTTCAAGAAAGATTCTAGAAAAGAAATGCTCAAGATGAGCCTGATTACAATGCCTTTTGGTTTAACAGAACCATTGTTTGTGCCAGAATATTGGATGCCACCTTCACTTTTTGATTTGGCTGCAAAAACAAGGTTTGATATCGAAAGTCTCATTTTTTCTTTTGCAATCGGTGGTATTGGTGTGGTACTTTATAATCTTATTTTTAGACAAACCTTGCAAGAAATAACGCATACTGAGCGAAATCACAGAAGACATCGCTTGCATATATACAGCTTATTTGTACCAGCAATCGTGTTTTTAATTTTAGCGCTATTTACATCATTAAACCATATTTATTGTGGAACTATAGCGATGTTCCTAGGTGGTTTAGCAACATTGTACTGTCGCCCAGATTTAAAAAGAAAGATATGGGTTGGGGGCATCTTGTTTACGGTATTATACTTCATATACTTTGGAAGTATCCTTCCATTTTATCCCCGATATGTCGAACTGTACTGGAATCTCGACAACCTAACCCATATTCTTGTCCTAGGCATTCCCATTGAGGAATTATTATTTGCCTTCACCTTTGGAATGTATTGGTCTGGCTTATATGAACACTTATACTGGCATAAACTAATAAGCTTACATAAAACAACTCATAATTAATAATAATTTAAAAATGAAACAAAGACATTTTAAACAACAGAGTAATGAACCTATGGTAGGAACGGTAGAAAATCCAAGCAGAAAAATCTACAAGCTACTCATCAGTATCCTATTTTTAATTTTTGCCTCAATAATACTGTTATCGTGTGCCAATGATAAAAAAGATAAGACTGAAACGGCATTGCTTTCAGTCACTAAAACAAAACCCATTCAAATGAATTCAACTGTTGCTTCTCAAACAACCTATGAAATCGTGCCAAACGATAAAGTCTGTATGGTAAACGACAGGTTTATGGGGGTAGAACAAATACCCATAGATGTTGAGGGCACAACCTATTACGGCTGTTGTCAAGGTTGTGTTGATAAACTGCAGAAAAATATAGATAACGTTCGCTTTGGAAGCAATCCTATTAATGATGTAAAAGTAGATAAAGCAAACGCTGTTATCGTTCAGGATAAAAGTAAAGGCAGCGTCTATTATTTTGCTTCAAAACAAGATGCCCAAAGCTTTATAAATAACAATTGAGCCTAATATATTTCTATTAACAAACTATAAAATTATGAAAATTGTATTGGCAATAGACGGTTCAGATTTCAGCAAAACAGCTGTAGAACAACTTAATAGAATGAACTTGCCACCAAATACTGAAATTCACGTCATAAACGTTTACGAATTTCCCACAGCCCTAGGGCCAGAATTAATGGCGACCGGTGGTAGCTTGAACAATTATTTTGAAGAATTTATAAGTGGTGCTCAAAAAGTGGGTGAAAAAATTATATCGGAAGCTAGTGACACCCTTAAGAACATCAATAAAACACTTACCATAACCACTAGTGTTGTTAGTGGGTTACCTAAAAATGTGATTCTCGAAAAAGCTGAAGAATGGGACGCCGATTTAATTGTAGTTGGCTCTCAAGGTCAAGGCGCGCTATCACGTTTGTTACTAGGGTCTGTTTCCCAATACTTGGCTACTCACGCTAGGTGTTCGGTGATGATAGCAAGGGATAAGAGTAACGGTTAGAAACCATTTTACTACAGGTAGTGAGTTTAAAATGAATATGGAAGATAAACCTATACACAATATAGAATCAAAATCGGCTTGTAAAGCAACGGACAATATATGTCTGCCGGATACCCATTGGCCACGTGTGGTTATTGTAGGTGGTGGTTTTGCAGGTTTGGCTTTGGTAGAAAAATTAAAACACAAAGAAGTACAGGTCGTTTTATTTGACAAAAATAACTTTCACCAATTTCAGCCATTGCTTTACCAAGTGGCAACTAGTGCCCTAGAGCCTGATAGTATAGTGTTTCCTTTTAGAAAGCAGTTTAACGGATATAAAAATGTGGTTTTCCGATTGGCAGAAGTAGAAGAAATTCAACCTTCTTCAAATGTTGTAAAAACTAACAAAGGAAATATTCATTACGATTACCTTGTATTAGCAACAGGTACCACTACCAATTTCTTCGGAATGAATACAGTTGAAGAAAATAGCTTGGGAATGAAGGATATTCGCGATTCCCTGAATATTCGCCATATGATGTTACAGAATCTCGAACAAGCGGCCATTACCTGTGATGATGAAGAACGTGATGCGCTAACCAATTTTGTGATTGTGGGTGGCGGTCCCGCAGGCGTAGAAATGGCAGGCGCTTTGGCAGAATTCTGCAAATACATCCTTCCAAAGGATTATCCAGAATATTCATCTTCCATAATGAATATTTATTTGATAGAAGCCGGAAAAGAGCTTTTGAGCACAATGTCAAACAAAGCATCCTCAAAAACCTTAAGGTATTTAGAAGATTTAAATGTAAAGGTACTTCTTAATGAATCTGTCACTAATTACGATGGCAATAAAGTTTCTACAAAAAGTGGCAAGACCTTTTTAGCAAAGAACCTGATTTGGACCGCAGGTGTCAAAGGGCAATTCCCAGAAGGTATTGATGCAAAGCATGTGGTTAGAGGCAACCGCTTAAAAACAGATCCATTTTTAATGGTAGAAGGTTACGAAAACATTTTTGCCATAGGTGATATAGCGGCTGTGATTACCGAAAATACACCAAAAGGGCATCCACAAGTTGCACAAACAGCGATTCAGCAAGGTAAATACTTGGGCAAAGTATTATTAAAATTAATGAAGAATGAGGGCGTAAAACCTTTTGAATATAAGGACAAAGGGGCATTAGCAACGGTAGGAAAACGAAAAGCAGTAGCCGATTTAGGCAAATTCAAATTTGGAGGTTATTTCACCTGGTTATTATGGTCTATCGTACACTTAATGTCCATAAGCGGTTTTAGAAATAGATTGATGGTTGGTTTTAATTGGGCGGTAAGCTATTTCACTTACGAAAAGAGCAACCGCCTGATTATTAGAAATTTCAGTAAAGCATCAAATTCAAAATCTATTGCCAATTCGCAAACCGCAGTAAAAAACGCATCGGTCAATGATTAAAAGGGCATTACATAATAGCGTATGGAACATTACTAATAAAGTATTTAGTAACACAGGTATTGTACTATTAGTGGCAGTGATAATAGCTATGCTATGGGCTAATTCACCTTGGCAAAACACTTATCAAAATATACTAAATACTACTATTTCATTTAGCATCGGTAATTTTCAATTGACTGAGCCTCTACTACTCTGGATTAATGATGCATTGATGGCTCTGTTCTTTCTTCAGGTAGGCTTAGAATTGAAAAGAGAAATATTGGGCGGTAAGCTATCAACACCTCAAAATGCTATATTGCCCATTGGTGCAGCTATTGGTGGAATGGTTTTTCCAGCCCTTATATATTTTATCCTTAATACTGGTGGCGAAGCATCACAGGGTTGGGGAATACCTATGGCCACCGACATTGCTTTTTCTCTGGGCGTGCTGGCTCTTTTCGGAAAACGCTTACCCATTGCATTACGAGTTTTCTTGGTAACACTCGCCGTTGTGGACGATTTGGGAGGTGTGTTGGTAATCGCGCTGTTTTACACTTCTGGTATATCTACGATGGATTTATTTCACGCTTTTCTTTTCTTTGGATTATTAATTATTGGAAATTATGCAGGTGTTAGAAAAACTTGGTTCTACGCCACCATAGGTATTGGCGGTGTTTGGCTAGCTTTCTTCTTCTCAGGAGTACACCCTACCATTGCTGGCATATTAACAGCCTTAGCAATACCTGGTCGTGTAAAAATTAACGAAGCTACATTTTTAAAACGCCTTTCTGCATTACACAAAAAGTTTAATAAAGAAAAACCTGTAAAAGGTTCGCTAATTTCCCATTCCCAGTTAGAAATACTCGAAGAAATTAAAGTTACAAGTTCAGAGGCTGAAACACCACTTCAAAAACTTGAAAATGCCCTAAATCCATTTGTGAATTTTATAGTGTTACCATTATTTGCTTTTGCTAATGCCGGCATTCACCTACACGGCAAAGTGCTAGAAGTACTTACCCACCCAATAAGTCTAGGAATAGGGTTTGGTCTCATACTCGGGAAGTTTATTGGTATCGTCTTATTTTCAAGAATACTTGTTGCTTTTAAACTTGCCAAACTACCTGAAGCTGTTAATTGGAATCAAGTATATGGAGTGGCCTTTTTAGCAGGTATCGGGTTTACAATGTCTCTGTTTATAAACGAATTAGCATTTACCAATGAAGAATTTATTTATACCGCTAAAGTCGGCATTTTATTTTCATCGTTAATCGCAGGCATTATCGGTTCCCTCATTTTAATAAAAAATCAAACACTTAAAACAATATAATATGAAAAGAATAGCAGTAATAGGATATGGCGTTATAGGAAAAAGAGTGGCAGATGCCATCAATCTACAAGACGATATGAAGCTTTCAGGAGTATGCGATATCATTAGTGATTGGCGTATTCAAAACGCTGTAAGAAAAGAGTATGATATCTACGCGGCAACTCAAGAAGCTGCTGATAAAATGAAGTCTGAAGGCATTTCAGTGAAGGGAAATATGCAGGAAATTTTAAATAAGTCAGACCTTGTTGTGGATTGCACCCCAAAAAAGATTGCAGCTCAAAACGTAGCAATTTATAAGAAACAGAACATCAAGTTCATATTGCACGGTGGCGAAAAACACGAAACCACAGGCCATTCCTTTAGTGCCGAAAATAATTATGAATCGGCCTTAAATCGGGATGCGACTAGAGTGGTCTCTTGCAACACAACTTCTATACTTAGAACATTAACCGCCTTAAAAAGAGCTGACTTACTGGATTATGCAAGAGGAACACTTCTAAGAAGAGCTACTGACCCTTGGGAAAGTCATTTAGGAGGCATAATGAATACAATGGTTCCAGAGAAAGATATCCCAAGCCATCAAGGTCCCGATGCTAAAAGTGTTGACCCAGATTTGGATGTAATTACTGCTGCGGTAAAAGTTCCTGAAACCCTCAGTCATATGCATTATTGGAATGTGAAGTTAAAAAAGCAGGCAACTAAGGAAGAAGTTCTCAACGCTCTAAAAACTTCCAGTCGCATCAAACTAATTCAATATGACCAAGGGTTGGTGTCAAACAATACCATTAAAGAAATGTTTTTAGATATGGGACGTCCTTGGGGCGATATGTATGAAGTAGCCCTTTGGGAAGATATGCTAAAAGTACAGGGCGATGAGCTTTTTTATGCTTACATCGTCGATAACCAAGCCATTGTAATCCCTGAAACCATTGATGCAATAAGGGCACTTACGGGAATTGAAACCGATGGCGCAAAATCGATTGCCAAAACCAATGAAAGTCTAGGCATACACTAAATTCTTATAAAAATGGAAACAAGCAAGAACATTGTAGAAATATTGGGTGAAAAAGCACCCTACTATTTGGACCACGTTTGTGAAAAAATAACTAAAGACGAACTACAAACACCAAGTGACCATAGCCTTGATAGCGTTTTTATTAATAGCAATAGAAATACACAGGTACTGCGAAGTCTTTCACAATTATATAACCACGGGAACCTGGCAGGAACAGGTTATTTAAGCATCCTGCCAGTAGACCAAGGTATCGAGCATAGTGCTGCCTTTTCTTTCTATAAAAACCCTGATTACTTCGACCCAGAGAATATTATAAAACTTGCTATGGAAGCAGGTTGCAATGGTGTAGCATCAACCTTTGGGGTTTTGGGTCTAAATGCCAGAAAGTACACTCATAAAATACCTTTTATTGTGAAGATTAACCACAATGAACTGCTAACCTACCCAAATAAATATGACCAAACACTATTTGGAAAGGTAAAAGATGCTTGGAATATGGGAGCGATTGCCATTGGTGCAACCATCTATTTTGGCTCAAAAGAAAGCAATAGGCAGATTAAAGAAATTTCAGAGGCTTTTGAAGAAGCCCATAGTTTGGGTATGGCAACCATCTTATGGTGCTATACGCGTAACAAAGCTTTTAAAACAGAAAAAGAAGATTATCACGCTGCTGCCGACATAACTGGGCAGGCCAATCATTTAGGAGTTACCATTCAAGCAGACATCATCAAACAAAAATTACCGACTAATAATTTCGGATTTAAGGAAATTGGGTTTGGTAAATATGATGATACTATGTATGAAACCCTTACTACAGACCATCCTATTGACCTCTGCCGTTTGCAAGTAGCCAATTGCTACATGGGAAAAATAGGCTTGATTAATTCTGGTGGTGGCTCAAAAGGAGATTCAGATTTGAAGGAAGCCATAACAACCGCGGTAATTAATAAGCGCGCCGGCGGTTCTGGGTTGATACTAGGAAGAAAAGCATTTCAAAAACCTTTTAAGGAAGGTGTTGAATTACTCAATGCAGTACAAAGTGTATATCTCAATTCTAAAATAACAATTGCATAGAATTAAAATATAAGATTAATCAATGGTACTTTCAATTATAATAGCTTTTTTAATTATTCCGGTAATTGCAGTTGCCGGTTATGAGCATTATAAAATCCTTAATCAACCTGATTACAATCCTCATACAACACTATTGAACTATGAAGTAATAGGTATTGGTAAAAACAAACTGGTTTTGTTACACGGTTTAACCGGGTCACTGAATTATTGGAAGCGCAGTTTAGAAAACATTTCAAAAACCCACTCTTTATTATTAATAGACCTTCTGGGTTTTGGTGACTCACCAAAACCAAAAAGTGATTATTCCTTATCAGTACAGCTGCAAGCGTTAGAATTGATTTTAAAAAAAGAAGGGTTCAATGATGGTAAAACCATCATGGGCGGGCATTCAATGGGAGCCATAATTTCATTAGCATTATTGCAAAAACATCCGAATTGGTTTAAATCTGGAATTTTTATAGGCATACCTGTATACAAAAACGCCGATGAGTTTAAGAAAGTTATGTCTACTCATTCTTTCGTGGATAGAATTTCAACCAGTAAGTTTTCTAAATATATCTGTATGGTTCATCCCATATTTATGTCACGTGCATTCAAGCCCGATAACCTAACGGATGAAGTTTATGAAGACGCAAAAAAGCATCATTGGATGAGTTATTATTATTCGCTCAATGAGGTCATTTTAAAAACAGATTTATATGCGATGGCAAGGAAAATTAAGAATAAAGACGTGCTTTTTATTCACGGAGAAAAAGATACGACAGCACCATTTGAAAACACTCTGAAACTATCAAAAGTATTTAAAAACTCAAAAGTGCATACCTCTTCTAAAGGCGACCATCAATTTTTTCTAAAAGAGGCGGATTTTGTTTGGAAAACCATACAAGAATTTAGCAAGTCGGAAGAATATTTACAAAAAACACTATCAAATGAGCACTAATAAAATTAAACATATAGGCATATTCACATCAGGAGGCGATAGTCCTGGAATGAACGCTGCACTCTATTCCATAGCCAAATCTGCTAAAGTAAAAGGTATAAAAATTAGTGGTTTTAGAAAAGGATATGAAGGGTTAATAGATGGTGATTTCCTTACATTAAAATCACACGATTTACAAAAGTTAGTACACCTAGGTGGCACTATCTTAAAAACAGCACGAAGCAAACGTTTTATGGAATTGGAAGGTCGTAAAAAAGCTTTTCAAACCTTAAAAGCGAATAAGATAGATGCTCTGATTGCCATAGGTGGTGATGGTACTTTTAAAGGACTATTAGCCTTTTCGGAAATCTGCGACATCCCTTTCATAGGTATTCCCGGAACTATTGATAATGACTTGGCAGGAACAGATTACACCCTAGGTTTTGACTCTGCCGTAAATACAGCAATTGAAAACATAGATAAAATTAGAGACACAGCCGAATCCCATAACCGTGTTTTTATTGTTGAAGTGATGGGAAGGGATTCTGGTTATATCGGTATTCATTCCGGCTTGACCGTTGGGGCAGATGCCATTCTAATTCCAGAGAGTGGTAAAGACTTAATCTACTTGCTAGAAAAGATAAAAAACTACGAGAGTGAAGATGCTTTTCTCGTGGTAGTTTCTGAGGGTGATGAAATAGGTGCAGAACTTGTCGCTTCAAAAATTAAGGAAATGAACCCTAATGTAGATTTACGTATCACGAAACTTGGACATGTGCAACGTGGTGGAAATCCTTCGGCACTAGATAGAATGCTGGGCATCAGAATGGGGGTCGCCGCCGTAGAGGAAATCTTAAAAGGGAATACAAATAAAATGGTAGGATTCCTTAATAATCAATTAAAGTTGACACCTTTTAATAAGGTAGTCAAACAGCATCAAATAAAAGATGAGCTAAATAGATTGTTAGAACTTTTTAGCAAATAGATAATTATGATAAAAACTTTAGAAAATATTAACCCTTTCATACTTGGAATTCTGATTAGTGTAGGAATCGGTCTCATTCTTGGATTAGAACGTGAATACGACAAACTAAAGGATGAGCACGGATTTGCAGGAATCCGAACATTTCCAATTACGGCTATCATTGGATTCATTTTAGGAAATCTTTCGATAACCTATACGCCTTGGTTAGTTATTATTACTGCAGCCGCATTCTTATTGTTTTTGGCTTTGAGTCATATTTCAATGGTACAAAAGCACGTAATGACGGGTATTACTACTAATTTGGCGTTGTTTGCCACGCTAATTCTTGGTATTATGGTGGCTAATCACTTGCATAAAGAAGCAGTAGCCTCTGCTGTCATTATTGTTACACTATTATCGCTCAAAACAACCTTTCGTTCATTTATCAAAAATATTACTTCAGAAGAATTATTTGCATTCATTAAGTTTTCAATTATTGCCCTCTTAATACTTCCATTTTTGCCCAACAAAGATTATGGACCAGAAGGTTTGTTGAATCCTTTCGAAATCGGCTCTATCGTAGTGATTGTCTCTTTTTTAAATTTTATTGGTTACTTTTTGGTGAAATATGTAGGTTCCCAACGAGGAATCTTGCTTACTGCCATTCTTGGCGGATTAATCTCAAGTACAGCCGTAGCTTGGATTTATGCTTCCCGAAGTAAGGAATCACCAGAACTTTCAAAAGAATATGCTGCGGGTATCATTATAGCTTCCGCCATCATGTTTCCCAGACTTGCGATTTTGGCGTATATTTTTAATAGTGCCATACTTTCCTATTTGGTTATTCCATTTACGATTTTAACGATTATCTGTTTGATTGGTGCACTCATATTTATTAAAAAGGAGGCAAATGTCACAAAGACAGCTATTAATCTTGGTAATCCACTTAATATTTGGAATGCCCTAGGGTTTGCGGGTATTTATGTTGTAATACTTTTTGCTGTTTTTTATGGCAACCAATTTTTTGGTGAAAGTGGCTTATACTATTCAGCCTTAATTGCAGGACTGGCAGATACGGATGCAATAACTATAAGTATGGCAAAATTCGGGTCTTTAGAAGATAAACTTGCGCTTGCTACCAATGTTATAATAACAGCGACCATAAGTAATATGATTGTAAAATTGGGGATTGCCTATTTCAAAGGATCAAAAAAAACGGGAAAGTTAGTGATGCTAATTTTTGGAAGCGTAATCATCATCGGTATCTCATATATCTTAATACAGTTCGGAAAATAAAATAAAAATGAAGACAACAGTATATAGCACACACAAGTTTGAAGCACCTTATTTAATGAAGGCAAATGATGGCAAACATCATTTAAAACTTCTTGAAGTTAGATTGACAGAAGAAACGACTGTTCTTGCTAAAGGTTCTAAAACAGTAAGCTTATTTACAGGTGATGATGCCTCAGAGAATGTACTAAAAAAACTAAAAACCATTGGCGTAGAAAATATTGCATTGCGTTCCGCTGGTTTTAATCATGTTGATTTAGCAGCAGCTACCGAATTGGATATAAAAGTAGCTAGGGTTCCTGCTTATTCACCTTATGCCATAGCTGAACATACGATGGCATTAATATTAGCTCTTAACAGAAAATTGATTAGAGCGCATAATAGAGTTCGTGAACAAAACTTTTCTTTGAATGGGCTTACAGGATTTGACCTAAACGGAAAAACTGTGGGTGTTATTGGTACTGGTAAAATAGGTTCGGTACTGGTAAAAATACTTCACGGATTTGGTTGCAATATCCTTGTGCACGATGTAGTTGAAAACAAAGGCTTAATTAATAACTATGATGTAAGCTACACTGATTGTAAAACTATTTGTAAGCAGTCAGATATTATAACCTTGCACATACCGCTAAAGGCTTCTACGAAACACCTAATTGATAAAAAGCATATTTCCTTTATGAAACCTGGGGTAATGCTCATCAATACCAGCAGAGGTGGATTGGTAGACACCAAAGCCGTTATAGAAGGGCTAAAATCAAGAAAGATTGGATATTTCGGTATGGATGTGTATGAGGAGGAAGAGGGGCTGTTCTTTGAGGACCATTCAGACGATATCCTACAAGACGACGTGATTGCCCGCTTGATGACTTTTAACAATGTATTAATTACAAGCCATCAGGCATTTTTAACCGAAACAGCATTGACCAATATTGCAGATACTACAATTTATAATCTGGATTGTTTTGAAAAACAAACAATCTCTGAAAATGAAGTAACTATAGAATAAAAGTGATTTATAAAACCAAACAAAATGAAAAACATATTAGTACCCACCAATTTTTCAGAAAACTGTGAAAAAGCAGCACAACTTGGTATTGAAATGGCCAAATTATATAACTCTGAAATTCACTTTTTACACCTTATGAAAACCCCTGTAGATTGGGTAAAACTAGATAAGGAAAAAGAAAAAAGATATCCTGAAACTCTGAAACAAATAGGGGTAGCTAAATTTGCCCTAAGAAAGTTAGAAAAAATGGCAGAACACAAAGGCCTAAAATGCCGAACATTTCTTCAATATGATTCCGGTCAAGGCGATATTTTAGAGCATTCAGGCCATTTTCACCACGATTTTATAATAACGGGAAGTAGTGGAACTAAAGGTGTCATTAGAGAAATTACAGGTAGTAATGTTGAAAAAATCGTCCGAAAAGCTAATGCACCTTTTATAGTGGTAAAAGACGAGGCTGTTAACTTCCCTTTTAAAAATATTGTTTTTGTATCCGATTTTGAAGAGGACGTTAGCAACGCCTTTAAACAAGTTGTTTCTATTGCCTCAAAATGTGATGCAAAAATACACCTGTTGCGTATTAATACTAAAACCGACACAAATAGTATTGCTTCGGGGTTACAACCTATGAAGCGTTTTCTAGAGAACTTCCCAGAAGTTCAAAACTATACGATGAATGTATACAATGAACTCTATGTAGAGACAGGAATAAATACCTATTTAAAAAATAACCCTGCTGACCTCATTACCATGTGCACACATGGTACTACCGGTTTTTTAAGTCTCTTTTCTAAAAGTATTGCAGAAGGTGTTACCAATCATGCTACGCTACCAATTATGACAATTAGGATATGAAAAATACAATAAACATAGTAAAACACTCTGGAGACGTTGTTCCATTTGATGCTAAAAAACTTATCAATTCATTACGTCGAGCCAAAGCAAACGAAGAACTTATTCAACAAATTGTCGAAGAGGTAAATGCATCACTTTATGATGGAATGACCACTAAACAGATTTACAAAATGGCTTTTAAAATGCTTAAGGGCAAATCTTCTGTTAGTGCCTCAAGATATAAGCTTAAAAAGGCCATTATGGAGTTAGGACCAACAGGGTTTCCTTTTGAAAAATTTGTAGCCAAGATTCTTGAACAAGAGGGATTTCAAACCCAGGCAGGAGTTATTGTACAAGGTCATTGTGTAACGCATGAGATAGACGTAGCAGCACTCAAGGACGACAAGCATTATATGATCGAATGCAAGTTTCATAGTGATAAAGGTCGATTCTGTGATGTGAAGATCCCACTATACATACAATCTAGATTTATCGATGTAGAAAGACAATGGAAAATGAAACCTAGTCATGATAGAAAATTTCACCAGGGATGGGTATATACCAATACCCGATTTACTACCGATGCCATTCAATATGCCGAATGCATCGGATTGGGTCTGACTAGTTGGGATTACCCCAAAAATAATAGTCTCAAATATAGAATTGATATGGCGGGACTTCATCCATTGACAGCATTAACAACTATGACCAAAGCCGAAAAAACAAAATTATTGGATAAAGGTATTGTGCTCTGCAAAGAGCTACACGAAACACCTACTTTATTAAATGAAATTGGAGTAGATAAAACAAGGCACAAAAAAATTTTGGAGGATTCCGAAGCCTTATGTAAAACCCATTAAAAAATAAAACTTATGAAAACTGAAGAATTAGAACAACAGAACAACTTGGATTTTGAACCGTTTTACGAAGCTCTGGAAGACGACCCAAAACTGCTTGCAGAAGCCTTGGAAATACTATTGGATATGGTTGATTTTGAACCTACATCCATTAAAAAAGTCGCCCTTTACATCAAAGAAGATTCGCAAAATCTATATAATGAAATAGTAGAATTATACAAATCAACCCAAGACAAAGGGAATACACCTTCCTGCTGTGGTGGACACTAAATAAAGACTATATCAATGAACAACGCTAAAATAAACATTCACTTTTTGGGTGCAGCGGGAACGGTAACTGGCTCAAAATATTTAGTAGATACAGGAGAGAGAAAAATACTCATAGACTGCGGACTTTTTCAAGGGTTAAAGGAATTGCGTCTCAAAAACTGGGAATATCCGCCCGTCGATGTTTCGGAAATTGATGCAGTCTTGCTTACCCACGGTCATATGGACCATACGGGATATTTGCCAAGATTGGTCAAACAAGGTTTCAAGGGTGCCATCTTTGGTACCAATCCTACGCTGGATATTGCTAAAATCATACTGAACGATAGTGCAAAAATACAAGAACAGGAGGCTGAACGTGCCAATAAAGAGGGGTATTCCAAACACAGTCCTGCAGAACCTTTGTACACCTTAAACGATGTTGAAAAAACCGTACCTCGTTTTAAAGGGATACCACCTTCGCAATGGCTACCTATTCTCAAGGATGTAAAGGCACGATTTCAGTACAACGGACACATTCTTGGTGCTACTTATATTGAGTTGGATATACACGGAAAACACTTTGTTTTTTCAGGTGACATCGGTAGGACTAATGATTTGCTCTTATACCCACCTTTAAAACCAACAAAGGCTGATGTATTATTTATTGAATCCACCTATGGTGGAAGATTTCATCCTGAAGAAGAAGAGGCCATTCCGCAGATTGAAAAATTAGTAAATGACACCATAAATAAAGGTGGTAGCCTGTTTGTTCCAAGCTTTTCAGTGGAACGTGCCCAACTGATGATGCTTATTTTCTGGAGATTACTAAAGGAAGATAAAATCCCAAAAGTTCAAATGATAATGGATAGCCCAATGGGCGCTAACGTATTGGAACTCTTCCATCGCACAAGAGATTGGCACAGATTAGAGGACAATGAATGTGATGAAATGTGCTCGCATTTCAAGGTTGTAAGTAGTTATCGGGAAACTATGGAATTAAGAACCGACAACAAACCAAAAATTGTGATTGCAGGAAGCGGAATGCTTACAGGAGGTCGAATGCTCAACTATCTTGAAACCCAAGCCCAAAACCCCAATAACACCTTGCTATTTGTAGGTTATCAAGCTGAAGGAACACGTGGCAGGAAATTGTTGGAAGTCGACAAGGAATTAAAAGTGTACGGGAAATGGGTGCCTTTTAAAATGCAGGTAGCTGAAATTGAGGGACTATCTGCACACGCAGACCATAAAGAACTTATGAATTGGATGAGTGAGATACGAAACAAACCAAAGCGAATTTTTATCGTACACGGTGAAAAAGAAAGTGCGGAAGCATTACAAAAAGGTATAAAAGAAACCTATGATTGGGATGCCGAAATCCCGGAATTATATACTATAACAGAAATAGAATAATCCATGGAACAATATTCAAACATATTAAAATACAAACACCTTGGTATTTACACTCAAAACGAGAATGTGGTGTACATGCGTGAGGATTGCCATGTCTGTATTTCAGAAGGATTCGAGGCACTCACAAGGATTAGGGTTTCTATGGCAAACCGTTCCATCATAGCGAGCCTCAACGTCATAAATTCAGAAATTTTATTACCTAATGAAATAGGTCTGTCAGATGCTGCAGCAAAAAAATTAAAGGTTAAAGAAAATGAAACTTTGTACGTCTCGCATCTGGAACCTATAGAGTCCCTAAGTTACGTCAGGGCTAAAATTTACAATCAAAAGCTCAATTATAATGCCTACAACCAAATTGTATCAGATATTGTAGAAGGTGATTATTCCAACATTCACCTTTCGGCATTCATTACGGCTTGTGCAGGTGACCGAATGGACATTAATGAAATATCCGACCTCACAAAAGCTATGATTGCCTCTGGCCAACAACTAAACTGGAACAAAGAAATAGTAGTAGATAAGCATTGTATTGGCGGATTACCAGGAAATAGAACCACCCCTTTAGTAGTAGCAATTGTTGCCGCCTATGGGCTTACTATGCCCAAAACATCATCCCGTGCTATTACATCCCCGGCAGGTACTGCAGACACCATGGAAGTGCTTACAAATGTAACTCTTTCTGCTGATGAGATAGAACACGTGGTAAAACAGGAAGGTGGTTGTTTTGTTTGGGGTGGTACCGCTCAATTGAGTCCTGCAGATGATGTACTCATTAAAATTGAAAAAGCTTTAGATATCGATAGTGAAGGACAACTCATCGCCTCGGTATTATCAAAAAAAGCTGCAGCTGGTTCTACCCATGTTGTCATTGATATCCCAGTAGGTGAAACTGCCAAAGTACGAAGTATGGAAATGGCTCAAAAATTACAAAACCATATGGAAACCGTAGGCAATTCTGTAGGTCTGAACGTAAAAGTGGTAATAACTGACGGCTCGCAGCCCGTGGGTAATGGAATTGGTCCAACGTTAGAAGCTATGGACATATTAAAAGTACTGAAAAATGAAGAAAGAGCACCCATAGACCTAAAAGAACGTGTTGTGCTGTTGGCTGGTGAACTTCTTGAACTTTCTGGTAAAGTAGCATCAGGTGCAGGTCGCCAAACCGCTTTACAATTATTAGAATCTGGTAAAGCTTACGAAAAATTCCTTGCTATTTGTAAGGCACAAGGGCGTTTTACACGGCCTGTTTTAGCGCCTTATAAAACAGAAATCAGAGCGGAGACTTCCGGGATTTTGAAACGTATTGACAATCGAAAGATAGCAAAGCTTGCCAAACTTTCTGGTGCACCACAGTCAAAATCTGCAGGTATTTTATTGAATGTTCATTTAAACGATAGTGTTGAGAAAGACCAACTATTGTACACCCTTTATGCAGAATCGCAGGGCGAACTTCATTATGCTTTGGAATATAAAAATAACCACAATGATATTATAACCATAATTTAGATACTATTATGAAAACAATTTTATTCAGTCTTCCGGGAAATGAGGAACTGGTAGAACTTTTAGCAACAAAAATGGATGCTGAAGTAGGCAAAGCTACCTTGCGAAAATTTCCTGATGGAGAATCATACACACGTATTCTGTCTGACGTTAAGGACAAATGTGTCGTACTCGTCTGCACGTTGCACGAACCAGACGAAAAACTATTGCCACTCTATTTTTTAAGCCATACTGCAAAATCGCTTGGTGCGATGTGTACTTGTTTGGTAGCACCGTATCTTGCTTATATGCGGCAAGACAAAATCTTTAATGAAGGTGAAGGTGTAACTTCTGGTTTCTTTGGGAAGTTGATTTCAGGATTTGCCGATAGCATTACCACCGTAGACCCTCATTTGCATAGAATAAGCTCTTTGGGAGAAGTATATCATATTCCCAACAAGGTAATTCACGCAGCAGATGCAATTTCAGAATGGATAAAGAAAAATATCAAAAACCCGGTATTGATTGGTCCCGATTCAGAAAGTGAGCAATGGGTTTCACAGGTTGCAAAAAACGCAGGAGCACCATTTACTGTGTTGCAAAAAGTACGTCACGGTGACCGTAATGTTGAAGTTTCTGTTCCTGACGTGGACAAATACAAAGATGCCACACCTATTTTGGTTGATGATATTATTTCTACAGCACGCACCATGATTGAAACTGTCGGTCATCTAAAAAAAGCAGGAATGAAACCACCTATTTGTGTTGGTATCCACGCAGTTTTTTCAGGAAATGCTTATCAGGATTTATTGGATTCAGGTATAGAAAAAATAGTGACTTGCAATACCATTCCACATCCTTCAAATGCTATAGATTTAAGTGATATACTGGCAAAAGAAGTAAAGAAATTGATGCAACATATATGAAAAAACAAAGCTTCATACTGTTTTTTATTCTATCCATAATAACAATGAATGGACAGACTGAAATGCTCATTGGGCAGATTTCAGGCAGAACTATAGTAAGGGAAAATTTTGATAAAGATGGTATGCTGCTTAACAAACGTTTAAAGCAGGAAAAATAATAAAAGAAGATAGGTATTATCAGATTGAGGTGATAACTGAACTGTTTAATGATAAAGAGAAATCAGAAGAAAAGTACACAACAACGTATCGTTGCAAACCAGATGAAGCCAGTATTATGGTAATGGCATTTCCCTTTGCTAAACCAAACTCAAAGGAAACCGAAATCAATACCAACTCTATAAATTTTAAAGAAATATACGATTTGGATAACCTTGAGGATATTGAACTAAAAATGAGTTTTGATTCGGGCTTGCTGAATTTCTTCGGTTCAAAAACCATCATAAAGATTTACGACAGAAAATTGGAGGGTGGTCAAAACAAGATTAAATCAAAAATCAACATTAAGGCCTATGCATTGGGTATTCGTATTAAGCAACTTGATTATGATGTAGTAGAAAAGTTAAGCGATAATGGTTTGTTGACCTTTCAAAAATTTACAGAAGCGGATGGTAGCTATTTTATAATGAATTACAAATAAGAAAAAATGAAAAATTACGATACCCTTTCTGAAGCCATAAACGACTTGCAAGCAAATGGTTATACCTATGATTTCAACTTGAAACCGGAATGCTTGGAATGTGCTTCATTAAAAATTGAGATACATCCCGAAGACTTTAAAGTGGATAAGACCTATCGCTTTGAAGGCATGAGCAGTACGGATGATAATAGCGTTTTATATGCAATTTCGGCAAAAGATGGGATAAGAGGTCTTTTAGTAGATGCCTATGGCGTATATGCTGAAAATATTTCTGAAAAAATGAGAAAAAAATTACGATAACACTTAAACAATATGATAATGGAAAACCATCAACATCACAATCACGAAGAAATGGACCATTCAAAAATGGACCACTCAAAGATGAAACACAAAAAAGAAGACCACTCAAAAATGAACCATGGAAGTGGTGGTCACGCTGGCCACAACCCGGCACACGGCCAAATGGGTCACGACCATCATAAAATGATGATAGCCGACTTTAGAAAACGTTTTTGGGTAACATTAGTCCTAACGATTCCTATATTATTTCTATCACCAATGATTCAAGAATTTGTTGGTTATGAATTTCTGCTTCCCGGTAATCCTTATATACTTTTTGCGCTTTCAACCGTGGTCTATTTCTATGGTGGCTGGCCTTTTCTTAAAGGTTTCGTTTCAGAAGTAAAGAAAGGTTCACCAGGAATGATGACCCTTATTTCAATGGCAATAAGTGTCGCTTACTTTTATAGTTCAGCTACTGTCTTTGGTTTAAAAGGAGTAGACTTCTTTTGGGAACTGGCTACTTTAATTGCCATTATGCTTGTTGGGCACTGGATAGAAATGAAAAGCGTTTTAGGTGCATCAAAGGCATTGCAACTTTTAGTAAGTATGATGCCAGCAGAAGCACATAGAGTAAATGGAGATACCATTGAAGATATTTCACTCGAAAACCTTTTGAAAGATGATGTGATTTTAGTAAAACCTGGAGAAAAAGTCCCTGCTGATGGGATTATAGTAGATGGTTCTAGTTATTTAAATGAATCCATGCTAACTGGTGAATCCAAACCTGTAAAAAAAGATGAAAATGATAAAGTTATTGGTGGTTCTGTAAATGGTAATAGCACTTTAAAAGTTAAGGTTGAGCACACAGGAAAAGACAGCTATCTCAACAAGGTCATCACAATGGTCGAAGAAGCGCAAAAAACCAAATCTAAAATGCAAAACCTATCGGATAGGGCTGCAAAATGGTTGACCTACATTGCTTTGGCCATTGGTTTTGGTACGTTGGCCGTTTGGTTGATTCTAGGATTTCCGTTTGTATACGCATTGGAAAGAATGGTAACTGTTATGGTTATTGCTTGTCCGCATGCTTTGGGTCTTGCCATTCCGTTAGTAGTAGCGATATCGACTGCAGTATCCGCACAAAATGGATTATTAATTAGAAACAGAACAGCTTTTGAAGAATCTAGAAAGATATCAGCTTTATTATTCGATAAAACCGGAACATTGACCAAAGGAGATTTTGGTGTTACCAGAATCGAGTCGGTAAACAAATCGTATAGTAAAAATGAACTACTAAGATTATCAAGTGCCTTAGAACAAAGCTCTGAACATCCTATCGCTGTCGGAATAATAAAAAAAGTTAAAGAAAATAATATCATCATTCCCAACCCAGAAAATTTCAAAGCCATTACAGGTAAAGGTGTAGAAGCCAATGTTGAAGGCAAAGACATTAAGGTAGTAAGCCCAGGGTATTTAAGAGATGAAAAAATAGAAATCCCTAAAGATGCCTATAGTGATGCAGCCGAAACAGTTGTTTTTATTTTGATTGATGGAAAACTGGCTGGATATATAGCACTGGCAGACGAAATTAGACCAGAATCTGCCGAAGCTATAAAAGTCTTCAAAAAGAATGATATTAAAGTTTATATGGCAACGGGCGATAATGAAAAAACAGCCAAAGCTGTGAGCGAAAAACTTGGTTTAGACGGCTATTACGCTGAAGTATTACCACATCAAAAAGTGGAAATTGTTGAAGAGCTTCAAGCAAAAGATGAATTTGTAGCCATGACAGGAGATGGTGTCAACGATGCCCCTGCTCTTGCCAAAGCCAATGTTGGTATTGCAGTTGGCTCGGGCACAGATGTAGCAGCTGAAACAGCCGATATTATTCTGGTAAACAGTAATCCTAAAGATATTGCAAACCTCATTCTTTTTGGAAAAGCAACCTATAATAAAATGATTCAGAATCTTGTTTGGGCGACAGGCTATAATGTAGTGGCTATTCCGTTAGCTGCTGGAGTACTGTATTCTTCAGGGTTTGTTTTAGGGCCTGCTGTTGGAGCTGTATTTATGAGTTTGAGTACCATTATTGTGGCTATTAATGCACAATTGTTAAAGCGAAAAATAGGTAGCAAATAATGGATAGGAAAGAAAAACTCAATAGGATATATTTAATCCTATTGAGTTTATTTGTAGTAATGTTGGGCTACGGTATTTTATTACCAACTCTTCCCTACTATACAGAAAGATTAGCACTTAAAGATAATCTTGACAGAGACTTAATCAACTTTCATATTGGATTACTTACGAGTATTTATCCGCTTTTCCAATTACTGTTCGTGGTGGTTTGGGGAAAGCTATCAGACAAATACGGTCGCAAGCCCATTATCATTGTCGGTCTCATCGGGTTTGTGATAATGCAGTTGTTAACAGGACTTGCTACATCTTTGACAATGCTATATATCGCTCGAATCTTTGGTGGCATTTTTACATCATCAGTTATTCCAGTTAGTAATGCTTATTTAAGCGACATCACTTCCGAGAAACGTAGAACTAAAATAATGGCCTGGTCTGGCGTCGCCATCAGTTCTGGGGTTATTTTTGGCCCTGTCGTTGGTGGATTTCTATCTCAAACTAACATTCATATTAAATATTCTATAGGCCTGCTACATTTAGACCGATTTTCAGTACCATTCTTGTTTGCTGCTATATTAGGATTGATTGTCTTATTTATAGTAACGAAATGGTTAAAAAATACTGTTCACTTTCAAAAACAAACTTCAAAAAAAATGAGTTTGCGATTTACGTTTAGTAAATATTTTATCGTGTTACTATCGTTGTCATTTATACTACAATTTGTTGTGACTTTATTTGAAACGGTATTTTCAATATACGGTAAAGATGAATTGGGGTTTAACAGCAACCAAGTTGGAATTGGTTTTATGCTATGTGGCTCTGTAATGGCTGTTTTGCAGCCTGTTTTTGCAAGTTATGGAGAGAAGCTCTTATCTACGAAAAAACAAATTGCTTTAGGGTTGTTAATAGCTGGAATATCTTTAATCGCCTTTCCTTTTTTTAAAAATGAATGCTTTGTCTATGGCTTAATTATTCTTTTTGCAGCTGGAGGTGCAATGGTAACCCCTAACTTATTATCAGCAGTTTCCTTAACATCAAAAGAGAATACAGGTAGAAATATATCTATACAAAGCTCAACAAATAGTATTGGTCAAATTTTAGGTCCTGTTTTAGGGACTTGGTTAATTGCAGGAGATTTTTACTATCCATTTACAATTGCTGGAGTTATTGTTTTAGTTGCTATTAGCTCTCTGTTTTTACTTAAAAATCCACCATAAAACACATAGATGTTACCTTTTGATGATTAACCCAAATCTAAAACCCCAATAATCTTATGTATAATTTAATTCATATAATACTGGATAACTATAAAGAAACAAAAATAGTTTAGGAATCCAATCTTAATGATTTCAATAATGCTGAAAAAGGAATTTCCATTTATAGAAGATATTTGAAGAAATCACACATGTAAAATACATTTAGAGAATCACAAACTTATTAATTGCAACTAATAAATGAAAACAAAAACATTAACCTCTATGATATTGAATACACAAAAATATTGCAATTCTCTTTTAAAGAGTGAGCCCTGTATTAAGTACCCCTTTCATAATTTGATACATACCCACGAAGTTGTTGCTAATGTTAGACACATAAGTACACAACTCAAGCTTACCAATCGGGAGCAATTAATATTGGAAATTGCAGCTTGGTTTCACGATACAGGGTTTTCCAAAACCTACAAAGGTCACGAAGATGTTAGTAAGGAATTGGCATGGGAGTATCTCACTACCCAAGATGTTGATAAACAAATTTTGCAAGATGTTTTAGGTTGTATAGAGGCTACTAAAATGCCTCAAAATCCTCAAAACAAATTGGAAAAATTATGTGCGATGCGGATTTATATCATATCGCCACTCCTGAATTCTTCTACAAAAAATTGCTATTGAGACGGGAATGGGAAGTTTATTGTGATATTTCAAGTAGTGATTTGGAATGGCATCAACTGAATTTAGAATTTTTAAAGAATCATTCTTTCCATTCTTCATATGGCCGAAACGTACTAAAACCTCAAAAAGAGGTAAACTTAAAAAAGGTCAAAGAGATTTTGAGCTTTTATTAAAATAATGTCACTAGGCGTGAATTAATAAAACAAGTAATACAAATAATATTATGCTATATACCACTATTCTAATTGCCTTCCTCATTGGATATTTTTTCATCGCCTTTGAACACTCTATTAAAGTTGATAAGGCTGTTGTCGCACTATTAACAGGGACTATTTGTTGGGTGTTGTTGGTTTTTGCTTTAGAAAATGGCAGTATCGGTTTTTCAGAAGAATCCGTGATTCAATTTATTCCAGAAAGCATTCGTCATCATATTGGTGATATATCTGAAATCCTGTTTTTTCTCATGGGAGCTATGACCATTGTTGAGATTATTGATGCTCATGAGGGATTTACCATAATTACGGAAAAGATTTCAACTACTAAGAGAGTTAAGCTTATATGGATTTTAAGTATTGTTACTTTCTTTTTATCAGCAGCCTTGGATAACCCTAACAACCGCTATCGTGATGTCTGCTCTATTAAAGAAAATGATTGCAGACAAAAAAGATTTATGGCTGTTTGCCGGTATGTTGATTATTGCAGCCAATGCAGGTGGAGCGTGGTCTCCAATAGGTGATGTAACTACAATTATGTTATGGATAGGCGGGCAAGTCACAGCCGGAAATATCGTTGTAAAGCTTATTTTACCTAGTTTGGTTTGCCTTCTGGTACCACTAGGTATTATAAGTTTTAAGTTAAAGGGAAATATAAAAAAACCAAACATACACCTAGAAAAAAAAGAAAAACCAAATGTGAATACCTTTGAGAAGAGGTTAGTGTTTTTCTTAGGTCTCGGAGCGCTATTATTTGTTCCAATCTTCAAGACCGTTACTCATCTTCCTCCGTTTATGGGAATACTATTTGGACTAGGAGTCATGTGGGTAGTTACTGAGATAATACATCGAAAAAAAGAAATTGCCCATAAAAACTCATTGTCCATTGTTGGAGTGTTACAAAAGATTGACACCCCAAGTATTTTATTTTTTCTTGGTATTCTATTAGCTGTTGCCAGTCTTCAAACAGGTGGCCATTTAAGCGATATGGCTCTCTTTTTGGATAATAAATTTCATAATATTTATGTCATTAATACAATCATTGGAGTTTTATCTGCCATAGTTGACAATGTCCCTTTAGTTGCTGGAGCTATGGGAATGTATTCCGTAGAGACCTATCCTGTTGACCACACATTTTGGGAATTATTGGCGTATTGCGCAGGAACAGGCGGAAGTATTTTAATAATTGGGTCAGCTGCTGGAGTTGCCATTATGGGTACATTAAAAATCAACTTTATTTGGTATTTGCGAAAAATATCCCTGTTGGCTTTAGCTGGATATTTAGCTGGAGTCCTTACCTATATTATTCTGAACTAAAATTTATTCAATTTTTAAATATGCTTTTTAAGGACGATGAACATATAAAATTGATACATTCCGGTGATGAATATTTCGTTAAGATGAAAGAAATCATTGAAAATGCACAAGAAGAGATTCATTTACAAACCTACATTTTTGAAAATGATGAAACAGGAAATGATATAGCAAATTGTTTAAAAGAAGCAGCACATCGAAATGTGAAGGTTTATATCCTATTAGATGCTTATGGCAGCTCATCTCTTTCTGATAATTTCATAAAAGATTTGCAGCAGAGTGGAATATTTTTTCGATTTTTTTCGCCGTTATTTTCTGTCAACAACTTTTATTTAGGAAGAAGGATGCATCACAAAGTAATTGTAGCTGATGCTAAATTTGCAATCATAGGAGGAATAAATATTGCAAATAAATATCGCGGTAAAGAAAGTGATGAGCCTTGGCTAGATTATGCTATAAAATTAGATTGCCCAGCTGCCCAAGATTTGCAAAAACTGTGTCGCGATTATTTTTTTAAAGACAGAAGCTCAAAAAAAATAAAACCTGTATTACATTCTGCAGGAAAAACACTTGTTGGTATTAGACAAAACGATTGGCTTAAAAACAAAACTGAAGTATGCGACTCTTACACAAATTCCATCAACCAAGCCAAGAATGAAATAGTCATTGTCAGTTCTTATTTTTTACCAGGAAGAAGACTAAACAATGCTATAATAGGTGCTTGTAAAAGGAAAGTAAAAGTAACGCTAATATTAGCAGGGATTAGTGATGTGCCTTTAATACGTAATGCAACCTCTTATTTATATTCATTATTTTTAAAACAAAATGTGCTAATATATGAATGGAATAATTCTGTCGTGCACGGCAAAGCGGCTGTGGTGGATAACAAATGGTCCACAATAGGTTCATTTAACCTCAATGACCTTAGCTGCTATGGAAGTATCGAAATGAATGTTGAAATACATTCACCTTACTTTTCCGAATTATTACGTTCTGATTTTCAAAATATTATCAATCAATGCAATGAGGTTACGATTGATACTATCTATAAAAATACCAGTTTTATTTCAAGATTTGTCAATTATATGGCCTACCGAATGGTAAGAGCAGCTATATTGTTCCTAACCTTTTTGCCTCATATCAGATTTGCAAAATAAGTTTAGACTCTGACTTTTAGTTTGGAGACTTCCTATAGTCAAGATAAAAGTGATAATTACTTAAATACATAGACTTGGCGTATTGTGATAGGTTTTTTAACTATTTAATATTGCGTATATATCTTTCAGAATTGATTACCGTGGTCAGTTAATCCAACGAGATATTGGTTGATATGTAATAACCTACAAATTTTAATTGGGTTAAGGATTGCGCACTTACTCAGCCTTTTTCCAAATGCTTTATTAAGTTAGTGATTGAATAACCTTGGTGCGAAAAACAATGCAAGGCCAGATATCAATAATGAGCCCAGAGAGCCCCATAAAAGTTCGGGGCTTGTATCATCTCTATTAGGCGCTTCAATCGATATTAACTGTTCGTTTAAACTAGCGATGTCCTTTTTAGCTGTTTTTAGTTGTCCCTTCATGTCGAAAATGGTCTTGTTCATTTCAAGTTGTTCTTTGACATACTTTTGATTCGCTTTTTGTTCTATCTCTATTCTATGCTCGGCATTTTCTAAAGACAAAATCAGTTTTCTGTTTTCTTTTAAAAGGTTATTTAATTTTTCATTTAGCTCTTTCTCCTTTGGAGATGTTTTTCCAATGTAATCATACTGATTTTTAAATCCATTTACGATACTAGCTATAAGCTCTGATCTTGAAATGTTCTTATCGTTAGCTATCTGTTGTAGAGCTGTTTTCTCCTCAGCAGTAGTCTTGAAGCTTATTGTTACGTTTCTTGTTGTGTCCATAATAGTGTAATTTGTTTATGTGTTTTAGTTGGTATACCTATGATTTACCAGTAGTAAACTATTAGTATATCAATGGTATTGTATTGGTATACTTAACTTTTTTTAATTTTAATATTCTGTTTTTCAATTTTTTAAACATATTCCATTTCATTTTGAAATATTTTATATCCAAATATAATTCTTTTTTTACTTTTTACTATATTTGAGTAATTATTTTTACAATGACAACAAAAACAATTGAGGAAATTGGAAATGCCATCTTTGAGTCTAGAGAACTTGGCCCTAACCAATTAGACATAAGTTCAAAAAATATAAATCATTGGATTAGAGAACGAATTGTCCCATTTGTTCCTGTAGAACAATCACCTGATATAAATAAGCTAGTTGATGTTATTTCGGATAATGATAATAAAAAAAATAAAAAAGCAAAATGGATACGACTTAACCTCGCTCAAGCAGTTTGGGTATCGATAGTGAGTGAATTGATTGGTTTTAAAGTCTCAATTGAAAATCTAGAGAAGCTAGCCTATAAGGTGTGGCAAGAACCTAGAGAGCAAAAGTATGCTGATAGAGTCTTTGAATATAATATAAAGAATAACCCCCATAATTTACCAAAACAAGAAATTGATAAGCTTAAATCTCACTTGCGTAATGAATTGCTTATGGAGCATTATTTCAGGACCATTATTAATCCTTTTACCGATGCTGTTAAATCAGCTTTCTATAGAAACGGAATACCACATAACTTTCTTTTCGTACCTGAAACAAACGATTATATGTTTCATGATGGCAATTTGGACTTAATTTTAGATTTAAAGAGTATTTATCTACAAAAACCTATGCTTAGTATTCCATTAGTGCCCATTCTTTCAAAGATATTGTTACATGAATTTGATAACCGAAAAATAAAGGACCTCAAATACCTTTTCAATGTCGAAAGGCAAATAAGGGATATTGTTGTTTTTAAAAGACCTAAAATTGTTGAGATAGCTTTTGAGAAAAGAGATATTAAACCTTTAGTTATAACTGAACAGCATAAGAGCCGAGAGCAATTAGCTAAATATATTTTAACAAATAAGATCATGAAAGGCTCAAAGCTTTTAATTGATATACGCTCCAATGATAATTACAAAATAACACTTATTAAAAAAGAGTGATACTTAAATATTTCCAAAAATGATACACATCGTAGAACATAATCAGTTCCTGAAAACAAAGCCTGGTTTCAATCCAAACAGAGATGGACCAGAAAACCAGTTTTCACAATGTTGCCAAACAAATATTAAATAAAGATAATAACAACGCCTTTGATAATAGCGAAGTAACTGAGATAATTTTGATATTAGAATGTTTCGCTGATATCATATGCAACCAAAAAGTTTAATACTATGAAAAATGTTTTTCTCTATGTAAGAGTCTCCACAGATGAGCAGGCTGACAAGGGATTTTCACTACGAGACCAAGAAGAGAAATTACTCAGCTATTGTTCTAATAACAATTTTAATGTTATTTCTATATTCAAGGAAGACCATTCAGCAAAGACTTTCAATCGTCCTGAGTTCAAGAAAATGATGTCTTACATCAAAAAAAACTACAAATCAGTAGACCAAGTTCTTTTTACAAAATGGGATCGTTTCTCTCGTAATACTTCTGAATCCTATAACAAGATTAATGAGTTCACGGAACTAGGAGTTCTTGTTAACGCCATCGAACAACCTCTAGACCTATCTATTCCTGAACAGGGATTGATGTTAGCAGTTTACCTTTCCATGCCTGAGGTTGAAAACCAAAGACGCTCATTGAATGTTAAAGCTGGAATTAGGCGTGCTTTCAAGGAAGGAAGGTATGTAGTTTCTCCTCCTAAAGGGTACGATATGGGAAGGGACAAACAAAACAAACCTATTTTAATTCCAAATAAAGATGCTAAGTATATAAAAGAAGGGTTCAAGTTACTTAGCCTAGGTTTATATTCCCAAAAAACAGTATTGATTAAACTGAAAGGTAAGGGTTTCAAAACAAGTAAATCTGCATTTGCTAGAATAATCAGAAACCCCATCTATCATGGAGACATAATATTAAGTGCTTTCAATGATGAGCTTGAGCGGGTAATAAAGGGAATCCACGAGCCACTTATCACAAAAGATCTTTTTGAAAAGGTTCAAGTTCATATTGATGGTGGCAAAAGACAATATCAAGTTAGACACAAAAAAATCAATAAAAAATATCCCTTTAAAGGTTTTGTGCTTTGTCCTAATTGCCTAAAACCTCTTAAAGCAAGTTCTTCAAAGGGAAGAAGTCGGTATTACGCATATTATCACTGTGAAAAGCCTTGTAGTACTCGCTACAAAGTTGAAGAAGTAGAATCTTGGTTCAATGATTTCTTAGGTGGGATTTCTCTAAATCCTAACTCCAGTGAGTTATTGCAAAAGATTATTGAAAACCGTTTTAAAAGTCTCACTAAATCAAGTAGATTGAGTCCTAAACATTATGAAGAAGTAAGTTCCATAAAGCATAAGTTAGAAAGACTTCAAGATCTTTATTTAGATGGAGATTTTGATAGAGAAGAGTACAAAAGTACAAAAGTGCGTTATCAAAATAGATTGTCTGAATTGAATGCCGTTGAGCAAAACTGGAAAAATCAAAAGGATATACTTTCAATCTATAAAAATGGTCTAAAGAAACTTGAATCTTTTGATAAACAATTCAATAACAGCGATATAGATCTTAAGAGAAGATTAATCGGTTCGATTTTCCCTAAAAACTTCCAATTTGAAAATCAAAGTGTTCGAACCGCTGACATCAATCCACTACTTTTAAAAATTTCTAGTATTAACAAGGATTTTAAAGGAAATAAAAAATGGGACAAATCGAAAAAAATTGATTTGTCCCAATTAGTACTCAAGGCGGGAATCGAACCCGCACTCCGAAGAACCGGATTTTGAATCCGGCGCGTCTACCAATTCCGCCACTTGAGCAAATTGGACGGCAAAATTAACTATAATTTTTAATTTTTATACTAAAAATAGCCACTAATATCTTTTAAAGCTCAAAAATTATACTAAATTTGCACCCAATTAAAAATCTGTAGTCTTAAGTGCTGCTTAACAACACATTACTATGTCTAGTACAACAACAGAAGCAAAGATATTTTCTATAACGCAAAGTAAAGCTTTAGCAGAAAAAATTGCGGCTGCTTACGGTACTAAGCTTGGTAAAATTATCACCTCAACCTATAGCGATGGAGAGTTTCAACCTTCATATGAAGAATCTATAAGAGGTACAAGAATTTTCATCATTGGATCAACAAATCCAAGCTCAGAAAATTTAATGGAAATGTTGTTAATGATTGATGCTGCAAAACGCGCATCTGCAAGACACATTACAGCTGTTTTACCTTATTTTGGTTGGGCAAGACAAGACAGAAAAGATAAACCAAGAGTGCCAATTGCAGCAAAATTAGTTGCAAAAATGTTGGAAACTGCAGGAGCAACACGCATTATAACAATGGACTTGCATGCAGACCAAATACAAGGGTTCTTTGAAAAACCAGTAGATCACTTATTTGCATCTACTATATTTTTACCGTATTTAAAAGAGTTAAATCTTGACAATTTAACTATAGCTTCTCCAGATATGGGAGGATCAAAACGTGCTTATGCTTACTCTAAAGCATTACAAAGTGACGTTGTAATCTGTTACAAACAACGCGCTAAAGCCAATGTGATTTCTCATATGGAACTTATCGGAGACGTTACAGGTAAAAACGTAGTTTTAGTAGATGATATGGTTGACACTGCTGGAACATTAACCAAAGCTGCTGATTTAATGATGGAAAGAGGCGCAAAAAGCGTAAGAGCTATTTGTACACATCCAATCTTATCAGGTAGCGCTTATGAGCGATTAGAAAACTCTCGATTAGAAGAATTAATTGTAACAGACTCTATTCCTCTTAAGCAAGAAAGTAAAAAAGTAAAAGTTTTGAGCTGCGCAAATTTATTTGCAGAAGTAATGCATAATGTACATCATAATGCATCTATAAGTTCAAAATTTATAATGTAGAAATAATTAAATAAATATAAATAACAATTATGAAATCAATTACAATCAACGGATCTCAAAGAGAAAGCGTGGGCAAAAAAGCAACAAAAGCCTTACGTAATGCTGGTCAGGTTCCTTGCGTTTTATACGGAGGAGACAATCCAGTGCATTTCTCTGCACCAGAATTAGCCTTCTCAAAACTAGTATACACGCCAAACGCGCATACAGTTGTGATTGAGCTTGAAAATGGTGACACTTACAATGCTATTTTACAAGACATTCAGTTTCACCCAGTAACAGATAATATCTTACACATTGACTTCTATCAATTATTTGAGAATAAAGAAATAACTATGGAAATTCCTGTTAACTATACAGGTAACTCTAGAGGTGTAAGAAATGGTGGTGTTTTACGTAAAAACAAACGTAGTTTACGTGTTAAAGCTTTACCAGGTAACTTACCAGATTACATTGATGCAGATATTACTGAATTAAAAATTGGTAGTAAATTATACATCACTGCATTACAAAGCGAAGACTTCAAATTTATGCATCCAGATAATACTGTAGTATGTCAAGTAAGACGTTCTAGAGCATCTATGGCTGTAGCTGATGAAGACGAAGATGAAGATGGAGAAGAAGGAGCAGATGACTCTACTGAAGCAGCTACTGAAGAATAGACTAATATTCAGTTAAAGTATAAAGCATTCTGTTAATTCAGAATGCTTTTTTTATTTTTGAAAATAACAAAACACCTAAAACATGTGTAAATTCTTAAAAAAACTCTTTACAAGAAGTCAAACTGTTTTAGTTGAAGAAAAAAATCCTATGAAAAAATTTCTAGTAGTTGGCTTAGGAAACATTGGCGAAAAATATACAAATACCAGACATAATATTGGTTTTAAAATATTAGATCACTTAGCATCTAAAGAAGAATTAACTTTTGAAACCGTAAAACTAGGTGATGTAACTACTTATAAATTTAAAGGAAGAACATTTATACTTTTAAAACCAAGTACTTATATGAATCTTAGTGGTAAGGCCGTACAATATTGGTTAACTAAAGAAAAAATTCCGCTAGAAAATTTACTTGTTATCACAGACGACTTAAACTTACCCTTTGGCACCTTACGCTTAAAAACCAAAGGAAGTGATGGTGGTCATAACGGATTAAAAGATATTCAAGATAAATTAAACACTACAAAATACAACCGCTTTAGATTTGGAATAAGTGACACCTTTAGTAAAGGAAAACAAGTAGACTATGTTTTAGGCGAATGGGAAGAAGAAGAAAACCAAAAACTACCAGAGCGACTAGATAAAAGCCTGGAAATTATTAAATCTTTTGGCACTGCTGGCATCAATAACACAATGAATACTTACAATGGAAAATAAAAAAGGAAGCTAAATAGCTTCCTTTTTTTATTTATATATTTTTAACAACTTACTCTATAATAAGTTTTTTAGTTGTTGTATTAACTCCATCTGTAACATTAAGTAAATACATACCAGATTCTACATTATCTAACCTTATAGTTTGAGAGAAATCATTAGAATTTTTAAAACTTTGATTAAACACCTTTCTTCCTCTTACATCATAAACAGATATATCTAAGTCTTCTTTAAAATTAGAGTTTTTCATTTTAATAGTGAACTCTCCATTGTTAGGGTTTGGATAAACACTAAACTGTGAGTTGTTATAACTTACTTCATCTGTAGATAAAGAGCTAAATAAACAAAGCTCTATATCAAAAGATAGTATTGTACCACCATCTGCAGCACCATAAGTATCATCAACTGATAGCGTCCAATCTCCACTAGACATTTCTCCATTCAACACAGATAAATCTCCTTCAGGAACAAACACTCCCGTATAAGGCGCTGTTCCTGCTGTTATAGGTGTACTGGCATCTTGATCAAATACAGTATTCGTATAATTATCAGAACTTCCTCCGTTTCCAGTAGATAGTTCAACTATTGTCCCTTGAGGACTAATTAAGAAAATATCTAAATCACTATTCCAAGCATGATCTATACTTATTGTTACGTTAACATCTGCAACAGGTGCATCTTCTGTAACATTAATTATAGACGTATAATTTGCGTTAGCTCCACTTGAAGCTATTGTAATAGGTAGATCTGTTGCACTATAGACAGTACACTCAACATCACATACATCTCCTACACCATCTCCATCAGTGTCTGCTTGGTCTGCATTTGGTGTGTAAACGCAATTATCTGATGCATTCAAAATTCCATCACCATCTATATCATCATCACAAACATCTCCTATACCATCACCATCTGTATCTGCTTGATCAAAGTTTGGAGTGTTAACACAGTTATCCGATGCATCTGGTATACCGTCTCCGTCAGTATCGTTTTGAGGTGCTCCACAAATTTCTATAGACCAACTTTCTATATTACCTGTATCAAAGCCATAATTATCAACAACTTTTAATTGCCAATCTCCAGAAGAGAATTCTGAATTTAAAACTGAAAGAGCCTCTGTTGGCTGAAAAGCTCCTGTAAAAGGTGTTGCACCACTAGCAATTGGATTAGCTGCGTCATCATCAAAAACAGTATTTGTATAGTTTTCTCCAGACCCGCCATTCTCTAAACTTAGAATCACTTCTGTTCCTGCAGGACTTATTAATGAAATTGTCAAGTCTGATGCATAAGTATGGGTAACATTGATTGTTACATTAATATCTGTTATTGAACTAACATCTGTAACTGTAATAACTGAAGATATTCCTGTAGCACTAGCATCTGGTATAGCAATCGGAGTATCACTAGAAGAATATATGTTACATGCTATATTAGCTGTTTGAAAATCTGAAGTAGCATACGCTCCATTACCACAATCATTTACAGCTCTTACTCTCCACCAATACATAGTTTGAGTTGCTAAACTAGTTGTAGTATAGGTATTAGTAGTTAAAATTTGACTATCTACAATTGAAGAAAAGCCTGAATCTGTAGCAATGTCTAATTCGTAAGATGTAGCATTTGGATCTGAATCCCATGTAAACACGGCATTTGAAGGCGCCACATCTGTAGCTCCTAATGCAGGAGTTATTGTATTAATAGTAGTAAAGCTTGTATCGTTAACGTTAAATTCAACATTTGCTGAACTAGTAAGCGATCCTGATGTACCTGTTAAAGTAAACGGATAATTCCCTATAGACAAACTACCAATACCTGTTACTGTTACTGTTACCGTAGTCCCATCTGCAGTAACTGTAGTTGGATTTATTGTTGCAGAAGCACCTGCTGGTAATCCAGAAGTAGAAAATGTTGTTGTTCCAGAAAAACCAAGAAATGTATTATAAGTAAAGTTAAATACCGCATCATTAGGACTACATACATCAACAGGAGAATTGTTTGCTGTCAATACAAATTCTGATTCTTGAATATTGAAGTTTGTTGAGTTTATAGCGTAAAATATATTATTATTACCTTCTACCATTATTCTTGCTGTAGAAGTATCTCCTCCTGTTACAGGAACAGTAATATCATGAGAACCATCATTAGGAACATTCGTTGCTAATGTAAATGGATAGGTATAACCTCCATCTGTTGAGAGTTTAATATTAACTGTAGGTGTGTTTACAGCTCCTGCATTTGTACCTGCAACATCCCATGTTATTGTTTGTGAAGAACCAGCATCCCAAGTAACTGCAGATGTTTGTGAAGTTACTGTAAATGGTCCAGAACTACCATCTACTGTAACTGTCATAGTATCAAAATCACTTTGTGGTGTTTGCCCAACTCCTCCTGACTCTGATCTATCTCTTACAGTTAAAGCAAAATTTAATGTTCTTCCAATAGTAGAAACTGTTTCCCATGAGCTATTATCGAAAGTTTCAGTAGGATTCGTTTCTGTTAATTGCCCTGCTACAACACGCTCTACAATTGGCATGTATCTATCTGGGTTAGTGCTTGGAGGTCTAGATCTCCAAACAGGTCCTGTATGCGTTGGTCCAAAAGATGTATTAGTTGTAGAACCACTATCTATTTGTTCCCAAGTATAAGTTAGTATATCTCCAGAGTCTGAATCTGTCGCAGCTCCTTTTAAAATAAAAGCTGTACCATTAGGAATTGTGTAGTCCAAACCTGCATTAGCAACTGGAGGATTATTAGTTATTGGCGTTGTTGTAGCACAATTATTAGGAGCACTAGCTACATTAGTTAGAATTTGATTAATACTGTGATAGTGAAAATAAGGATCACTATGATCTTGTACATCGTTACCTCCTGTAATACCCGCGTACCCCATGATAGTTGTTCCACTACCTGGTTCTGAGTTAACACCTGAACCTTCAGTATTAAATGCAAATGTATGATTTGCTCCCATTTGATGACCAATTTCATGAGGCACATAATCTATATCAAAAAAATCTGACATATAAGCTCCTCCATCATTATCTAAAAAAGAGTGAGCAGAAAACCCGCTTCCCTTTTGGTTATCTACACAAACACATCCTATGCATCCTGCATTTCCATTATTACCTGCATAAGCAAATAAATGACCTATATCATAATTTGCTTCTCCTACTGTAGATGTTAATTCATTTTGCAATTGAGTATTAAAGCTACCTGTATAGGGATCTGAAGAGGGACTTGGGAAAATAATTTCTGTACCTGTTACAAGCGTAAAAGTTATAGCCATGTCCACTTCATACACTTCGTTTACTCTGTTTAATGTAGAAACCACTTGTGCCAAAGCATCTTGTTGTGCATTTCCATTACCTGCATTACCATCATCCCAAAATTGAGTATATTCTCCAGTTGTTGAGATAGCAATTCTATAATCTCTTAACAATTGATCATTAGCATCCATTATTCTAGATGAACTTGAATCTTGGTTTCTATTTTTAGTGTCTTCTGTCAAGCACTCAAAAGGTCTTATATCTTCATTAACAAATTTTCTTTTGTAGACTACATGTTCAACGTTTGAAAATCTTGAAAGAGGTTGTATAAATGTAGTTTCTTTATTAGGATAAGTAATCATAACATTAACCCCTAAAGGAGTGACACTAAATCTAATTCTTGTTGAAACATCATTTACATCAGAACCTAAATAAGTTTTAATATTAGGATACTGAGCTGATAACTCTTCAGACAAGACAGGAGCCTCTACAATTCTAAATTGATTTAGCCTTCCTGATTCATCAGGTATTGAAACTATTTTATTTGATTTACCATTAGAACTTGCCCTTAATGGAGCGCCTTGTAATGAAGTTCTAAACGATTCAATATCTAAATTAAATAAAGCTGAACCGTTAGAATCAAACTTGTTTAAGTTAACACTTCCTAATTTACTATTTGATAACTTTTGCCATGAGTTTTGAGCAATAGCAGAAATAAAAAATAAAGAAAATGCAAGTAATAGTAGTTGTTTTCTCATTGTTTTTGTTTTAATTAGTTCTTAAAAATACAAAAAAACCTTAACATTAAATTCACTTAATATATGATTACTAAAAATTAGTTTAGTAAATAAATAACTAAAGCCAATTGAGTTAAATCAATTGGCTTTTTTATTTTTGCATACACAAGATATTTAATAGTGAAAGAAAACAACTCTAACCATACCGTTTTAACCATAGGCACTTTTGATGGTGTCCACATAGGACATCAAAAAATTATCAAACGTTTGGTTGAAGTTTCTAAAATAAAAAACCTCACACCTTCACTATTAACCTTCTTCCCACATCCTAGGATGGTTTTACAAAAAGATGCTAATATTAAACTTATCAATACAATTGATGAGAAAAAAGACATTCTTAAACAATTCGGTATTTCTAACTTAGTCATAAAAGAATTCACAAAAGAATTTTCTAGATTAACAGCCGAAGATTTTGTAAAAAACATTCTTGTAGATCATCTTAAAGCAAAGCACATCATTATTGGATACGATCATCATTTTGGTAGAAATAGAAATGCTAACATTGAAGATTTAAAACAATTTGGAAAGGATTTTGATTTTGAAGTTGAAGAAATTTCTAAACAAGACATTAACGATGTTGCGGTAAGTTCAACAAAAATTAGAGCCGCTTTACAAGAAGGCGATATAAAAACCGCCAATACTTATTTAGGATATAATTTTATGCTCACCGGAAAAGTAATTGATGGTAAAAAACTAGGTAAAACTATTAACTATCCAACAGCTAATTTATACATAAAAGAGACCTATAAACTTATCCCAAAACATGGTGTTTATGTAGTCAAATCTAATATTGATAATAAAGATGTTTTTGGAATGATGAATATTGGCTACAATCCAACAGTTAACGGGAAACATCAAACTATCGAAACTCATTTTTTTGATTTTAATAAAAACCTTTACGGAAAAAATTTGAAAATCGAATTATTACAAAGACTTCGCGATGAGCAAAAGTTTAGTTCTGTTGAAGAATTACAAAGTCAGCTTCATATTGATAAAAAAAATGCTTTAGAATTTATAAAATCTCATGCTTAACAAATTCTTATTTAAACAAATTGATAACAGCTCACTAATAGTGTTTCGTATTATTTTTGGTTTACTTTGTTTTTTAGAATCTGTTGGTGCTATTTTTACAGGTTGGGTTACACGCACTTTAGTAGAGCCTAAATTTACTTTCAACTTTATTGGTTTTGACTTTTTACAACCCTTACCTGGAGATTGGATGTATGTTTATTATACGGTTATGGGTATTTTCGGACTACTAATAATGGTTGGGTACAAATACCGATTAAGTATGTTTGCTTTCGCTTTAATGTGGTCTTGTACATATTTAATGCAAAAATCATCCTACAACAACCATTATTATTTATTAATGCTTTTAAGCGCAATAATGGTGTTTTTACCAGCAAACAAATATGCTTCTTTAGACGCAAAATTAAATCCAAAAATTAAACAAATATCAATGCCTAGTTGGGTAAAATGGGTATTTGTTATTCAGTTATTTATTCTTTACACCTATGCATCTATTGCAAAAATGTATCCTGATTGGTTAGATTTATCAGTACCAAAACAATTAATGGCAGGAAAAATAAATTATCCTATAATTGGTGGGTTTCTACAACATAAGTTTGTTGCGCCTTTTATTGCTTATGGCGGCATATTATACGACGGATTAGTCATACCCTTATTACTTTATAAACCAACAAGAAAATACATTTTCATAGCTTCAATTTTCTTTCATCTATTTAATTCAATAGTATTTCAGGTTGGGATATTTCCTTATCTAGCTTTAGCTTTTTCGCTTTTCTTTTTTGAACCTAAAAAAATTAAAAACTTATTCCTTAAAAAGAAACCGCTCTATACCAAAAATGAAATTATAGTAAAAAACTACAAACCAATTTTAATTACTGTTGGCGTTATCTATTTTGCATTTCAAATTGCATTACCGCTAAGGCAACATTTTTTTACAGACAACGTACTTTGGACCGAAGAAGGTCATAGACTATCATGGCGTATGATGCTACGGTCTAGATCGGGTTATACTAGCTATAAAGTGATAGACAAAAACACAAATAAAACCGAGTTTATTAAAATGACCGATTACCTAACAAAAAAGCAAATTAGATCTGCTAGTTGTAAACCAGATGTGATTTGGCAATTTGCCCAACATTTAAAAAAAGAATATGCTAAAAACGGTAAAGACGTTAAGGTATATGTAGACTCAAAAATTAGTATAAACGGAAGACCATACAAACGCCTAATTAATCAAAATGTAGATTTAGCTTCTGTACCTTGGCATTGGAATAAACATAGTGATTGGATATTACCGTCTCAATTAGATAAATAAATTGTTTTTATAAACCTAAAATCTTACTACTTTTACCACTTAATTTTAGCGTTACTATTTTGCGTTAAGGGTTGAAGTGGCATCCTTTTTTTGCTGCCATATATGGCAAAAAAAGATACAACGGAAAACCTGACCTTTAGGTAACGCCCAAACAATAAAAAAACAATGTTACAACTACCTTTTATTAGAGAGAACAAAGAAGCGGTTATAAATCGTTTAGCAGTAAGAAATATAGATGCTAAACCTTTAGTTGACCAAGTAATTAGTTTAGATGAAGAACGCCGTACATTACAAGCTCAATTAGATAATGTATTGGCAGAATCTAACAGTATCTCCAAAGAAATTGGTATGTTGTTTAAGTCTGGTAAAACTGAAGAAGCTAACGCTCTTAAAGCTAAAACTGGCGATTTAAAAGAAAGTTCTAAAACCTTATCAGAACAGCTAAACGAAAAAGTAGATGCTTTAAATGAACTACTTTATCAAATCCCTAACGTACCGCACGATAGTGTCCCATCGGGAAATACCGATGAAGACAACGAAGAGGTTTACCGTGAAGGCGATGTGCCACAATTACACAGTGAAGCTTTACCGCATTGGGAATTAGCAAAAAAATACGATATCATAGATTTTGAGCTTGGTAACAAAATTACTGGCGCTGGTTTTCCTGTGTATAAAGGTAAAGGCGCAAGATTACAACGCGCTTTAATTGCTTACTTTTTAGATAAAAATACCGAAGCTGGTTATACCGAGTTTCAACTACCTCACTTAGTAAACGAAGCTTCTGGTTTTGGCACAGGACAGTTACCTGATAAAGAAGGGCAAATGTATCATGTTACTGAAGATAATTTATATCTAATCCCTACTGCCGAAGTACCAGGAACCAACATCTTTAGAGATGTATTATTAAACGAAAGCGACTTACCTATCGGTATAACAGGTTATACACCATGCTTTAGACGTGAAGCTGGAAGTTACGGTGCACACGTACGTGGTTTAAACCGCTTACACCAATTTGATAAAGTAGAAATTATTAGAGTAGAACATCCTGATAATTCTTATAATGCTTTAGATAGCATGGTTAATCATATAAAAGAGATTTTAAAAGAGTTAAAATTACCTTATCGTATTTTACGATTATGCGGTGGTGATATTGGGTTTACATCTGCTTTAACTTTTGATTTTGAAGTGTTTTCTACAGCTCAAGACCGTTGGTTAGAAATATCTAGTGTATCTAATTTTGAAACCTATCAAGCTAATCGTTTAAAGCTTAGGTTTAAAAATAAAGAAGGTAAAAACGAGCTTGCTCATACATTAAATGGTAGCTCATTAGCTTTACCTCGTGTTTTAGCAGGTATATTAGAAAATTACCAAACCGAAAAAGGAATTAAAATACCAGATGTTTTAGTACCTTATACTGGTTTTGAGTGGATTGACTAAAATCATCGATAAAAGTCAATATTTCCTTACAAAACAACCTTTAGAATCGTTAAAGTGTTAAAAATTGACGTTTTTTAACGATTTTTGAGTTGTTAGTTTTGCTAAGTTTTAAAAAAACCTTTTATTTGATTGTTTTCTTAATTAAAATCTACCTTATTATGAAGACTATAGCTAGAATTTTACTATGTATTCTCTTTATTATAATAATGACTAAAATTTTTAATACAGATTTTAGTATCTCTTCAGAGTCTAAACATGGGATTGTTTTAGCCAAAAACTAAAAATTTATTACATAGATATACCCCAATCTTAGTAATTGAATCTTATAGTGAATATATGATTAATAGCACTTTTATTAGATTGGCAAATGCCTGATTAATTTCGGGCATTTTTTTTGCATTATATTTACATAATGTCCCTATCGGATTTGTTATATTTACCCTATGTTTTTAAAGCGCGTTTTAACAATATTAATCTTCTTTTTTTGCTTGTGTTCTTACGCTCAAGACGAAATTGTTGCAAGTGAATATTTTAAAAATGGCGAATTTGAAAAAGCATTATCCAGTTACAAAAGACTTTTTAAAGACAAGCCATACAACACAAATTACTTACTTAAAATTGTTGAAATTGAGCAAGAATTAGAGCTTTACAAAGATGCAGAACAAAGACTTATTGAAGCTTTAGAAAAAAGAAGCTCTCCAAGTATACTTGTAGAACTAGGCTACAACTATCAATTACAAAACGATACAATTAACGCTAATAAAAACTATCAAAAAGCAATAGCAACACTAGAGCAAAGACCTACAAACGCTTACAGCATAGGTCGTGTATTTCAAAATCATTCTTTGTTAGAAGAAGCAATTCAAGCATACACAAAAGCTATGCAATTACAACCTAGCTTAAACTTTAATTTGCAATTAGCACGTATCTATGGAGAGCAATCTAACATAGAAAAAATGTTTGATAGCTATTTAAATTTTATCTCTGCAAACCCAACGTATCTAGACACAATAAAGCGATATATAAGCGAATTTATCACAGAAGATAGTGACAACGAAGGCAATATTATCTTAAGAAAAACCTTGCTAAAAAAAATACAGCAAAATCCAGATTTAATGTGGAACGAAATGCTGAGCTGGTTATTTATCCAACAAAAAGATTACAACAAAGCATTTGCACAAGAAAAAGCCATTTACAAAAGACAACTTGAAAGTTTAGATCGTGTTATCGAACTTGGATTTATCGCTCAAAATAACAAGGATTACGACATGGCAATTTCTATTTTTGAATATGTTGTAGAAACGTCCCAAGACATTTCAACGCAATTAGAAGCACAACTAAAAACTATAGAATTAAAAACCGAAATAGCCTTACCAAAAGACTATAATGACATTGAAAAATCATATACGTTGCTTTTTGAGCAATACGGTAAAACACCTCAAACTTTAAAAGTTCAAAAGTCCTATGCTCATTTTTTAGCCTTTTACTTAGAGCAGCCTGAAGAAGCTATTTCAATATTAAAAAACACGTTAAAGTATAATATTCCTGAGATTTATTTAGCCGAAGTCAAACTTGAACTTGGTGATATTCTAGTATTTCAAGAGAAGTTTAATCAAGCTTTAATTTATTACACTCAAATTCAACGTAACTTAAAAAACAGTCCAATTTCTCAAGAAGCTAGATTTAGAGTTGCAAAAGCTAGTTATTATAAAGGCGATTTTAAATGGGCAGAATCTCAGCTAAAAATTTTAAAAGCATCTACATCACAACTAACCGCTAATGACGCGTTGGATTTAAAGTTGTTAATCAGTGATAATCGTGCCGAGGACAGTACACAAACTGCTTTAAAAAAATACGCTAAGGCAGATTTGTTAGCATTTCAAAATAAAAATAAACCAGCAATAGCTATTTTAAACGATATTTTAAAAGCGCATAAAACCGAGGTTATTGTTCCGCAAGCTTTATTAAAACAAGCTGAATTATTTGAAAAAGAACACGATTACGACAGCGCCAAAGCTAATTATCTACGTATAATTAAAGACTTCAAAGACAGCATTTTATTAGACAATGCACTTTATAATTTAGCCGAATTATTAAACAACACTTATAACCAACCCGAAGAAGCAAAACCCTATTACGAAACGATTCTTTTTGATCATCCAGATAGTATTTTTTATGTAGAGGCGCGTAAAAAGTTTAGAAAACTTCGTGGTGATGATATTAACTAAAAAAAACAAAATGATTATATATAACGTAACCGTAAACATAGACGACTCTGTGCATAACGAGTGGCTAACTTGGATAAAAGAGCATATACCGCAAGTATTAGCCACAGGAAAATTTACAGAAGCAAAACTAACTAAAGTTTTAGTAGAAGAAGAAATGGGCGGACAAACCTACTCTATTCAATATCGTGCACATTCGCGTGAAGCTTTAGAAGATTACTACGCTAATCATGCAGAACAACTAAGACAAGATGGATTACAAAAGTTTGCAGATAAAATACTTGCTTTTAGAACAGAACTTGAAGTTGTAGATGAATATTCTGTAGATTTTAAGTAATTCAGCAAAAATTCATTATAATATAAAACCCTTTCAAAAAACTAACCATGTCTAAAAACCATAGAAATAAAACCGAAGTCAAAGCCAAAAAGTTTTTAGGTCAACATTTTTTGGAAGACGAAAGTATTGCACAAAAAATAGCAGATGCCTTAACCTTAAACGGTTACGATCAAGTCTTAGAAATTGGTCCAGGAATGGGCGTATTGACCAAATATTTACTAGAAAAACCAATAACAACTTATGTTATTGAAATAGATACAGAAAGCGTTGATTATTTAAAAAACAACTATCTACATTTAGCGCCACGTATTTTAGAAAAAGACTTTTTAAAATACGATTTAAAAGAGACTTTTGGCGACCAACCTTTTGCTATATCTGGTAATTTCCCTTATAATATTTCTACACAAATTGTGTTTAAAACTTTAGAAATGCGCGACCAAATTCCAGAATTTTCCGGAATGTTTCAAAAGGAAGTTGCCAAGCGTATATGCTCTAAAGAAGGCTCTAAAGTATACGGCATTCTTTCTGTCTTAACCCAAGCATTTTATGATGCAGAGTATTTATTTACTGTGCCACCAAACGTTTTTAATCCGCCACCAAAAGTAGATTCTGGTGTGTTGCGCTTAATAAGAAAAGACAATTATAGTTTACCTTGTGATGAAGTTTTATTTTTCAAGGTTGTAAAACAAGCCTTTCAGCAACGTCGCAAAACCATCCGTAACAGTTTAAAAACCTTCAATTTGTCTGATAATTTAAAAGCAAATAGTATCTTTGACCAGCGTCCAGAACAACTAAGCGTTGATCAATTTATAACGCTTACCCAATTAATAGAACACGACAAATAATATCTGCGTTTGGAAGAAAAAGAAAACATACAATTTCAGTTAACAGATCAGCTTATTGAACAAGTAAAAGTTCTTATCGAACAAAAAAATGATAAAGAATTAAAAAAACTACTTGACGAATACCATTATGCTGATATTGCTGAAATACTAGATGAAGTCAATCTAGAAGAAGCCATGTATGTGATTAAGCTTTTAGATTCTGAAACAACTGCAGATATCTTAATGGAGCTTGATGAAGACAATCGAGAGAAAGTCTTAAGAAATCTTTCTGCTAAAGAAATTGCAGAAGAAATTGAAGAGCTAGATACCGATGACGCTGCAGATATTATTGCCGAATTACCAGAAGAAAGACAGCACGAAGTCATCTCTAAAATTGAAGATTTAGAGCACAAAGCCGAAATTAAAGAACTTTTAAAGTACGACGAAGATACTGCTGGTGGATTAATGGCAAAAGAACTTGTAAAAGTTTACGAAACTTGGACTGTAGCCGGTTGTTTACGTCGTATACGTGGTCAAGCAAAAGATGTTACTCGTGTACATTCAATTTACGTTGTAGATAAACAAGAAAAACTAGTAGGTAGACTTTCTTTAAAAGATTTAATTACCGCTAAAAGCGACCAAAAAATTGCAGAACTTTGTAACACAAATGTAGACTATGTTTTTGTAGATGAAGAAGCAGAAGAAGTGGCAAGAATAATGCAAAAATATGACTTAGAAGCTATACCAGTTATAGATCAAGATCGTACTTTACTAGGTCGTATTACCATTGATGATATTGTAGATGTTATTCGTGAAGAAGCCGATAAAGATTATCAAATGGCAGCAGGTATCTCTCAAGATGTAGAGGCAGATGATAGTATATTTAAATTAACACGTGCACGTTTACCTTGGCTGCTAATTGGTGTTGTCGGTGGTATTGGTGCAGCAAGTATTATTGATAGTTTTAGTGGTAATTTAGGACCATATATTATCCTTCTTAGTTTTGTTCCATTAATTCAAGGTACTGCTGGTAATGTTGGCGTACAATCTAGTGCAATTATTGTACAAGGTCTTGCTAATGGTAGCATTGGCAACAATGTATTTAAAAGACTTTTAAAAGAATTACTTTTAGGTTTAGTTAATGGTATAGCAATCGGCTTATTAGCATTTATTATCACTCATTTTATATTTGGTGCGCCATATAATGTATCTTTTACCATTGGTATTGCCTTAATCACTGTAATTATTATGGCAGCATTAATAGGTACATTTATCCCTATTTTTTTAGATAAAAAAGGAATAGATCCAGCAGTAGCAACAGGACCTTTTATAACAACAAGCAATGATATTTTTGGTGTGTTTTTATACTTTTTAGTCGCCAAAATAATTTTAGGATTTTAACTAAAATGAAAATTTTACACTTAGACACCAATCATCCCTTATTACTTAATCAACTTAATGATTTAGGTTTTATTAATGATGAAGATTACACCTCATCAAAAGAAGAAATCAAACTAAAAATTAAAGATTATGATGGCTTTATCATAAGAAGTAGGTTTAGTATTGACAAAACATTTTTAGACGCAGCAACCAATCTAAAATTTATAGGTCGCGTTGGTGCTGGTTTAGAAAATATAGATTGTGATTATGCCGAGAGTAAAGGTATTACACTAATTTCTGCTCCAGAAGGCAACCGAAATGCTGTTGGAGAACACAGTTTAGCTATGCTTTTATCCTTGTTTAATAAATTAAATAAAGCAGATAACGAAATACGTAACGGTAAATGGCTACGCGAAGATAATAGAGGTATCGAGCTTGATGGAAAAACCGTTGGACTTATCGGTTATGGTAACATGGGTAAAGCGTTTGCAAAAAAACTTCGTGGCTTTGATGTCAAAGTTTTATGTTATGATATAAAAGACAACGTAGAGGATGAAAATGCTACACAAGTGTCTTTACAAAAACTTCAAGAAGAAGCAGATGTTTTAAGTCTTCACACACCAGAAACGCCTTTAACTATTGGTATGGTCAACCAAGACTTTATTAATAATTTTAAAAAACCATTTTGGTTAATAAATACCGCAAGAGGTAAAAGCGTCGTAACTTCAGATTTGGTTAATGCTTTAAAATCTGGCAAAATTTTAGGTGCTGGATTAGATGTCTTAGAATATGAAAAAGCATCTTTTGAAAGTTTATTTTCTTCAACTTTACCAGAAGCATTTCAATATTTAATAGAAGCACAAAATGTAATTCTTTCTCCACATGTAGCAGGTTGGACTTTAGAAAGTAAAGAAAAACTAGCACAAACAATCGTAAATAAAATAAAAGCAAAATTTTGCTAACTTAGTGTTTCAATAAAACACTAAATGACATACGACGCAAAAACACCCGAAGATTACATAAAACAAGTCCCTGAAGATAGACAAGACGCTTTAAAAAAACTTCGTAAAACAATAAACGACAATTTACCTAATGGGTTTAAAGAGTGTATAAACTACAACATGATTGGTTATGTTGTACCTCACGAGATTTATCCAGATGGGTACCATTGTGATCCAAAATTACCATTACCTTTTATGAGTTTTGCTTCTCAAAAAAACTCAATTAACTTTTACCATAGCGGTATTTATGCAAAACCAGAATTACATAACTGGTTTGTCAATGAATATCCAAAGCATAATAAACGTAAACTAGATATGGGAAAAAGCTGTGTTAGGTTTAAAAAAATAGACGAAATTCCTTATGATTTAATTGCAGAACTAGTACAAAAAATGACAGTTGAAGAATGGATTTCAATCTATGAATCCGCATTAAAGAAAAAATAAAATGAAAAAAAAAGTTACAGGAATTGGAGGTTTATTCTTTAAAACCAAAGACCCAAAAGCGACAAAAGATTGGTATCAAAAACATTTAGGATTTAATACCGACGATTACGGTTGTACTTTTTGGTGGAAAGATGAAGCAGGTAATAAATGCTCTACACAATGGAGTGCTTTTGATCAAGATACCAAATATTACGAACCCTCAAAAAAAGACTTTATGTTTAATTATAGAGTCGAAAACCTAGAAGAACTACTAAAGGTTTTAAAAGAAGAAGGCGTAACAATTATTGGTGAAATGGAAACCTATAGTTATGGAAAATTTGGTTGGATTATGGATAATGATGGTAATAAAATAGAATTATGGGAACCAATTGATAGTGCTTTTGAAAAATAACCAATTAAAATACAAAACCAATGAGCGAAGACAACAAAAACCTAGAAGATAAAGCTGAAGAGCTAAATAATACTACCAAAAACACAGAACAAGCTAAAGAAAAAATAGACCAGTTTACAGAAAAAGCTGAAAATAAGTTTGAAGATATAAAAGCAGACGCAAAAGACACTTTTGAAAAAGCAAAAGCAAAAGCAAAAGAATTTGTAGAAGAAGATGCTAAAGAACTTTATGATGAGGCTAAAGAAAAAGCGTCTAAAATAGCTGATGAAGCTGAAGAAAAACTAGACGAACTTAAAGACGATGCTAAAGCAGCTTATGAGAAAGCTAAAGCAAAAACAACCGAGTTTATTAATGAAGATGCAAAAGAGTTTGTAGACGAAACTAAAGAAAAGGTATCTAAATTTGCAGATGAGGCAGAAGAAAAATTAGATGAGCTAGCAGAAGATGCTAAAGAAGTTATTGAAGAAACTACTAAAAAAACTAAAAGCTTCTTTCAAAGGTTGTTTGGTAAAAAGTAAAAATCATGAAGTCTAGACTAATGTTTAGACTTTTATTTTATTTAATAAAATTGTAATATTGCAATATCACGTTTATAAATAATTAAACTATGGGGTTTACAAAAAAACATATTTTTACAGATCAAATTAACACTATTGCTAACTATACAAAAGTTATTGGTCATCCTGCACGTGTTGCCATCATACAACACATTAGCGAAAACAAAAATTGTAACTGTAACGATTTGGTAAAAGCTATTGGTTTAGCACAACCAACCATATCTCAACATCTTGCTGAAATACGTAAAACTGGATTGTTAGATCAAAAAGTAAAAGGTAAAAACTTATACTACACAATCAATAAGGATCAGTTAAATGAGTGTAGACGCGTTGTAAATGACTTTTTTGTAAAAACGCAAGTGAGTTGTTCTAAGTAACTACTCACTTTCATTTTGCTCAGATAGTTTACGCTCTAATTCTGCTTGAAATTCTTCCATTACTGGTCTAACAGTACTTTCTGGTAAGTCTGCTATTTCAATATACATTAAACCGTCAACCGAGTTATTAAACAAAGGATCTACATTAAAAGCTACTAAACGTGCATTTTGCTTGATGTACTTTTTAAGTAATACTGGTAAGCGTAATGCGCCTGGTTCAATCTCATCAATAATCTTATCAAACTTATTTAAATCTGCTTCGGTAGAATCGAAAACAAAATCTTTATCGGCATCTTTAAGCTTGACCTTAAATTCTTTTTTAGGTCTAACGTATTGTGCTATATAAGGATCGTAGTAATGCGACTTCATAAACTCAATCATTAACGATTTTGAGAAGTTAGAAAACTGATTACTTATACTTACGCCTCCAATTAAATACTTGTGTTCTGGATAGCGTAATGTAGTGTGTACAATACCTTTCCAAAGCAAAAATAAAGGCATTGGTTTTTGTTGGTATTCTTTAATGATAAAAGCACGACCCATCTCTATAGATTGGCTCATCATTTTATACAATTCTGGCTCAAATCTAAATAAATCCTGAAGGTAAAAACCATCTATACCATAGGTTGCAAAAATCTTAGATCCTAATCCCATACGGTATGCTCCTGCTATAACATTAGCTTCGTTATCCCATAAAAACATATGGTGGTAATAGGTGTCAAACGCATCTAAATCTATAGCTTCATTGGTACCTTCTCCTACTTCTCTAAAAGTAATTTCGCGCAAGCGACCTATTTCTCTTAACAAATTAGGCATCTTATCTGCAGATGCTAAAAAGACCTCGTAGTTTTTACTAGTTAGTAATTTTAAATCGGCATCACGCAAAGCATTCACCTCAGCAATCATAGCATCTTGACTTACAGGAGTTACGATTTTTTTTGGTGGTCTTATACTTTTAGGCGATTTTAACGTAGATGAAATCGTCTCGATAATCTTCTCTTTAGGCTCAAAAGAATTAGAAAGCATGTAAGTTTTTCGTCTTAAAAATTCTGAAAAATCGGCTAAGCTTTCATGTTCATTTTGATCTGCAACAGAAACTGGTCTACCTATTCTAACCTTAATAACACGTCTTTTTTGGGTAAGTAATTCAGAAGGTAATTTTGCGGTTCTAAACGTATCGCTAATCTTAGATAACTTATAAAAAAGGTTACTGTTTTTGGCGTGAAAATAAATTGGCACAACTGGCACATTAGCTTTTTGTACCAACTTCATAGCTGCTTCTTCCCAAGGTTTATCAACCATTAATTTTCCATCCTTATAGGTCGATACTTCTCCTGCTGGAAAAATCCCTAAAGGATGACCTTCTTTCAAATGCATAATAGCATGCTTAAAACCAGAGATACTTGACTTGGCGTCTTTCCTGTCTTCAAAAGGATTAACAGGCATAATATAAGGTTTTAATGGCTCTATACGATGTAGCAAAAAGTTAGCTATAATCTTAAAATCTTTGCGTTGTTCTAACATCAATTTTAATAACAAAATACCGTCAATACCTCCTAATGGATGATTAGAAACAGTAATATAAGCGCCATCTTTTGGTAAACGTTTTAGGTCTTCTTCAGGAATTTCAAATTTTATTTGAAATTCATTTAAAATACTGTCTAAAAACTCTAAGTTTTCGAGGTGTTTATTTCGATTATAAATTTTATTTAGTGTAGATATTTTTAAAACTTTCATTAAAAGCCATCCAACAAAAGTGCCCAAAAACCCATATTTGTCAAGTTTTATAGCTGTAGAAACTTCTTTAGCAGTGACTAATCCCATTTATCTTTTTAGTTAGTGCTTACAAATGTAAGCAAACATTTATTTAGTTACTATTTGTACCGTGTTTTGGTACATTTGTTTTAATAAAACCGATTTTCCTTTTTCTAAATTTTGTATAGCTTGCTCGTTAAAATGTCTAATGGTATATAATGAAACATTATCATGACAAGTAACTTTAAATTTAGCTTTTAGATGAAGTAATAACGGCTCTAAGTTATTATAATTGTTTTCAAAACACACCGAAAAACTTATGGCTGAGTTTTGAATCACATCTACTTTCATTTTGTATTTGGATAACAAGTTAAAAATTTCGCTGATATTTTCTTCTACTACATAAGAAAAATCTAAAGTAGACAACGATATTAGCACTTGATTTTGTTTTAAAATGAAACATGGCACAACGGGATCAATTCCTTTAAACTTTTTAACTACTGTACCGTTATTTTGTGGTTGGATAAAGGACTTTACATGCAACGGAATCTCTTTACGTTGTAGTGGCTGCAAAGTTTTTGGATGTATTACTGATGCACCATAAAAAGCTAACTCAATTGCTTCTGTATAGGAAATAACGTTTAACAATTGTGCGTTTTCAAAATATCTTGGATCTGCGTTTAGTACGCCTGGAACATCTTTCCAGATGGTAACACTTTCTGCATTTAAACAATAGGCAATAATTGCTGCGGTGTAATCACTTCCTTCTCTTCCTAAAGTCGTTGTAAAATTGTTTTTATCGCTTCCTAAAAACCCTTGTGTAATATTTAATTGCTTAGTATTTACATGGGTTAAAATATTAGTTTGCGTTTGATCCCAATTTACATTAGCACGTCTGTAATAATCGTCTGTTTTTATTAATTGCCTTACGTCTATCCAATTGTTTTTGTAACCAACTTCATTTAAATACGCACTTATTATTGTGGTCGAAACCAACTCGCCATAACCTATTACTTGATCGTAAACAAAATTGTAATCAGGCGATTTATTAGTCTTTAAAAATGCTTTTAACTCGTCAAAAAGTACTTTTACAGTATTAAAAACAGGGTGCATTTCGTTTTCAAACAAGTCAAAAATTATTTGATTATGGTATTTTATAACCTCTTGTAAAGCACTTTGTAATTCGGCTTGATTATTAAAATAATTACCAATCACAACTTCCATTGCATTGGTTGTTTTGCCCATTGCAGAAATGACAATTAGGGTATTTTCATATCCTACTTGTTCTAAAACAGACACTAAATTTTTTACACCTAAAGCGTCTTTTACAGATGCGCCTCCAAACTTAAATACTCTCATTTATAAATTGTCTATGTAGTTTTTTATGGCATCACCTTCAAGCTGTGCCAAATACCAATCTTTTAAAATTTTCGCACCTTTTTTCTCATAAAATTTAATGGCATTTGTATTCCAATCTAACACTTCCCAACACACGCGTTGCACACCTTGACTGTAACCATATTTTATCACTTCGTCAAATAATAACGTACCTAAACCTTGTCCTCTATACGCTTGTTTTACTATTAAATCTTCAAGATGAACGGTCTTTCCTTTCCATGTAGAAAACCTAAAATAAATTAAAGCTATTGCTATAATTTCTTCATCTTTTTCGGCAACAAAACAGGTAAATAAAGGATGTTTACCAAAACCGTGTGCTATTAAATCTTCTTCTGTAACAATCACTGCATCAGGTTCTTTTTCAAAAACGGCTAACTCTTTAATTAGCTCTAGCACTTTTGGCATATCTGATTGTTGGGCAAAGCGAATGTTATATTTCATTTTAAAAGTTTTATCAAATATAGTCTAAACAGATTTTAGACCCTAAAATTAATTTTAACGAAAACGTTGTAGTTTATTGAAAATTCTATGATATTTGTAATCAAATATAAGCTTCATGTCTAAAAGAAATCAAACCTTAGGTGAATTTATTATTGAAAACCAATCGTCTTTTAAGTATTCTTCTGGCGAATTATCTAGACTCATAAATTCCATTAGACTTGCAGCTAAAGTTGTAAACCACGAAGTAAACAAAGCAGGTTTAGTAGACATCATTGGCGCTGCTGGCGATACAAATATACAAGGCGAAGACCAGCAAAAACTAGATGTTTACGCTAATGATAAGTTTATACACACGCTTACCAATCGTAATATTGTTTGTGGTATTGCTAGCGAAGAAGAAGACGATTTTATCAGTATAAATAGTCAAGATTCTAACAACCAAAACAAATATGTGGTTTTGATTGACCCTTTAGATGGCTCTTCAAACATAGATGTAAACGTATCTGTAGGTACTATTTTTTCGGTGTTTAGACGTGTTACACCAGTTGGTACTCCTGTAACTATTGAGGATTTTTTACAACAAGGTAATAAACAAGTTGCTGCTGGGTACGTAGTTTACGGTACATCTACAATGTTAGTATATACAACTGGTCACGGTGTAAATGGCTTTACACTAAACCCAGCAATTGGTACTTTTTACTTGTCACATCCAGATATGCAATTTCCTGAAGATGGTAATATCTATTCTGTAAACGAAGGTAATTATATTCACTTTCCGCAAGGTGTAAAAAACTACATTAAATATTGCCAAATGGAAGAAGGTGACAGACCTTACACTTCAAGATATATTGGGTCTTTGGTTTCAGATTTTCATCGAAACATGATAAAAGGTGGTATCTATATGTATCCTAAAAGTTCTAAAAATTCTGATGGTAAATTGCGTTTGCTATACGAGTGTAATCCTATGGCATTTTTGGCAGAACAAGCTAACGGAAAAGCAAGTGATGGCTTTACAAGAATACTAGATATCACACCAACCGAGCTTCATCAACGTGTGCCTTTTTTCTGCGGAAGCAAAAACATGGTAACCAAAGCTGAAGAGTTTATGCAAAACAGTTAATCGATAGTGCAATAACTATTTTTTTGCTATTTTTATCACCTTAAACTTTCAACATGGCAAAAGAAGATAAAAATCAAGAAAATATAGCGCCAAACGCTGTAGATGCAAGCTCAAAAATTGATGCTATTAAGCAGTTGATTTTTGGAGAGAACATGCAAGCTTACGATAGTGAGTTTGAGACCTTAAAACAAGATATACTTAAGAAAAAAGAAGAATTAGAGCAATTAATTGACGAGGTTAAAACCGAATTACTTCAAAACATAGACAACTTAAGTACAGACGTAAACATACGTATTACAGAGCTTGAAGCTTCTCTTGAAGAGAAAACAGATGCTTTAGACGAGAAAAAAGTAGACCGTAAACTTCTGGGTGAACTTTTCACAAAACTTGGTGAAAAGATTAGTCAATAAAATTGACTGTCCAAATGACTCAAGACGATAAATTACAAATACTTAAAGACATCTTGCTTAAAGATGAGCACGAGTATGCTTTGTCTATAGAACAAAAGCTAAAACAGCTTGAAGATATTATTAACAAAGAGCCTAATTTATCAAAACGTGTCAATCCAATTATTGATCACAAACTTGAAGAATTTGTAGAAGAAATACCCGAAACTTTAGGACCTACAATAACCCAAACCTTAAAAAGAGAAATTAAAAACTCTCAAGACGCAGTTGTAGAAGCCTTATACCCTATTATGGGTAAGATGATAAAAAAGTACATTCAAAAAGAAATACAATTATTATCAGAAAGTATAAATAGTAAGGTAAACAACACGTTTTCTTTTGAAAATTTAAAACGAAAATTTAGAGCCAAAAAAAGTGGTGTTTCTGAAGGCAATTTAATCCTACAAGACCATTTTAAACCAACTATTGAGCAGATAATGGTTATAGAGCAAGGCTCTGGTATTGTCGTTTCAGAGTATTCAAAAACACAAAATATAGATCAAGATACTGTTGCTGGTATGTTAACCGCAATAAAAAGTTTTGCAGAAGATGCTTTTCAAGCAGAAACTCAAAACTTAGAGTATGTTGAGTATGAAAATTATCATATTCATTTACAAAATTTTTCTAACTATTACATCGCTGTAGTCGTTTCTGGAGCTTTTACTGCCACATTCAGAACTAAATTAGAAGATAAATTATTAGATTTTGCTCAAAATGTTATTAATAAAACAGATTTAGAAAATAGTAGCATTTTAGCAAGTAAATTAAAAGCGCAGTTTGAACATGAAATTATCTAAAAAAGTTGTTTTAATAGGACACTTTGGTGTTGGCAAATCGTCTTTAATTAGACGCTTTGTAGAAAACACTTTTACTGAAGATTATAAAGTTACCATTGGTGTACACGTCCTAAAAAAGGACATAAAAATATCAGAAAAAGACACAGATATTACCCTTGTTATTTGGGACTTAGAAGGTAATGACGATATTACCAACACAAGACCATCTTACCTTATTGGTACACATGGATTTATTTATGTATTTGACTTAACTAGGCCAACTACTTATGAAAATTTAGAGTTTGACCTAAACTATATTAAAGGTCGCTACCCTAATCTGCCTATAAAAGTTATTGGCAACAAAAAAGACTTAGTTACAAACGAGTTTATTAAGGAAAATAAAGACACCTTTAAACCTTACGTAGACTTGTACACCAGTGCAAAATCTGGTCAAAATGTAGAAGAAATTTTTAATCTATTAGCTAAAAGTCTATTGTAAAATAGCGTTCTCCAGATGTTAAAAGAATACAAGCAAAATTACGCACAGTCCGTAAACCAATACATTATTGTAGATATTGAAGGTCAAATTCAAGAATCTGATGATGTGATTTTTACAAACCTAGTTGGTAAGCACATTTCAACAATTCATCCTTTTTTTGAAAGCCTAAGTTCTGTTTTAAAAGAAAAAAATCAAGATTTAGTCTTTTCTTGCATTCATCTAAAAGATGAAAAAAACAACACAATAATTACAGATATAATTGTAAAAACATTTGATGATAAACAATTACCACTTATTGTTATTTTAGACTTAACAGTACATTACAATAATTACCAAACAACAGCCCAAGTAAGAAATGAGTCCATTATAAACTCACAAATTTTAGAACTTAAAAACGAGTATTTAAAAGAAAAAGAAGCATTTAAAAATGCGTTTATAGCCAATTTTAGTCATGAGTTAAGAGACCCATTATCTGGTATTTTGACATTTTCTGATATTTTAAAGAAAACAGGGTTAAATGATGAGCAACATAATTATTTAAGAGTTTTAGACTCATCAACCTATTACCTAAAACAACTTATAGAAGATATTTTAGATATTTCTAAAATTGAATCTGGTAAAACCGAAATTGTTGTACAGCCTTTTAATTTACCAGAACTATTAAATGAAATTGCTCAAGTTTATAAAGCTAAATCTGAACAAAAAGGATTAAAGTTTATCACAGAATTTAATGATAACTTACCTAAAATAGTTGGTGGAGATAAAGTAAGACTTAGACAAGTATTAAGTAACTTTTTAAGTAATGCTATTAAATTTACAGAAGAAGGAAGTATTACGTTTAAAGCTGTTTTAAACCAGACTAGAGCTAGAAAAGCTAACATTAATTTTGAAGTAAAAGATACTGGTATTGGTATTTCAAAAGAAAATCAAGATGCTATTTTTGAAAGCTTTAAACAATTAAATACATCTCATAAATATAAAGGTTCTGGTTTAGGATTAGCTATAGCCAAGCACTTTGTAGAACTTTCTGGAAGCACAATTTCAGTAAATTCTAAATTAGATAAAGGATCTTCTTTTTCAACTAATCTTAACTTTAGATTAGACCCAAATTATAAACTTAAAAAAGAAAAGTCAGTTTTTAAAAACAATAATTCTGTAGACAAAAAATACAATATCCTCTTAGTAGACGATTCTGAAATCACTCAACTTTCAGTCTTAAAAATCTTAGCCTCAAAAGGAAGTTACTTTTTAGACATTGTTAGCCAAGGACAAGATGTAATACCCAAAGTAACCAACTTTGATTCTCCTGTAGATTTAATTCTTTTAGATATTAAATTACCAGATATTAATGGAGACGAAGTAGCTAAACAAATACGTAAATTACCAGAACGCGAACATAAAAAAACACCAATTATAGCATTAACAGCTAAAGTGTTTAAAGAAGATTTAAAGCGTTATAAAAAAGCAGGTATTAATGATGTATTAAATAAGCCTTTTAATGAAGAAGAGTTAATTACAATCATCCAACAAAACTTAAAATAAACCATAAAAAAAGCGAGCCTGTAAGCTCGCTTTTTTAAATATTGTAATAAAACAATTATCTATTCATAGTTTTAATTTCTTCCATAAAAGTATCAAGATCTACGCCATTTTTAACAAGCTCTAAAGCTTTATCTGCAACATATTTTGCATTGCTAGATTTAAACCCTAAACCAACACAAAGACGCTCTAACATAGCCATTTGATTATCACCTTCAATTTGATCTGCCCAAACCATTCTAGCCAAATCATAAAGACGCTCTAAACGCGTATCATAAGATGTTGGTGGATTTATAGGATGTGTTTTATAGTTCTTTAAAATTACTTCATAATCATGCTCACTAATATCTAAATTACGAGCTAATCTGTCTAAAAACGCTTTTTCAGCATCATTAATCACTCCATCACTCATTGCAACTCTTACAATTGCAGCAAACTGACTCTCGTTGCGTTTTTTAAATCCACTATCGAATAAATCTGAAAATGACATACTTCTTTGTTTAAAATTCCTGCAAATATAATTAAACCTCGCACCTTTTAAAATTAAAAAGTTTCTTTTTTTAACATGTAAACTTAATATTATTAAAACCAATATAATTATTTTATTATCAATATTTTAAGTCATTTTTTAGAGTTTATTTTCATTAGCATTGTTAATATCAGATTAAATTAATTAATCAGAAAGCTTTTAAAAAATCTAAGCCTTATATTTGCAAAAAATTCTATTAAAGGTGAGTAAATCTAACATCTCGCAAGCCTATTTACAATCTTTGCAAACGCAAAAATTGCAAACTGCTATTGCCCTACCTAAAAGTAAAACACATGTTAAAGGATTAGTAGGATCTTCGGTTTCGTTTATAATTTCACAAATTTTTAAACAATCCGAATTACCATTTTTACTAATATTTCAAGATAAAGAAGAAGCTGCTTTCTATTTAAACGATTTAGAACATTTAATAAATAAAAACGATGTTTTATTTTATCCAGGAAGCTATCGCAGACCTTACCAAATTGAAGAAACAGATAACGCCAACGTTTTACTTCGTGCAGAAGTTTTAAACCGTATAAACTCACGTAAAAAACCTGCTATAATTGTTACGTATCCAGATGCGCTTTTTGAAAAAGTTGTGACTAGAAAAGAGCTAGAACGTAATACACTAAAAATTACCGTAAACGATAATTTATCTATAGATTTTGTAAACGAAGTCTTGTTTGAATACAAATTTAAACGTGTAGATTTTGTTACAGAACCTGGAGAATTTTCGGTACGTGGTGGTATTGTAGATGTGTTTTCCTTTAGTCACGACCAACCATATCGTATAGAATTTTTTGGTGACGAAGTAGACAGCATTCGTACCTTTGATGTAGAAACACAATTATCTACAGAGCAAATTAAAAAAATTAGTATTATTCCTAATGTTGCTAATAAACTAATTGAAGAAAAAAGGCAAAGCTTTTTACAATACATCGCTCAAAAAACAGTTGTTTTTGGGAAAAATTTCGATTTAACTTTTAACAGAATAGACGATTTTTTCAATAAAGCTCAAACTGCATTTAACAACTTATCTACCGAGCTTAAACACGCCAAACCAAATGAGCTTTTTTCAAATTCTGAAACCTTAAAAAAAGAATTATTAGATTTTAGCATCGTAGAATTTGGGACAACATCTGTTTTTAAAGCAGAGCAATTTGTAAAGTTTGACACTGTACCTCAACCTGCATTTAACAAACAATTTAATTTATTAATAGATAATTTAAATGCTAATCACGACAAAGGTTACACCAATTATATTACTTGCGTAAGCGAACAACAAGCAAAGCGTTTTCATGATATTTTTGAAGACGTTGATGGCAATGTACATTATCAAACAATTGTACAACCTTTATATCAAGGTTTTATAGATCACGACTTAAAAATGGTGGTTTATACTGACCACCAAATTTTTGAACGTTACCATAAATTTCATCTTAAAAATGGCTATGCAAAAAAACAAGCCATTACCCTAAAAGAACTTACAAATCTAGATATTGGCGATTATGTAACACATATAGATCATGGTATTGGTAAGTTTGGCGGACTACAAAAAATTGATGTAGATGGTAAAAAACAAGAAGCTATAAAATTAGTGTATGGCGAGCGTGATGTGTTATACCTAAGCATTCACTCTTTGCATAAAATAACTAAATTTAATGGTAAAGATGGTGCGCCACCAAAAATCTACAAATTAGGTAGTAAAGCTTGGAAAACCCTTAAAGAAAAAACCAAATCTAGAGTTAAGCATGTTGCTTTCAACTTAATAAAACTATACGCAAAACGTAAGTTAAAAAAAGGATTTCAATATAAGCCTGATAGTTATTTACAGCATGAGTTAGAAGCTTCATTTTTATATGAAGATACGCCAGATCAAGTTACTGCTACTGCAGATATTAAAGCCGATATGGAAAGCGAAAGACCAATGGATAGATTGGTTTGTGGCGATGTTGGTTTTGGTAAAACAGAAGTTGCTATTCGCGCCGCATTTAAAGCTGTAGATAATGGCAAACAAGTTGCTGTTTTAGTACCAACAACCATTTTAGCGTTTCAACATCATAAAACATTTAGTGAGCGTTTAAAAGAATTTCCTATAACTGTAGATTATGTTAACCGTTTTAAAACCGCTAAAGAAAAACGTGAAACCTTAGAAAAACTAGAAAAAGGGCACGTAGATATTATTATTGGTACACATCAACTGGTTAATAAAAGTGTAAAATTTAAAGATTTAGGCCTTTTAATTGTTGACGAAGAACAAAAATTTGGAGTTGCTGTAAAAGAAAAACTTAAAAGCATCAAAGAAAACGTAGACGTACTTACGCTAACTGCAACACCAATTCCGCGTACGCTTCAATTTAGTTTAATGGCAGCAAGAGATTTGTCGGTAATTACAACGCCGCCACCAAACCGTTATCCTATTGAAAGCCATGTTATTCGTTTTAGCGAAGAAACCATAAGAGATGCTGTAAGTTATGAGATAGAACGTGGCGGACAAGTGTTTTTTATTCATAATCGCATTGAAAATATTAAGGAAGTTGCAGGTATGATTCAGCGATTGGTACCAGATGCAAAAATTGGTATTGGTCACGGACAGTTAGAAGGAAAAAAACTAGAGCAATTAATGCTAGATTTTATGAATGGAGCATTTGACGTTTTAGTAAGTACAACAATTATTGAAAGTGGATTAGACGTATCTAACGCTAACACCATTTTTATTAATAATGCAAACAATTTTGGTTTAAGCGATTTACACCAAATGCGTGGTCGTGTTGGTCGAAGCAATAAAAAAGCGTTCTGTTATTTTATTACACCTGACTATCACGCCATGACTACAGACGCGAGAAAACGTATACAAGCATTAGAACAATTTACAGAGCTTGGTAGCGGATTTAATATTGCAATGAAAGATTTAGAAATTCGTGGTGCAGGAGATTTACTAGGTGGCGAACAAAGTGGTTTTATAAATGAAATTGGTTTTGACACCTATCAAAAAATCTTAAACGAAGCTATTGAAGAGCTTAAGGAAAACGAATTTAAAGACTTATATGACGAACCTGAAGATAAAAAGCAATACGTAAAAGATATCACTATTGATACCGATTTTGAACTTCTTTTCCCAGATGATTACGTCAATAGCATAACCGAAAGATTAAACCTTTACACCACTTTAAATAACATAAAAACCGAAGAAGAACTTGTAACTTTTGAAAGCCAATTAGTAGACCGTTTTGGCGAGCTTCCAACACAAGTTATAGACCTTTTAAACAGTGTTAGAATAAAGTGGATTGCAACAAAGTTAGGTATAGAAAAAGTGATGATGAAAAAAGGCAAACTTATTGGCTATTTTATTAATGACCAACAAAGTAGTTTTTATCAAAGTAAAAACTTTACTAAACTACTGCAATACGTGCAAACACATCCGCAGTCATGTAAAATGAAAGAAAAAGAAACCAGAAATGGTTTACGCCTATTACTTACTTTTGATAATATAAAATCTGTAGACAAAGCACTTCAAGTATTAAAACCTATTTTGGAATAATTTTTGTCACTTGATTAAAAAATAAAGACCATGCTTAAAAAGTTAATTTTTGTATTTGCAACACTGCCAATTTTCGCTTTGGCACAGCATACTGTAAAAGGTAAATTTCCAAACACAGACGATTTTAAATTCGCTTTCTTGTACCAAGTTACTACACAAACTAGCAAGTTTGTTAACAACGCAGAAATTAAGGAAGATGGCACCTTTACATTCACTTTAGATAAAAATCAACCTACCGGAACATATCGTATTGTATACAATCAACCACAGGACCAATATAATTTTGACTTTTTATATAACAATGAAGATATAGAGTTGACCTACGATTTTGATAACGGTTTAACTTTTATTAAATCTGAAGAAAATAAGCTTTGGAATTCTTACAACAAAAGCATTCAATTAGTTGGGAATAGCCTTAACAACTTTTACATGAAAGGCGAAAACAACGAAGAAGACTTTAATAAAATCATACAAATTTTACAAAACACACAAACCGAGTTTGAAAAAGCTGCTGAAGGTAAAATGGCTCTTAATTTCATTACTGCAAGCAAACCATACATTCCTTCAAAATATGTAGATGCGCAAACATTTTCAGAGTTGGCAAAAGCAGATTATTTTAAGCACATCAACTTTAGTAATCCAGTTTTACAAAATTCAAATTTCCTAATAGAAGCTACACTAAATTATATCTACAATTTTATACATCAAGAGCAAATTAATGCTTCTTACATTACAAATATTGATACTGCTGTAAACGCAATTGGTAACAATCCAGAAGTTAAAAAAGTAATTTTAGAAGTACTATACTATCAGTTTTCTTATGAAAATATAGAATCTGTAGCCAATCATATTGCAATAACATATTTATTAGACATTGCTAAAGCAGATAACGACACTGAATTGTACAATGATTTAATCTATTTTAAAAATGCATCTATCGGTAATAAAGGTTACGATTTTGACATTGTAATCTATGATGAAGAAGGTAAAGCAACCGTAAAAAAAATGCACGATTTAGATGAAGCTGAAAATTATCTTATTGTGTTTTGGAGTACAACTTGTTCTCATTGTTTAGAAGAAATTCCGCAACTTCTCGAATATGTAAAAACTATAAATCCAGAACAATTAAAAGTTATAGCTATTGCATTAGACGAAGACCGTTACCGTTGGAAAGAAATGATTAAGAAGTATCCAGAATTTTATCACGTTTTTGGCGAAGGTAAATGGGATAATCCAATTGGCGATAATTACAATGTTAAAGCCACACCAAGCTATTTTGTGTTAGATAAAAATAAAGTAATTATTAAAAAACCTTATGACTTTGAAGCTTTTAAGGATTATTTTTCTGAAATTAAGGCTATAAAATCAAAAGATTAAACCTATAAATGTCTAAGACTTCAAACAAACATTTTCAACTATATTTTAATCAGTTTGAATATGCTTCAAATGAAGAGAAAGACTTTATAGCTAAAGACTTAGGCTTGATTACCTTAAAAAAAGGTGATTGTTTTCTTAAAGCAGGAAAAACTCAAGATAAAATGGGTTTTATTTCAGAAGGTTTAATAAGACGATTTTACATTAACGAGAAAGGTAATAAAATAACAACAGGATTTACTAAAGAGTTAGAGTTTGTTACAGATTACCCTGCGTTTATACGTCAAATCCCAACAAAGTATTTTTTGCAGTGTTTAGAGCCAACAACCATCGTTACACTTCCCTATCAAACCATTCAAGATAGCTATAGTAAATTTAAAAATAGTGACACTCAAGGAAGATTAATTGCAGAAAAAGTGCTTACCATTTTAAGTGATAGAGTTGAAAGCTTTTTATTTAATACAGCAGAAGAAAGATATTTAAAATTTATATCTGAAAATCCTGATCTTTTGCAAAGAATTAGCCTTACCCATCTATCCTCTTTTTTAGGTATAGAAAGACAATCTTTAAGCAGAATTAGAAAAAATATTGTCCAAAAATAATTATGTCACAAATGTGACAGGTCTATTTTCAATAACTGCTTCATCTTTGTCTAAACAACAAAATAAAACGTTATGAAATCTTACTTTTTATCTAAAAAACACTTCATCTTTTTTGTATTTATTTCTGCTTTTAGTTTTGGACAAAACTCAGACCAAATTCATCAAAAAATAGGATATCAAACAGAATCTATTTTTAATAATCTAATCGAAATAAGAAACGATTTAAACAGCCATCCTGAGATATCAGGTAACGAAAAAAGAACTTCAGAAGTAATAGAACTACAATTAAAAAATCTAGGTCTAGAAGTATATACAAACATTGGTGGTTATGGTGTTATTGGTATTCTTAAAACCAATAGAAAAGGAAAAAAAATTGCTTGGAGAGCAGATATTGATGCTTTACCACATCTTTCAGAAAAAAATTTAAATTATAGTGATGCAAAACATCTTTGCGGTCATGATGTAAACACAACCATTGCGCTTGGCATTGCTAATATTTTAGCACAAAACAAAGACAACTTATCAGGTACTGTTTACTTTGTTTTTCAACCTTCAGAAGAAACTCTTAAAGGAGCCAAAGCTATGATAAAAGATAATTTGCTTAGCCTAATAAACCCTGATGAAATATATGCATTACATATTGCACCAATGCCAGAAGGAATTGTAGCAACTAAGCCAGAAAATATTTTTGCTGACTATAAAAAAATAAACATTACTATTAAAAATTCTGCTTTAGATGAGGTTGTTGACTTCACAAAAAATCAAATTTTAAAACTTCAAAACATATCTAAAGACAGTAAATTTTGGGATAACAAAAGCTTACTAGAACCTAATATTGGTTTAGGAAACCCAAATACAATTTTTAAAAACTACATTACTGTAGATTCAAATTTTAAGGTATCAAAAGGAGAGAAAGAGACAAAGATTACAAATAGCATAAGTGTTTCTAATTTAAAATTGATTGACTCAATCAAAAAGAAAATAAAAGACAGCTTTAAAGAGTCTAAATATGCTAATCAATTAATAGATATTTCTTTTGAAAACAAAGTTGAATTAGTTATTAATGACAACAAACTTACTTCTAAAGCTATAAAAACAATATCTAATATTTACCCCAATAATATCATCACTCTACATGGTGAAATACCTGATGGACGTAGTGATGATTTTTCAGTATTTCAACAAAAGATTCCTGGAGTATATTTTTTATTAGGAGCTTCAAACTTTGAAAAAGGAATTATATCAATGCCACATTCTCCAAGTTTTTCAATTGATGAAAATAGTATAAAAACAGGTGTTAAATATTTTTCTTCTTTAATTTATGAAAGAACAAAAGCTTAAAAAAATAAACTATATTATGCTTTCAATTAAATAATCTTCTATCATGAAAAAAAACCGAGTCTTTGCAATGTCATTTGCTAGTGTGTATCCTCATTACATTGCAAAAGTTGAGAAAAAAGGAAAGACAAAAGAAGATCTTCACACTATTATTACATGGCTTACTGGCTATACCGATACAGACATTAAAAATATCATTGACAATAAAACAAACTTTGAAACCTTTTTTGAAAAAGCCCCACAACTTAACCCTAATGTTGATAAAATTAAAGGTCTAATTTGTGGTTACCGTGTTGAAGACATTGAAGATCCTTTAATGCAAAAAATTAGATATTTAGACAAACTAATTGACGAACTTGCTAGAGGAAAAAAAATGGAAAGTATCTTAAGGTCTTAAAAAAAGTAAAAAGCATCTTCTAAATGCTCAATTTTAAATTCCTTTTTTTCTTTTACAATAGCTATAATATCAAATCTTACTTCGACATCTAAACCGTTTACAGTCACATATTCATCAACTGCTTTTACTAGATTTTTTATTTGTTTTGGTTTTACAAAATCTTGCGGATTTCCAAAATCTGCTGTAGATCTTGTTTTAACTTCAATGATGGCTAAAATGTCTTTTTTTTGAGCAATAATATCGACTTCAGCCTTATTAAAACGGTAGTTTCTTTCAACTATATCGTAGCCATTTTCAACTAAAAAATCGACTGCAAGTTGTTCCCCTTTTTTACCAAGCTCATTGTGACTAGCCATGACTATTCAAATACAAGTGTAGATTTTGCTTTTTCAACTTTTAAAGTTGCTTTTCTACCTAAAATTAAAGCTCTATTATCATCTTCGTGTCCTGCTGGCATATTAAACGCAATTGGGAAATCATAATCGCCAAGTGCATCTAAAATAAGCTGTTCTATTGATGTTCCCCAAAGGGTTGTGTTTTTTCTTAGCCTGGTCATATCACCAACAATCACACCTTTACAATTATCAAAATAACCAGCGCGCTTTAGACTTTGTAACATACGATCTATGTGGTATTTGTACTCGCCAATTTCTTCTATAAATAATATTTTCCCTGAAGTATCAATGCTAGTTTTACTACCTAACATAGTGTGTAATATGGTTAAGTTTCCACCAACAATTGGTGCTGTAACTTCACCGGTTTGATTATAATTTGAACCTTCTAAAGTATAACTTAAAGTTTCACCAAAAATTGCTTTTTTAAACGTAGCAATAGTTTGCTCTATTTCACTTTCATCTTTAGGTAAACTTACGCACATCATAGCGTGTAAACTTTGTACGCCTAAATTATGTATTTGATTGTGTAACGCCGTAATATCACTATATCCAATAATCCATTTTGGCTGTTTTAAAAATTTAGTGTAATCTAATTTATCCAAAATTCTAACCGTACCGTATCCACCACGTGCGCACCAAATAGCTTTTATGTTTGGATTGTCTAATGCATTTTGTAAGTCTTCACAACGCTCTTGATCTGTGCCTGCAAAATGATTGTCTTGACTAAAAACATGCTCACCTACAACCACATTTAACTGCCAACGTTTTAGCAGTTGTTTAGCATGCTCAACTTCGTCTTTTCTGTTTTTTAAAATACCAGAAGGCGCAACAATTGCAACCGTATCTCCTGCCTTTAAATATGGTGGTTGTATCAAATTAGTAACTTGTTTTTGATTTTGGTTATTCTGAGCAATTAAGGTTTTATTTCCTACAAAAAGAAAAACCAGTAAAATAATTATAGTATATCTGTTTTTTGACATATTGTAAATGTACATTTTTTTTCTAAATCGCCCTTAAAATGTGTATTTTTACGGCTTCAAAAAGATTTTAAGATGTCAAAAAGATATACAATTACTGCTGCTTTACCTTATACTAACGGTCCTATTCATATTGGGCATTTAGCTGGTGTTTATGTTCCAGCAGATATTTATGCACGTTATAAGCGTCTAACCGGTAACGATGTTGCTTTTATCTGCGGAAGTGACGAGCATGGTGTACCAATTACTATAAAAGCAAAAAATGAAGGTGTTACACCACAAGAAATTGTAGACAGATATCATAAAATTATTAAAGATTCTTTTGAAGAATTTGGTATTAGCTTTGATAATTACTCACGTACATCGGCGAAAATTCATCATGATACCGCTTCAGAATTTTTCAAAACCTTATACGATAAAAACGAATTTGTAGAAGAAGTTACAGAGCAATTATACGACGAAGAGGCTAAACAATTTTTAGCCGATCGTTTTGTGATTGGAACTTGTCCAAAATGTGGTAACGAAGAAAGTTATGGTGATCAATGCGAAAAATGCGGTACATCGCACAACGCCACAGATTTAATCAATCCAAAATCTGCAATAACAGGCAATACACCAACTTTAAAAGAAACAAAGCACTGGTTTTTACCATTAAATAAACACGAAAACTTTTTACGCGAATGGATTTTAAAAGGTCATAAAAAAGACTGGAAACCAAACGTGTATGGACAAGTAAAATCTTGGATAGACGATGGTTTACGTCCGCGTGCAGTAACACGTGATTTAGATTGGGGAATTCCTGTTCCTGTAGAAGGTGGTGAAGGGAAAGTACTTTACGTTTGGTTTGATGCGCCAATTGGTTACATCTCTTCTACTAAAGAATGGGCAGAACGCGAAGGAAAAGATTGGGAACCATATTGGAAAGACCAAGACACTAAATTAGTTCACTTTATTGGTAAAGATAATATTGTGTTTCACTGTATTATTTTCCCGTCTATGTTAAAAGCAGAAGGTAGCTACATTTTACCGGACAATGTACCTGCTAACGAATTTTTAAATTTAGAAGGCAATAAATTATCAACCTCAAAAAATTGGGCAGTTTGGTTACCAGAATACCTAAAAGATTTTCCTGGTAAACAAGATGTTTTGCGCTACACTTTAACCGCTAACGCACCAGAAACCAAGGATAACGATTTTACATGGAAAGATTTTCAAGCCAGAAACAACAACGAACTTGTTGCTATTTTTGGTAACTTTATTAACCGTGTTGTCGTTTTAACTAACAAATATTATAATGGTATTGTGCCAACGCCTTCAACATTTACAGCAATAGATGAAGAGACGTTAGCTGCTGTAAAAGCCTATCCTGCGGTTATTGAAAGCTCTTTAGAACGTTACCGTTTTAGAGAAGCAAGTCAAGAACTTATGAATTTAGCACGACTTGGTAATAAATATCTTGCAGACGAAGAACCTTGGAAGTTAGTAAAAACTGATGAAGCACGTACACAAACCATCATGTATGTAGCATTACAAATTGCTAGTGCTTTAGCCACATTATCAGAACCATTTTTACCATTTACTTCAACTAAATTGAAAAACATTCTTTGTCACGCTGAGCTTGTCGAAGCGCAAACTTGGAGTGACATTTCAACCAAAGACGTTTTATTACCAGCTAATCACAAAATAGGTAAAAGCGAATTGCTATTTAATAAAATTGAAGACTCAGAAATTCAAGCACAATTAGATAAATTAGAAGCTAGTAAAAAAGCTAACGAAGCTGCAAACAAAAAAGTAGAACCACAAAAAGACACTATTACTTTTGACGATTTTACAAAGTTAGATTTGCGCGTTGGAACTATAATTGAAGCTGAAAAAATGCCAAAAGCCAAAAAATTACTGGTTTTAAAAGTAGATACAGGCATTGATGTACGCACTATTGTTTCTGGTATTGCCGAGAGTTTTACTGCAGAAGAAGTTGTTGGTAAACAAGTAACGGTTTTAGTTAACCTAGCACCAAGAGCTTTACGTGGTGTAGAAAGTGAAGGTATGATTTTAATGACCGAAACAGCAGAAGGCAAATTAGTGTTTGTAAATCCTGATACCACGGTTAAAAATGGATTACAGATTAGTTAACAACTGTTAAAAATAATTTCAGTTAAAAACTTAAAAACCTCAACAAACATCTACCTTAAGTAGGTGTTTGTTTTGTTTTAGTCATATGATAAACTTGTCTTAATTAGTCGTCTAAAAGGTGATGGTTTTCGTAATTTATAATAGTTACAAACCAAAAACCATTACTATGAAACGACTAATTTTATTATTAGTGACTTTAAGTATTATCTCTTGTGGAACACCAAAAACCGTAAGAGAATCTAAAAAAGTCATTAAAGGCGATTGGGTATTAAACTCAATTACTTACAACCAAACAGGTACTTTTAACGTTACACTTTTCAACGATGCTTCAAAATCTTGTTTTGAAGGTAGTACTTGGCAATTTATTCCAAATAACAATACTGGAGTCTATACAATAAACTCGACTGGATGTATGTCTGGCGAAAGAAACTTTGTGTTTACCATACAAGAAGTAAGTCCAGAAATGGGATTATATGATTTCTTATTAAAACCAACTGACGAGAAACATAATTCAGAAAACAACCAAGGTTACAGAGTTAATCTTTCTCAATTATCTGACACTAACATGCAATGGAAACAAACCGTTAGACTAGACGGACAACCATTTGTAATTACTATGAACTTTACTAAACTTTAAAATTAACAACCATGAAAAATATAATGAATAAACTAGAAATATTTAGCCTTACCGTTTTGATGTGTATTGGCTTAACCAATTGTAATGCAGTAAAAAACGCAAATAATAAACAAAAAGGTGGCGTTATTGGTGCTACAAGTGGCGCTGTAGTAGGAGCTATAATTGGAAACAATGTAGGTAAAGGTGGAAATGGAGAACTTGGTGCTGTTATTGGTGGAGTTGTAGGTGGTACTGCAGGTGTATTAATTGGTGCAAAAATGGACAAACAAGCACAAAAAATTGAAGAAGAAATACCAGGAGCACAGGTAGAACGTGTTGACAACGGAATTGTAGTTACTTTTGACGAAAATAGTGGTGTTTATTTTGCTACAGACAAATACAATATTAATAGTGCATCACAACAAACACTTAATAAATTAATAGGTGTATTTAAAGAATATCCAGATACTAACTTACTAGTTGTTGGTCATACAGATAGTGTTGGATCTGAAGATTATAACATGACACTTTCTAAAAACCGTGCGTATGCAGTAACTAATTACTTAACTAGCAATGGAATTAGCAGCACGAGATTAACAACAAATTGGTTTGGAGAAACCCAACCAATGCATGATAACAGTACAGCTGAAGGACGTGCAAAAAACAGAAGAGTTAATATTGCTATTCTACCTAATGAAAAAATGATACAAGACGCGCAAAATGAGTCTAATTAATAATTATCCACATTATAAAAATGAGGCATGGTTTATTAAATCATGCCTCATTTTTATTTATATCGTATTCTAAGATATAAAGCAAGAGCTCTTATCATTAAAAACGGAAAAATAATAAGTACAGAACCAAGTAAATTAGTTGGAGTAAATGTTTCTGGGAAGTTACGCACAATAAAAAGCATAAGAATAACCCCTAAAATAATAGATACATGAAGCACCAACATGTTTGGTGTAAAAGATCCAAAACTGACTTTAACTGGTGTTTGTTTTATGTGTAGCAAAATACGCTCTACAACCACAAATAAAAGATTGATATTAAAAAACCAATTTCTAAAGAATAGCACTTTCATATTGGTAAAAATGAGCACATCATTATTCCAATTTGCCATAAACCCAAAAAAGACAACAATAAAAATAAAATAAACTCCCATTTGTATAATAGAACCAAAAATGGACGTTGTATTATTGCTGGCTAGTACAGCGTTTTTATTTCTTTTGAAAAAAATTCTATCAATAATTATTCTAATAAATTCATTCCACCAGAAAAATAAAATCACATAAAACACGGTCGTTTGTCCGCTCCAAACAGATAGTGCTGTAAGCAATGTAAACACTAAAAAATCCCATTGAGAATAATATTTTAATGGTTTTTCTAAAATAGAAGAAGAGCTATTCATATGATTTTATATTTTATTGAAATATTATGAAAGATTTTTTTAATTGTTTAATTCATCTATACTAACGTCGTACAATATATTAACAAAAGAAGCTTTGTGTAAAAGTACGTTTTGAGGCGCTTGTACTTGATTGTAAATATGCTCTGACACATTAAAAACACCGTTACTAGTTTTTATTTGAAAAGCTGTAGAGTGTCTGTTTGAAGTTGTCTTTAGCTTATCTATGACCTCAACCCTATTTATTGTTTTTAAATACCCATTTCGTTTAAACTTTGCGTATTGATTAATTTGAATTAATACTTTAATTGAATAGTACACAAACGCAAAAATTAATGGTATTAGAAATATAAAAAGACCTTTCCAAAGTATAAATAGTAAGACTGTAATTGGTATTAGATATATTAGGTTTTTTCTTATTTTTTTGAAGAATATTTTTTTGACTAATTCAATGTCCTTTTCTCTCATAGGAAGAGATTTTTCTAAATTATCAAAATTTTGCTTTCTTATTATTGAATTATACGACTCTATTGTTTCTGTATTTTTTTCTAAAACATTAAATGCTAAAACTTCCTTTTTTTTAGGACTAACTTCTAGGTAAACTTTTTCATTAATTTTTACCTGAGAAAACTGTTTATAGTTAACACTGTGTTGTTTATTCTCTATTGTAATGTAATAATGTGTTTGCGTATTTTTACGTGAAGAACCATTTCTATGAGATCCACCACTATTATGTCGTGCAGAAGAAGACGTGTGTTTATTTATTCTCTTATCGGTGACAATGCCAGTATAGCAATGTTTTATACCTTTTTTTAAATCAAGATAAGTACTCCAAAAAAAATAAGATATAAATAGTGCAAAAATTAGGGCGAAAGCTGTAAAAATAAAAACAGGAATATTTCCCATTTGACCTGTTGACAACACAAAATTATAAATGAAGAAAAAAATAGCACCAGCAAAAACACCAAATACTATAATATATACATATTGACGCTTAAGCTTTTTTCTATCTTGTAATGATAGCGGTTTGACTTCATATAAATTTTGAGATGTCATTTAATTTAGATTTCTGTTTTATGAATTGTATAGAATATTAAATTAAAAGTAATTTGTATTTATTTTAATTGTTTTTATTAGCATTATCCATTTGCTTTTGTTTATTTAAATGTCTCTTTGCATTTAATTCTATTGACATTTTTATATCAGAGGATATATTGTTTAAAACATAATTCATAGCGTCCTTATTAGCAACCATTAAAATTCTAAAAACCAGATATGGATTAACAGTATAGAGTTCATTTATAACGTATAATAATTTTTCATTTTGTACATATGAAGGCACCTTATATTTATTGAACGATTTCCCCATTTCGGTAACATATTGCGCAACATTATCTTGATTGTTGTTAAAGGAATCAATAAATGCTTCGGCTTCTGCAGAAAGTAATTTATTGCCTTTGTTAACTTTAGAAAGTTTATCGTAAGGTGAATTTGTTTTTTCTTGTTGTGAATAAACATTTACGCTTAAGATTAAAGTAAACAAGTAAAATATATTTTTAAGTGTTTTCATAAGAATGGGTATGTTAGGAGTATTAATTTAAAATGTTAATTGTCTATTACCAGTGACATTTGCTGGGATATTTATTATTCCTTTACCATTACAAACAGGGCAAGTAACCGTCTCATAACGATCGAAAACTGTTTCTTTAACGGTGTACTTTATTGGGTCGCTTTTGCGAGTGATATAATAATAATCAACTATGGCTCCATCAACCTTTCTAACAGTTGTTGTATTTCGAGGGATAGACTTATTTACATCAATTTCTTTATACTTTTTTCGAGTAATGGTTTTGGGGCAAAAGCTGGTAGTAGATGTTTTTGTTGAATAAAAAACATATATAGGTCCTGAGTTTTTATCTATCCATACAGGTTTATTATAGTCTCCCATAACTTTAATGGCTTTTTTTGATGTATTTACTTCTAAAACTTTTACTCGACGGTTAATTTTGCTTATATAGATATAAGAATTGTAAGTAAAAACTTCTGTAAAAGGTATCTCACCATGATAAACACTTTTTTTATGACTAAGTGGTTCGTGAAGGTCCATGTAGGCAAAACCTTCAACCGGTATATGTTTCCATCGATTACCATTTATATATGTTTTTCTTGCATTATCAATATTTAATTCTCGCCCTTCTACTAATATGCCGTTATCAAAAACGCCTGCAGCACCTTTTACCCTAGCAGCAAACGCTTGATAATCTTCATCTTGGTTTCTTGGGTAACTTGAATATTGATCATTATAGAGTCTGGTTATATTTACCTTATAACCCATTCCGTGTAATTTCCCGTCTTTAAAAGTGCCTACTTCTAGATATGAATGATCTCCTTTAAAAATAGAATCGGTTGTATGAAATTTGATGCCATAACCATTAAGATTTGTAGTGTCTTTACTATGAAGATAACCATCCATTGTAGGCCAATATATAGTTTTGCTTTCTTCTTTTTTGTTTAACAAGTCAGAATTAGGATAATAATTCATCTTAACAGACAAGTTATTAAGTAGACTATCTATTTGTGGTTTATCAGATTCATTTGCGGGTATAGTCATTTCTACTTCGCCATCAACAACCAAAGCCCATTGGTACGGTGTTTCTGACCATGGTTTTTCTAAAAAAAACACGCCTCCATTACCATACTCCATAAATAGTGTAGGCATAAAGCCTGTAAATAGCCCTTTACCACGCGCATCATAAGTGCCAAGCGTAGAAAAACCTATATATTTGTGACCATTTTCAAAATTAATTATAGAGGTCTCTTTAGCCATTGGTGAAATATAGTAAGAGCTAGTGTATGGGTATGAAGGGTATATTGAATTATAGAAAGATAAACCAGGACTTTTTGGTATTATAGCATTTAATAATAAATCATATTCGCCATTAGGTCTTTTAATGGTTATGCTGTTGTATTGACCAGACTCGTCTAATTCTTCACTATAAAGGACACTACCATCTTCATAATATAAATTACCTTCAGGTTTAATAATAAACCCTTCAATATCTTCTATGCTAGCAAACAGTTGACCATTACTTTTGTAACGAATATCTGAAGTAGGCTTAATAGCTACACTTGAGTATCTTGGTGTTTTAAGACCTTCTCCATAAGATTTATTTTTATCTATATAGAGCTTACCTGATGTAGTAAGCCATCTACCTCCCAAAATAAAAGTAATCTCATCATAATTCTTCTTATTTTTTTTAAAAGCTAAATACTCTCCATCAACTCTTATAGTGTTATTGTTAACTAACTTACTGTAAGCAGACCATGAAAGTCGTTTTAGTTCTTTAAACTCTTCTAATTTTTTATTACTTAAAAGGTAATATTCCTGAAAAATACCTTCCTGATTTAATCCTTCGTTTAATCTATTTTGAGCAGGTGTCCCGATAGTTTTTAAACAGAAAATTAGCAAGACAACTAATTTTAGGCGTAGTGGATTGTTTTTCATAAAATATGAGTTTGTTTTTATTAAATTAAATAAAAAACTAAGAAAATTGTATTTCTATAATAGGTTTGAAAAATTGACTGAATCTATTATTTTAATCTACCATTCAATAAGATAAATGTTTTATAAAATTAATTAATACTTGTCTTTTAAAATACCGTTAGACCAGATACCATAACTATCAACATTTTTAGTTTTATTAAAATATACACCAAAACCATCCCTTTTTCCATTTGTAAAAGATCCGAAATATCTTGTATCTTCTAGTTTATAGTTTTCGTCCCCTAAACCATTGGCTTTACCGTTATAATATTCACCTATGTAAACATTTCCACTTTTCCATATATAACTTCCTATATGATGTCTCTTGCTATTTGAGAAAAACCCAAAATAAATATCACCATTAGAATAAAAATACATACCGAAACCATCTTTACAGTTTCCTGAGCAATAATTTACTTTTTTATTATTTATAAAATCTTGGGTTAACAAATTAGTAGTTAGTTTTCCGTTTTGATAATAACCTGCTTCTGTAACTTTATTATCCTTAGCATAATAGCCATAACCATGCTGCTTGCCTTGTTTCCATTGACCAATGTACATGCTGCCAGTGTTTTGCCATTTATAAAAGCCATAACCTTCTCTAAGTCCATTTACAAAATTACCTTCGTAGTACCCTGATTCTTTTATAAAATTTTGAAACCCGTAACCGTTTACTTTTCCGTTTTTAAATATGGCTTTTAACGTATAAGTATCTGTTTTATATTCTCCATAACCATTATTACAGTCTCCAGAAACGCAACCTGAATTAGAGTTACTTGTTGTAATACTTTTTGATGAAGTTGATGGTTGTGGAGCATTAATTTGTTCTACATCACCTGTACTTCTATTTATTTTTACAGCTTTGCCCACAACTTCAGCATTATTAAACTTCCCAAAATAAATGTAATCTGAATTTGAAACATGACCGATTCCTGTTGGCTCTCCATTTAAATCAAACTGACCTGCATAAAAAGTATTAGTAGCTTTCCATCTTCTTACTCCTGCTTTATATGGCTTACTACCTTTAAAAAAGCCTATATAAGAATCTTGATTATTGTATGTAATAGATCCAAAACCATCTTTACAATTACCAGTGCATGAATTGCTTATTTTTTTATTTAAATAATCTTGACCTAAATTTGTTATTAATTTACCATCTTGATATATACCTGCTTCTGAAGTTATATTGTCTTTAGTTAAATAACCATAACCATTTATTTTATTATTTTTCCACTCTCCATAATACATAGAATTAGTAGATTTCCATGTGTATATACCATACCCATCTCTTTCACCATTTGTGAAATTACCTGAATAATTATCACCATTACTAAAAATTTGATTTGCAAAACCGTTGGCTTTACCATTCTCAAAAAAACCTGTTACAGTCATATTATCTAGTTTATATTGTCCGTAGCCATTATTGCAGTCTCCAGATACACAACCAGTATCTGTAACTGTATTTTCTTGTATTTTACTTTCTATACCGTTATAGTAAGTTATTTCTACTTGGTCCATATTTTTATCTATTATTTTAGAATATCGTTCTCTTAGATTTCCAAATTGGTCATAACGCGTGGTTATTGCGCTTTTTTTATATGCTTGATAACCATTAGCAGAAAATTTTAAATGATCAGGGTTTCTGTAAAACACATGTACTTCTCCTCTAGTTAATGATCCTTTTGCCGAAAAACCTTTTCCCATAGGCTCTCCATCTTTAAATAAGTTAATTTCGACTTCTAAAATATCATTATCTAATTTGGTATAGTTAAGTTTATAAACTTTTTCAGTACCTAAATTACTTTTACTTGTTTCTTCAATTAATTGTCCTTGTTGATTGTATTTAAATGTTCTAAAATCATTTGGACTACCATCTGGATTAATAGTCTTAATGGACACTAATCGTTTATAATTATCGTAGTTAAACTGAGTCGTGTAGTTGTTTTCTCTGCTTATTTTTTTTGAAATTAAACCATCTTGATTATATACTACATAATATTCTCTAGGATATTTAATTTCTCCTTTACTGTCTATTGAATATTCTTTTATAGTTTCAATTTTTCCTGGACTTGAATATATATATTCTGTCTTATTTTTAAAGGCTTTACCTGCTGCAGATGTTAGCTTTTGAGTTAAATAACCATCTTTATTAAAATCTAAGTAAAATAATTTTTCAACAAAATCAATTTTATAAAATTGCTTTAAAGTGCCATTTAAATTGTAATGATTAAGTGTATAATATTCTGCAGCTGGATTAAGTGGTGCATTTTGCCAATCTATGGTTTGTGAATTTGCGCTTACTACAAAAAGTAAAATTAAACTAGCTAATATATATTTCATCTTAAATTATTTAGTGGTTACAAACTCTTCAGTAAAATTATCGTCCCATTTAAAGGCATTTACAATCCAACCATTTTTGTTCTTATAATAAGTAAATATTAGTCGTACGCCTGTATTTTCGTATTGGATTAAGTAGGTTTCGCGTTTAGCAATATCTCCTATACTTTCATCTTTTACTTTTAAATAATTAAATGGTGCTCCAAAACGAGTACTAATTATATTAGTGTATTTTATAATTTTTTCTTTTAAAGTTTCTATCTCGTTTTGCGGTATTGGCCAGTATGGCGTTAGTTTTTGAAAAGCTTCATTTATTCTATTTTGCTTAAAAAGTGTCGTCACTTCTACAGACATTTGCTTAGTACTTGACACATCTTTTAATAGCTTGGTTTGAGAAATTGTTTGAAAAGAAATAAAGCAGGTTAAGATTAATAGTAAATGTTTCATTTTAAATATAATTATGGTTTAAAACAAAACTAGGTTTAAAGAAGACTAAAAACTATACGATAGATGACGTATTTTTTAAAGTTTTATCATTAACTATTAAAACAATTTAAAGTAAATTAATTTTTAACTCTCTTAAAATATTAATTCTACAAAAAAGAAACTTTTTAACACATAAACTATTTTGATGAACTAAAAATTTGTTTACTTTTAATTATTAATCACTATTAACTTAACTAGCTTATGAAAAAAACTACATCTCTAAATTTATCAAAAAAATTAGCTTCGTATGGTGCTTTGACCGCGTCTATAATTGGTGTTGCTGATGCAAGTGGACAATCTATTATTTATACCGATGTTGATCCTGACTTTAGTGGTACAGGTGGAAGTGAATACCTATTAGACATTGACAATAATGGTACAAATGATTTTAGAATACATGCACAAATTAGTTCTTATTATAGTAATTTGTATTTACAACCTTTAACAGCAAGTAACGAAGCTTTAGGTAGTGGTGGAGCAACTTACGCTTATCCTTTTGCTCTTTCTAATAATGACGTTATCTCTTCTGGTGCAGGATCTTGGTTTAATAATAGTTTTTCTAATGGAGCTATGTCTTTAAATTATTATGGTTGCTCTTTTGGAAACTGGTGTAATACCACAGATGGCTACCTTGGATTAAGATTTAATATTGCTGGGTCTGGTATACATTATGGCTGGATTAGATTAGATGTTGGTGGTAGTGGCTCAAGTTGGACAATTAAAGATTATGCTTACCATGATACACCAGGATCAAGCATTTTAGCAGGACAGCAATCTTTAAGTGTTGAAGGTTTTGAAGCACAAAATCAAGTTAAAATTGTTGCTTTAAATCAAACTATAGGTCTTTACAATTTACCTAATGCAACTAACTATAATGTTTTTAATATGGCCGGTAAGTTGGTAATGAATGGAACTACTGAAAACTCAGAACATGTTATTGAAGCAAATAACATTGCTTCTGGTGTTTACATTCTTGAGTTAACAGACCAAAATACAAATGCTGTAATCAGAAAGAAAGTAGCATTGTAATTCAGAAATAGAGAATAAAAAAAGCGGTGATAAATCACCGCTTTTTTTATTCTCTATTTCTGTATAAACTTCTATCTACACAGCTTCGCATAGATTCTAAATCTAGTTTTAAACCTAAAAAGTTTTTAATATTATTTGATACTTCTTCTGTATTATACAAAGCATCTTTATAATCTACATAAATAAGCTCTACACTTGGTTCTTTTTCTTTCCAAACTTCTACTTGATTTAATAGTTTAGTATATCCATTATATAATTTAGTTGGTAATACTTCTGGATCTTTGCCTATCATTTTTTGCTGAGATTTAATAACTTCATTTATATTTCTATTCATAAAAATGATTTTATATCTATACTTTGGATCTAAAAACTTTAGTAATGGCGCTACTATTTTTACTGATTTATTTTGAGCTTTATGCAACCAAGTATTGTCTTTATGAAGACTCATAACTGGATCATATTCTAAATAACCCTTAGGGTTAGAAACATCTGCTTTACGATTATCATCTGTTAATGTAATTAATCCTCCTTTATCAAGCATTTGCATCATTAGTGATGTGCCCGATCTTGGTAAACCAGAAACAATAACTATTTGATTTTCTCTAAAAACACCAGTTTTTTTATCTTTTAATTGTAATAGGTCTTCTTTCTTTTCTTCAATATTTTCTAATGCTTTTTCTGCTCTGTGATGAGCTCTAGGCTTTAGCTTCATTGCTGTTTCATAAGCTATTTTAGCATTATCTAAATCTCCTAATTTTTCTAATGCTTCTCCTAAAGTATAATGAGCATTAGAAAAATATTTAACTAATTCTATTGCTGTTAAAGCATGATCTACAGCTTCTTCAGGGTTGTTTAATCTTAAAAAACTAACAGCAATAGCTTGGTGATACTTTGCGTTTTCAACTTCAAATTTTAAAGCGTTTTCAAATGCATGGTTTGCATCTTCATATTTATCTAAACGCATATATATTTTACCTATTTGAAACCAAACTTCTCCATTAGGTTTTGCTTCTTTTGCTTTTGTCAAAACACTTAAAGCTTCATTTACTTTGTTTTTACTTAGAAGAATTTTTGCCTCAGAGAAATAAGTATTTATACTAAACTTTTTATCTCGTGTCCTTAGTTCATTTAAATAGATTTCTGCTAAATCATACTCTTCTTCATTTAAGCTAATTGAAAGTAAATCCATGTAATAAGGAATGATATCTACTGGATCTTTTTCTTTTATTAACTCTAATAAAATTGACTTAGCGTTTTGATAGTCTTGTTTACCAATATACACTCTAGCTAAATTATGTTTTAAATCACATTTAACCTTTAAAATTGAAGTTTCGATATTATCATCAGGTTTCTCTATATAACCTAACTCAATAAGCTGTTTCATGGTTTGCTCATCGTCTAACACACCATCTTCTTTATTTACTTCTAACTCAGCAAAATCACCTTTAACTGTCTCCCAAGTATCAATAAACTTAGGTGGGTTTATTTCTTTAAAAATATCTAAAGCCACTTTACCATCCATATCTTTACCAATTGGTAAATCATACATGTTTAAAATTGTTGGAGCTATATCTACTAGACTTAAACCAAAGACTTTTTCATTAGCTTTAATATTTGGTCCCTTAGCCACAAAAATACCAAATTGTCTGTGCTCTAAAGCTGGAGCTGCTTGGTATTTAGGCATGTTCAAAATTCTTTTATTACCAGATTCGTATCCGTGATCTGACATAATGATAACCGTAGTGTCTTCATCTACCAACTCCATAGTTCTTTCCAACATCATATCCTGAAAACGGTATGCGCTATTAACACAGTCTTTATATAGTTCGAACAAATGATTTGGAATTTGCTTTAATTTAGGTGGATGAAACTTCATAAAGGCATGACAAAAATGATCTACTAAATCATAATAAATTGCCATAAAATCCCATTCTGTAGTACGCATAACATTTGTTGCAGCATTATGAACAGAAACGTTTTCTGCCATTATCTTTGCAAAGGTTTCCAGAGACTTATCTTTTTCTTGATCAATCTGACCTGCATTAGGTATAAAAGGAAGTATGTGTGCTTCTGTCAACTCATAAGGAAACAGTCTTAAGTCTTTTATTTCCTTAACCAAACTTTCAGGATGAATGGTTCCTTTAAGTATAGGGTTTTTCATTTTTGGGTCTTTACTAACCTTCTGAAATTTATCAGAAACCACTACACCATCTATGGGTTCTGCTGGAAAACTTGGCCACCAACCTACTAAATTACTTTTAAGACCTTGGTTATGAAAAATATTCCATAAAGCTCTTGATTTTCTTGAGTTAACTGTTACAGGTCTTACGCCTTTTAAATCTGGCATAACCTCTAAAAAACCTAAAATTCCGTGTTTATCTGGTGTTTTTCCTGTTGCAACAGTCGTCCATAACATTGGAGAATATGGTGGATTCATAGTACTCATATTACCATAAACACCATTATCAATTATTTTTTTTAAGGCAGGCATTTGTCCTTTAGCCATTAATGGTCCAATAATTTTCCAATCTGCTGCATCCCAACCTATAAGTAAGACCTTATTTTTTTTCATTAGAAGATTTTAAATTATTTACTTTTCTTACCTCTCGCCAAGCTCTAACACCTATATCTCCTAAAGCTAAGATGCCTAATGATCCTTTAATAGGTATCTTAAATGGTTCTCCTTTTTTTTGCTTACTCATACTTTTATTTTAGTCCCTATAAAAGTAACCAAAAATCAATTGTTATATTATATTATATTTACCAAAATTCTAAAAAACATAAGCTTTTAAATGGTCAAACAGCAACTTATTCAGTTTATAAAAAACAAGTCTAATCTTGATGAAATCTCAATAAAAAATACCGTTAATCTTTTAAATCAAGATTGTACAGTACCTTTTATTTCTAGATACCGTAAAGAAGCAACTGGTAATTTAGATGAAGTTGAAATCGGCGCAATTGTTAAGTATAAAGAAGAATTTGAAACACTAGAAAAACGTAAAGCAACCATACTAAAAGCACTAGAAGAACAAGATGTTTTAACTGACGAATTAAAAACAAAAGTTGAATCTTGTCAAGACAGTACTACTCTAGAAGATTTATATCTACCCTTCAAAAAGAGCCGAAAAACTAAAGCCGTAACTGCTAGAAAAAATGGATTAGAACCATTAGCAAAAATCATAATGAGTCAAAATGCTAATGATGTAGAAAACATAGCAGTTAAGTATATAAAAGGAGATATAACATCTACAGAAGACGCTTTAGAAGGCGCAAGACATATAATTGCCGAGTGGATTAACGAGCGTACAGATATTAGGACTAGTTTAAGACAACAATTAGAGCGTTATGCTATGATTTCCACGAAAGTGGTAAAAACAAAAAAAGAAAATGAAGAGGCTCAAAAATTTAAAGATTATTTTGATTGGGAAGAAAGCCTAAATCGCATACTATCGCACAGATTATTAGCTATTCTTAGAGCTGAAAAAGAAGGCTTTATTCGTGTGAAAATTGAAATTGACAATGACCGCGCGCTAGAACGTATAGATCGAAAAATTATAAAATCTGACAACGCTTGTGCCGATCAAATAGAATTAGCAATAACCGATGCTTACAAACGATTATTACTACCATCTTTAAGTAACGAAGCACTACAAAATGCCAAAGAAAAAGCAGATGACGAAGCAATAAACATCTTTGCCAAAAATTTAAAACAATTATTATTAGGATCGCCTTTAGGCGAAAAACGTGTTTTGGCTATAGATCCTGGTTTTAGAACAGGATGTAAAGTAGTTTGTTTAGATGAAAAAGGTGATTTAAAACACAACGAAACTATTTATCCGCATGCGCCAAAAAACGACCAAATTGGTGCCTTAAAAAAGTTGAGTACATTAACTGAAGCTTACCAAATAGAAGCTATTGCTATTGGTAACGGAACAGCATCTAGAGAAACCGAAGCTTTGGTTAGAAAAATTAGATTTAAAACCGATGTGCAAGTTTTTGTGGTTAGCGAAGTTGGTGCAAGTATCTATTCGGCATCAAAAATTGCACGAGAAGAATTCCCTAATTACGATGTAACCGTTCGTGGATCTGTATCCATTGGGCGACGTCTTCAAGATCCTTTAGCCGAATTGGTAAAGATAGATGCCAAATCTATTGGTGTTGGACAATACCAACACGATGTAGACCAAAATAAATTGCAAAAGCAATTAGATGTTGTGGTAGAAAATTGTGTAAATGCAGTTGGTGTAAATATAAATACTGCAAGTAAAAGTTTATTAAGTTACGTGTCTGGAATTGGTCCAAAATTAGCAGAAAACATAGTCAACTATAGAAGCGAAAAAGGTGCTTTTTCTAGTAGAAAAGACATTAAAAATGTACCAAGATTAGGCGACAAAGCATTTGAGCAAGGCGTTGGTTTTTTAAGAATTAAAGATGGAGATAATCCGTTAGATGATTCTGCTGTACATCCAGAAAGTTATGCTATTGTTGAAAAAATGGCAAAAGATGAAAGTGTTTCGGTAAAAGAATTGATAGGTAATACATCTACTTTAAAAAAGATTAATTTAAAAAAATACATTTCAGAAGACGTTGGTCTTTTAACTTTAGAAGACATTGTGAAAGAACTTGAAAAACCAGGTTTAGATATACGTGAGCAGGCAAAAGTTTTCACTTTTAATCAAAACATTAAAACGATTGAAGATTTACGAGAAGGACAATTATTACCTGGAATTGTAAATAATATCACTGCGTTTGGTTGCTTTGTAGATGTTGGTATTAAAGAAAGCGGTTTAATACATGTCTCTAACTTATCAGACAGTTTTGTAAAAGATGTTAACGAGTATGTACACTTACACCAGCAGATTATTGTTAAGGTGTTGAGTATTGATATTCCGCGAAAGCGAATACAATTACAGCTATATAAATCTTAAAAAGCTTTTAATATTATTATACCTAGAACTGTACAAATAACAGGTAATAACAAAAGTATACTTATGCTATAACTATTTTTACTTTTGTTGAATTTTGCGTTTAAAACCTTTCTGCTTTTACCGTTGTATTTCATCCAGTTTTTTAAATGAAGCACTATTGAAAATATGATGAATAATGTCCACATATTAGAAATAGACATTGTTTTAACATGCATTTTACTAAGAAATGTTACAAAAAACACACCTACAACAAACAATAAAGCGATTTGAAGAAGTGAAATGTATATTAAAGCAATACTATTAGCTTTTTGCTTAAACTTAGGTTTAAATGCAGAAAATATAGCAAAGAAAAACTGGTCAAATGTTGTCATGAGTTTATATAAAAAAACCTGCTAAAGATAGCAGGTTTTTTTATTTATTAAGGTTCTTAAGAATTTATTATTCTACAGTAACTTTAACATTGTCAATTTCCCAAGTAGCAGCAGCTGAACTTGTTGATGTATATTTAATTGCAACAAATAAGTTGCCTCCAGCAGCAGCAGATACATCTAAAACACCTGAATCAGTCCATGAAGACCAGCTACCTGTATTTGTATCTAATGAAGGAGACAAAGCAACCCAAGTACCATCTGTTGTAGGATCACCTCCGTTGTAATCTGTGCAATAAAACACTTCTATGTCATTACCTGAATAACGCTTTACATTTTGAAATGATAAATAAGCACTAGGTACTGAAGATAAATCTATAGGTAAAGAAATTAACCAATCTTCATTTTGTACTGCTCCTCCAGAAAAACCAGACATTGTAGCACTATCAGATGGGTTACCAAAGGTATTATAATACCATTCTTGAGCTCCTGTAACACTATAAGTTGTCCAATTATTTAAATTACCAGCAGTAAATGAATCTTGAAATAGTGGATCACATCTTAATCCATCCATTATAACATCTTCAGTACTATTTAAGTTAATAACTAAATCATAACCATCATAAGTTTTGTTAATGATGCCTGAAATTGAACCTTTACCATCAGTTGGTAATAAATTATTCTTAAAAGAAGCAAAAGTACTAGACTCTAAAGTGAAGGTAGCAGACTCAGAACAACTTTCTATAGGTCTTGAAGAATCATAATCATCAATTGGATTAACATAAGGTTGACCTTCTAAGCTAGCAGGAAACTGAACGTCTACTAATTTCACAAACATTCCTATATGAGATTCAGAAACATCAGAAAGATTTAATTCAACAGGCACTAATGTCTCTGTTATACTTGATCTAAATAAATGATTTGAAATTTGATTTGAAGTCATCTCTAAAACATCGCTATCAAAATCATCATACTGACCACCTATAGTAACAACATCATCACCTGTATTAGTTTCACCAATATATAATCCTTTTAGATAAATATATACTTCTCTTCCTTTATTAAATTGATTATAAGTATCTGCCTGATTTAAAACTACTTTTAATGTAGTTGTAGGATTTACTGGATCATCTTGTATAAAAAATTCTTTGTAAAAGTTTCCTGTTTCATCACTTGAAGAAACATAACCCTTAACAGCTATTTCTGATTCAAATTGTATTGCTTCATATTGAACAAAGTTATTTCTAACTTGTTGAATCGTTTGCAACTCAACCGTACCTGCATCTATTTTTGCTAATAAATCATTTAATTTTGCATTTTCTTCATTACCTGTTGCATTAGGTACACTAAAATCATCATCTTCTACACAAGATGTTATTGCAATAGCAAAAAACATTGATAAGATGATAGCTAAAATTTTGTTCGTTTTCATTTTAATACTGTTTTTAATTATTTTTTCTTTTTCTAATTTTTAAAATCTAAGATACACATTTACAAAGTAATTAGTACCACGTCCGTACCAATATTTAGGTCCAAAAGTTCTTTTTGTTAAAGCAACATCGTCTCTTAAAGCTCTATAATCTGCTTTACGACCTTGCTCGTAACCTCCTGTTTTATATTTTTTATCTAATAAATTACCTACACTTGCGAAGAAACCAATGTACTTATCTCCAATTTTCCATGATTTACCTCCAATTAAGTTAACAACCATATAGTTGTCAAATTTTTCTTGTCTAAGTAATTCTTTAGCTAATGTTGGATCGTAATCATTATATGGTAAACCATCTGCATCTGTATAAAAATCTGTTGATCTAGCAAGTGGACTTACGTCTACATATGCATTATCAAAGAAGTTTGCAGTAGCACCAAACCACCAGTAATCTGGATCTCTATATTCAAAACCTACAGAGTAAGCTGTTTGCGGTCCTCCTGCTACTCTATAATCTTTCATATTTGAAGTAGTTACTTCATTAAGTAGGATATCTGTATTTCCTTCGTCATTTTGAACTAAAAAGTCTTCTGAAGTTGAGTTAATATATAAATATGGGTTATTATCATAAGTATATTGTCCTACTGAAGCAGCACCTTTTAATTTAATTGTAGGTGTCACTTGAGCTTCAAGACCTAATTCAGCACCAAAATGCTTTTTATCTACTCCTGCTAATACTTCTTGAATAAATCCTGTTGTACTACCTTGAGTGAAGAAGAATGACACTTCGTTAGCATCTTCAATTTTTGTGTAGAAACCTGTTAAACGAGCTTTAACAGTTGGTGATCTAAAGATATAACTTGCATCTACAGAAGCTATTTTTTCTTCTGTAATATCAATTTCTGGTACGTTTTCACCATTTCTAACACCTACATAATCATGACTTTCTCTTGAATTAGTATATGTGTTACGGATTGAAGGAGCCTTAGTTATATATCCTCCATTAAAGTCTAATAAGTGCTTACCTGAAATTTTATAAGTAAATCCTGCTTTAGCACCTATACCTGTAAACTCTAATTTATCTCCTTTACCAAAAGAATTATCTTGTCCGTCAATAATATTATTTCCGTTTCTGTATAAACCTTCTCTTTGGTAATCTGTTTTTGTTATGCTACCTCCTAAATAGAAGTCTACTTTATTGTATTTAAATTGTGCTTGTGCAAAACCAGATAATTCGTTTACATATAAGTTATAATTATATCTAAACTTATCACCTTCGAAAGCTACATAATCAGGATTATTTTCATCAAAATAATTTTGACTAAAATTATCAATATTTAAAACTCCTGTTTGACTTCCTAATAAGTCAATAATTTCAGCAAAGTTTTCAGAATCTAATTTTTTATAGTTAACAGCTGCTGTTAAAAGTATATTTTGATTCAATTCAGAGTTTAAAATTGAATTAACTGTAAACTGTTTATTGTCATTTCTGTCTTCATATAATGCATATGCTGCATAAGATCCAGAAATATTATTAGTTAAGTTAGCATCAATAATTCTATCCCAATCAACCTGACCATCATTAATAAAGTTTTGTTCAGCTTCATAGGCACCAGCTAAATCACCATCTTCTAAGAAATAACTAGGTAGGTTTTGATAGTAAGCTGGACTTGGGTTTGCTCCACCAGTTTGGTCTATTCTACTATTACCAATTTTACCAAATTGGTAACCAACATTAGTATTTAACTTGGTTTTTTCAGAAATATCCCAATAGTGGTTTAACATTAATATAGGCTCAACAACTTCCTTTATACGAGAATTTTTCTTCTCACCGTTGTAGTATCCCCAATATTCGTTATACTTAATTCCTTTTAAGTCATAAACCTCTTGAGTATTTGGTGATGATTTACCACGTCTATTTGGTGCATAAATAGAAGTAAAGTTTAAGCTGTGCTTATCGTTTATTTTCTTTTCTACTGAAGCAAAGAATGAGTTTGCATCATATAATGTTCCGTCTTGAAAACCTTCATCTCCCCAACGTCTTCCTGCCATAATGGTGTAAGCCCAACCGTCTTCCATTAAACCAGAAGCATAACTAGCCATAACTCTATTAGTATAACTTCTATTAGAAGAAGAGTAAGTGATACGTCCACCACGTCTGTATTGAGAAGCGCGTGTATTAATATTTGTCGTTCCTAAAACTCCACCAAATGTGTAAGCTGAAGGCGCTAAACCTGTTGTTAACTCTTGATTACGAACAACGTCATTAAGTCCTCCCCAATTACTCCATTGTGGTCTACCAGTATCTTGCTTATTCATTTCGATACCGTTAATAAGCACTTTTGCATTATCAGAATCTAAACCTCTAACTCTAAAGAAAGAAGAACTAAACTCAAAAGCAGCTGTTCGCTGAAAGATATCTTGTGATGAAGATAAAAGTCCTGAGATATTATCTGCTCCACTAGTGTCATCGTTTAACTCATCATCAGATAGTGTAATGGTAAATAAATCTTGCTCATTATCAATTTTGATATTAAGCGTCATGTCTTGAATGTCTAATGTTTTTCCTTCGTTAACTACGATAGGATAACGTTTTGCTTGGTAATCATCTCTTTCAATCTTTAAGATTTGTTCTCCTAAAGGTAGGTTTTGATTAAAAACGAATTGTCCAAAACCATCTGTTTGAGTGGTTAAGTTAGACTCTTCAATTGTTACTGTTACATTTGGAATTGGTTCATTGGTAACTGCATCTTTTACGCTACCTTTTACAATAGTTTGCTGTGCAAGCATTGTAAATGTTGAAAAAACTCCAAATAAGAAAAATAAAAAACTTTTTTTCATAAGTGAATTTGTTGTTAAAACTTTGTTTTAGCATTAAATAATTATTATTTAAGGCGTGCAAATTTACATTATTTATAATAAATATCTACTTTTGGCAGGAGTTTTGTAAATAACATAACAAAAACGTAACAAACACAATTGATGAAACATTTTAATTACCTACTATTTGCGCTACTATTTACTAGTATACTAAGTGTAAATGCGCAAGAGAAAAAGAAGTTTAAAGTGCATACTGTAGCTTTTTATAATCTTGAAAATTTATTTGACACTATTAATGACCCAAATAAAAACGACGAAGCTAGTCCAATGATGGAATTAAAAGTAAACCGCACTGAAGTTTATAAGAAAAAAGTTCATAACATGGCTAGAGTTTTAGCAGATATTGGTAGCGACCTAAACCATAACTCTCCTACAGTTATTGGTGTATGTGAAATAGAAAATGTAAATGTATTAGAGGATGTAGTAAACGATCCTTTATTATTAGCCAAAGATTATGGTATTGTACATTTTGAATCTCCTGACAACCGTGGTATAGACGTTGCTCTTATTTATCAAAAAAAGTTTTTTCAAGTAACTAATAGAAGTACACATACTGTAAAAATCATTGACGACATTTCTGGTAAACGTATTAACACTAGAGACCAATTACTAGTAACTGGTGAACTTGAAGGAGAAAAAATGCACTTTATTGTAAACCATTGGCCTTCTAGAAGTGGTGGAGAAGCAAGAAGTAGACCTAAAAGAATTGCTGCAGCTAAAGTTAACAAACGCATTATAGACAGCTTACAATCTATCGATCCTTATGCCAAAATAGTTACAATGGGAGACTTAAATGATGATCCAACTAATGCGAGTGTAAAAGATGTATTAAAAGCTGAAAGAAACAAAGACAAAGTAGACTTTAAAGGTATTTATAATCCTTATATAGATATGTTTAAAAAAGAAGGCTTAGGCACAACAGCATACAGAGATGCTTGGAGTTTATTCGACCAAATCATGTTTACTAAACCTTTTTTAGAAAAAGACTATTCTAACTTTACTTTTTTTAAGGCTGGTATTTACAATAAAAAATATTTAGAAAATAAAGAAGGTCGTTATAAAGGTTATCCGTTAAGAAGCTTTTCTAATGGTAATTTTACAGACGGATTTAGTGATCACTTTCCTGTTTATATACAATTAATAAAGGAAGTAAAGGAAGATAACAAAAAAGACAAAAACAAAGAAGAGGAATAAATCTTATCTTCTTAAACATAAAAAAGGCGAGCTAATAGCTCGCCTTTTTTATTTAAAACCATGTACTCCACGGTATTTTTACCAATACTAAAATTAATGCTAAAGTATAAAATACTGCTATCGTTTTAAGTTTTTTAGCAGAAGTTAGCTTCTTTTTATGCTTAGAATATCCAATAGTAATAAAAGTAATAGCTAGTAACATAGCAACAGGATGCTCTACAGCTACATTGCGCATAGCACTATTTTTCATAATTTCTCCCATACTCATTTCTCCAAAATAATCAGAAGCAAACCATAAAATAATTCCTATTAAAAGTTGAATATGAGAAACAATTAAGGTAAACAAAGAAATTCTAAAATCTCTTGCTTCATATTCTTTATTTGTAAAGGTTTTATATAGTGCGTTTATAGTTGCGATAACAAGCATAAAAAACACTAAATATGCCCAATAAGAGTGTAACATTTTTACAGTTGAATACATATATAATTTTATTTAATTAGTTAAGGTATAAAGGTAGTAATTATATTGTATAAAAAAACCGCTTCTGATAGAAGCGGTTTTATAAATTATTTATGTAGATATTTTATTGTAACTGCCATTCTCCAGCTACTTTAATAAGTGCCATTTCTTCTGTTCCATTACTACCATCATAGATATCAAAAATCATCACATACTTTTGCTCATCTTCTGCAGTTGGATCAATTACATTATTCAATAGATCTGCGAAAACAGTTAAAAGCATATCATCACTCCAATATGCCGGGTTACTTGATCTTCTATCAAAATTACCATAATTAGCCATACTAGCTACTGGTGCTTCAAATCCTACTTCAGCAGCATAATTAGTTTCAATATAGTCAAATTCTAGTGTGCTAATTGTGTATCTAATAGTGTTATCTGGTATCCATTCTCCATCATCAAAACCAAACTGTAATGATGTTTCAATAGTAGATTGATGTGCATTCCACACTCCGCCTAAATAAGTGTATAAATTCCCTCTTATTTGCGCTCCTGATGAACTAGAGTAGTAGTCGTAGATTACAAATAATTCTTCTTCTTCCTGAGCGTAAGGGAAAGTTAATTCTAAGAATGTTGGTAAATAATTATCTGGCGAAACAGAGCTACTAAAGTTATTATATTGACCTGGTTGTCCAGAAGCTTCTCCCATTGAATCAAAATCTGCAGAACTTAAATAATAAACTCCTTCTACAGCTTCCCAAGCACCTCCAGAATACATAAAGTATTCTCCTTTAGAGTTTGTGTCACCTGTTGCTCCTAGAGTTTTTATTGCCATACTTTCTATTCTCCATCTTGCTGCGTCAGAGTTAGTCGATTCATACTTAAAAGCAACATTTATTATTTGACCATCATAAGCTGAAAAATCATAATCTTCTGATAAAATCATATCATTACTATTTCCAGCTGGAGAATTTGCTAAATTAATTTCATCCCAAGTTGCTGTAGTTACATCATTAGAGTAATCAGTTGAAACAAGGATTTTTATTAAACCTAAATCACCAGCATAATTAATTGCTTGTGAAATCTGAAATTTAAGATCACTTTCTCCACTCAAATCTATTGACGGAGATACTAACCATTCTATATTTGCTATTTGAGTTCCAAAATAACCGTTAGCTTGTACATATCCGCTTTGAGATGTCCAAACATCATCACCTCCAAATTCTTCTACTATAGTCCATCCTTCCATACTTCCTGCAAAATCATAACTAACTAAGTCCGCTAAACCTACTACAGGTGTTTCAGTATATTGATCATACTTGGCTAAAACTAATTGTCCTTCTGTTGGACTTGCGTATTGCGCATCTAACACAGTTGGTATTTGTGATGTAGCATTTACATTAGGATAAAAACCAAAAGCATCACTTCCTGCCGTAGCATAATCTGAGTTAGTAAACTCATAAACATCTGCTTGTGTAAAATCACTAACACCTTCTGCAGCTCCAATGTATAAGTTGTAAGTTACTACAACTGAGGATCCTTGACCATATAATGGATATAAATCTTCTAATAACCCAGGAATTAAATCTTTTGCTTGATCTTCAGAATCAAAACTTCCATATCCAAGTTCTAAAGTAGCATAATCTTCATCTGTTAAAGTGTATTCAAATGCTCCTACGTTTGGTTCATCTGGAATAGCGTCAATTTGCGCATTAACATCTTCTAGAGGATCACAGCTTGTAAAAGCCAGACCTGCAACTGCTAATAAATAAATTAATTTTTTCATATTCTTTTTTTTTAAAAATTAAGTTTTGCACCAACACTAAATGTTCTACCAAAACCGTAATAAACTCTTGCTGTTGTAGCATCTGATGTTCCTCCGTCAAATGCATCAGATATATAATCTGTATCAAATATGTTATTGATTCTTCCTGTTAATGAAGCATCAAAATCGCCAAACTTGAAGTTATGTCTTAAAGCAGCATCAAATACTCCATAATCAGGTACTTCCCATGCATCAGGACCAACTGTTTGTCTGTTACTAGGGTCAAAATCTGCATATAAGTTAGCAAAATAATTATAATCTACTGTAAGAGTTGTTTCTGGTGTTAAACTATAATTACCACCTAATGCAAAAGTTGTTTGTGCAGCATCACCTACATGTAAATCTTTAATAAAAATGTTTATAGGATCTCCAACTGCTTCATTCTCTTCGTTAAAAATCTGTACATTTTCAATATTATTTTGCCATCTCCAATCACCTATAGAAGCCATACCTGTTAACTTAAATTCGTCAGTAGCTCTATAAACAAAATCTAATTCAATTCCTTGGTGAATTGCGTTTACACCTAAAATATTAGCAAAATCTCTTCCTCCTGCTTGGTTAGGGAAACTGATAAATTCTGTTCTATCTTTCCAAGTAGTGTGATATATATTAACATTTGCAGATAATTTTTCGCTTCTGTATCCGTAACCTAATTCAAAACTTAATATTTTTTGGTTTTCAGCTTCATCATTTACATCTACGTTATTTCTGTTAGCGAAAACTGAGTTAAAGTAAGGTGCTCTTTCAAAATAACCCAAGTTAGCAAATACATTGTGATTTGAATCAATATTGTAGTTTGCTCCTCCTTTAGCTCCAAAACCAAAGAAGTTATATTTATCTGACTCTTGTAATGGATCTGAATCTAAGTATAGAAAACGATCTATTCTTTGATAAGAAGTATTTGAAGCGTTTACAGAGACAAATGCTGATAAATCGTTTTTAGAGTACTCTAATTGAGCAAATCCCCCTAACCAGTTTACTTTACCATCATTATCATATAAAATTTTATCTCCTACTTGAGCAAAATTATTAGGATTGTTTACGTTAGAATCGTCTAAATAATATTGTCCGCCTAATAAATCTGTTAATTCAGTAAAGTGCTTTCCTAAGTATCTTCTAAAATCAACACCTCCTAAGAATACAAGGTTTTCAGAAAGATCAGTTTTAATAGATGATAATACTCCATACCAGTTGTGATCGTTTCTAGATGCTCTTAAAATTGTTTCTGAACCATTTACTCCTAAAGCTTCATTTTCAGCTACGATTTTATCAAAATCTACAGTTCCTAAGTTTCCTATTCTATAAGCATCATCGTCATAACGGAATTTATTAACTCCACTAAATCCACCTCCACCACCAGAACCAAACGATACGTAAGCTGCTGTAGAAACAGTTGTTTTATCATTTACAGTCCAATAATGGTTTAAAGATATTTGTGGTTTGTGGTAAAAGTTATCTTCTACACTTGTTAATTGTCCTTGCTTATATCCCCAATCTGAGTTATATCTTATTCCTCTTTCGCTTTCTCTAAAAGTAGAGATTAATTGACTATTTTGTCTTTGTCCGTGTCTTTGTTTTGCACCAAAAGCAGTAAATGATAATTTATGATTTTCATTAAACTCTTTTGAAAGATTTACAAAGTAAGATACCGCATTAAAAGGTGTGCCGTCTACATATCCATCTCCATCTGTTTTAGATGCAGACACAGTAGCAGCAAACCCATTTTCCATTAATCCAGTAGAATAAGTAACTCCGAATTTTTTATAACCGTCATTTCCTAGAGTAGTATAAACATTTCCTCCTTGTTCAACGTCTGTTGTTTTAGAAATGATATTAATTGTACCTCCAACAGAAGGTACAGCTACTTTTGAAGCTCCTAAACCACGTTGTACTTGCATGCTAGAAGTTACATCTCCTAATCCTGCCCAATTTGACCAATAAACACGACCATTTTCCATATCGTTTACAGGTACACCGTTAATCATAACCGCAACGTTTTCTGAGTTAAAACCTCTTAAATTGATTCTACCATCACCATATCCACCGCCAGATTTAGTAGCATATACACCAGGCGTAGATTTTAATACTTCAGGAAATTCTTGTGTTCCTAATTTTAATTCAATTTCTTTTGCTCTAATAGTAGATACTGCGACAGGAGTTTTTCTATCTACTGCAACAGAAGCAATAATTGAAACTTCTTGTAAGCTAAATTCACTAGGTTCTAAAACTATTTCACCCAAATTTTTATCTCCATTAACCTCAAATTCTTTGTCTAAAAAGCCTACGTAAGACAAAACCACTTTAGCTGAAGTGCTTTTTGTTGTTAAAGAGAAATTTCCATCATAATCTGTTGAAGTACCGTTAGTTGTACCAGCTTCAACAACATTTACTCCTGGTAAAGGAGTTTTTGTTTCTGAGTCAAGTACCGTACCTGTTACTGTACTTTGAGCCATTGTAAATGCAGTAAACATAAATGCTACTGCTAAAAACATAAATTGAATTTTGTTTTTCATTGTGTTGAATTAAAAATTGTTTGTTTTCAAAATTTGATGCAAAAATACTACTAAATATAGATGTAACATTAACTTAATGTTAACAATATTTGCATTTTACAAAACTAAACAACTTTTAAACACCTCAACAGCTTGACATACATAGATATACATAGTTTTTTTAACAATTATTTAAGAGCCTCAAAATGATTAATAAGATTAGTTGTAGAGCTATCATGTACAGCATTATTCTCTGCTCCAAACTCACTTAAGATTTTGTTTGCTAATTGTTTCCCTAACTCAACACCAAATTGATCGTAGCTATAGATATTCCAAATAATACCTTGTACAAATATTTTATGCTCGTACATAGCGATTAACTTACCCAAACTTTCAGGTGTTAACTTATTAATAAAAATAGTGTTAGTTGGTTTGTTTCCTTCAAAAACTTTGAAAGGTGTTAGTGTTAAAATTTCTTCTTCAGATGCATTTTTTTCTTTAAACTCAGCAATAACTTCTTCTTTAGTTTTACCGTTTAATAATGCTTCTGTTTGTGCAAAGAAATTAGACATTAATTTATCTTGATGGTCTTGATTACCATGTAGTGATTGCGCAAATCCAATAAAATCTGCTGGAATTAACTTTGTACCTTGATGTATTAACTGAAAAAAGGCATGTTGCGAATTTGTACCTGGTTCTCCCCAAATAATAGTACCTGTTTGGTAATCTACTCTATTTCCGTTTCTGTCAATACTTTTACCGTTGCTTTCCATGATGCCTTGCTGAAGGTATGTTGCAAATTGGTTTAAGTATTGAGAGTATGGAATAATAGCTTCACTTTCTGCATTAAAGAAGTTGTTATACCAAATACTTAGTAAGGCTAAAATAACGGGTATATTGTTTTCAAAAGATTCACTTTTAAAATGGTTATCCATTTTATTTGCTCCTTTTAAAAGGCTATTAAAATTGTCAAACCCAACTGCTAAACTGATTGATAATCCTACTGCACTCCATAGTGAAAAACGACCGCCAACCCATTCCCACATCGGGAAAATATTATTAGCATCTATACCAAAATCTTTAACTTTTTGAATATTAGTAGACACCGCAACAAAATGTTTTGCAACATCTTCTTCTTTACCATGTTGTAAAAACCAATTTTTAATGGTGGTTGCATTTGATAATGTTTCTTGAGTTGTAAATGTCTTAGAAACAATAACAAATAAAGTAGTTTCTGGGTTTAGTTTTTTTATAACTTCATTAACATGATCGCCATCTACATTACTTACAAAATGTGTTGTTAAATGATTTTTATAATATTGAAGTGAATCTACAACCATTGCTGGACCTAAATCGCTTCCACCAATACCTATATTTACAACATCTGTAAACGCTTTACCAGTATATCCCTTTAATTCGCCCGAAGTGACTTGATTGGTAAATTTTTCAATTTTTGATTTTACAGCAAAAACTTCTGGCATTACATTAACACCATTTACCTTAAAAACAGCGTCTTTATCTGCTCTTAATGCAGTATGTAAAACAGCTCTTCCTTCAGTTTTGTTTATAGTTTCACCGTTAAACTGAGCATTAATTGCTTCTTCTAACTTACAATCTTCTGCAAGTTGTAAAAGGTGTTTTAGGGTTTCTTCAGTAATTCTATTTTTTGAAAAATCTACATAAAAATCTTCCCATTTAATGGTTAGATTATTTGCTCTGTTTGCATCATTTGCAAACAAATCTTTCATTTTTAAATCTTTTACTTGATCAAAGTGCTGTTGTAAATTTTTCCAAGCGTCTGTAGTTGTTGGATTAATTGTAGGTAATGCCATTATTTGGTACATGTAATTGCGTTATCTTGATTGGTTTTTATATCTAAAACCTGTTCTTCGGTTTCAATAGGATAATCATATTCTATATTATCTAATTGAATTTTTATAGGTTTTATAAAGTCTAAATATTCTGCTTTTAAGCTGTCCGAAATAGGCTCGGCTTCTGGTAATTTTTGTTTGAAAGGATCTACTTGTTTTCCGTTTTTCCAGAAACGATAGCAAACATGCGGACCAGATGTGTTACCTGTCATCCCAACATAGCCAATAATGTCTCCCTGTTTTACAAAATCACCAACTTTTACCGCACGATTACGCATGTGTAAATATTGTGTTGTGTAAGTTGAATTATGTTTAACTTTTACATAATTACCATTACCGCCACGCTTTGCAGATTCTATAACAGTTCCGTTTGCAGTAGAACGAATTGGCGTACCAATATCTGCAGCAAAATCGGTGCCTTTATGTGGTCTTACTCGGTTTCCGTAAAGTGCTATTCTTCGGTTTAAATTATATCTAGATGAAATACGTTTGTATTCTACTGGTGCTTTTAAAAAGGCGCGACGAAGGTTTTTTGCGTCTTCAGAAAAATAGTCTTTTAATCCTTTTACTGTATCAGTTTCAAACTCGAACGCATAAAAAGGTTCTCCTTTATGCTCAAAATACGCTGCTTTTATATTGTCTATTCCAGCGTAGATGCTGTCGTCTATATATTTTTCGGTATAAATTACTTTGAATTTATCGTTTTTTTGAAGTCTAAAAAAGTCTATTGTCCAAGCATAAACATCACTCATTTTATAAGCTAAAATGACGCTTTTTCCTTGTTTATCTAATGCTTCTGAAATGTTAGATTCTATAATTCCTGAAACTTCCTTTTCAACATATTTTATAGGTTTTGTTGAAGAATATGCGTGTATTGAATCTTGAAAATTAACAACTACATAATCTGTTTTTGTAGGCTGATAGATGAAACATTTTGGTTCTTGTAAAGAATCGTTAGAACATAATAAAGTATAAGGCTTACCTATTTGTAGCTTGGTAATATCAAAACTGTCTTTTGTTAGCTGTGCTATTTGAAAGATTTTTGAGTAGTCTATTTGATTACGTTGTAGGATTTCTCCAAAACTATCTCCTTTTCTAATCGTATCTCTTTTTACAAAGTAATCTTTAAGGTTAAAACCAAATTCATAAACCTCTTCTGGTTCTATAACCTCAACGGTTTGTATAGGTTCTTTTACTTCATTTTTACAAGCTATGCTTAGTAATACTAAAGAGAATAATACTAAACATTTTTGCCCCAATCTTCTAACTCTTTCTCGCTCCATAAGTCTGGAAAAAATATTCTTCTTTGATATTTTGGATGCATGTATTTTACCCATTCGCTTCCTCCTGTTGCTTCTGCTGTTTTTCCGCCTATATTTAAATAATGTTTTGCGGTGTTATAATGTGCCATTACCCAAGTGATGTTTACGGTATAATCGTAATGGCGCATGGCTTTTATTAAACCTTTGTCTTCTTTAACATTTTGTGGCAAACTTTTAAAAATAGTCCACAAATTGTGTGTGTTATAGAATTCTGCAAATCTAATAAATTCGTCTTTGTATTTTTGCTCGAAAACTGTTAATGTATAACTTTTTTTACCGGTTTTGTAGTCTTTTCCTGCTGCTTGCCAATATAAATGTTCAAAAGCGTGCTCAAAAGAGGTGTTTCTGTCAATAGTTTCTCTAAAACGGTTATCTATTAAGTTTATCAACTCGGTAGAAGCAAATTCTATTTTTCTGTATTGTGCCGATTGAAAACCGCTAGCTGGTGTAAGCGTATTTCTAAACTTATTGTATTGTTCTATATCCATACCGTCTTTCATCACGGTAAAAGATGACGTTAACACATCAAAGTAACGACTAATACGCATTATTTTAGTTTCGAAAAAAGATGCTGTTATGTCCTTTTTATTAGCTACTTGGTCTATTTCCCAAAGTATCATTTTAAACAACAACTCATTAACCTGATGGTAAAGTATAAACACCATCTCGTCTGGTAATGTTGAGCGTTTTATTTGTAAATTTAATAGCGCATCGGTCTGGATGTAATCCCAATAATCTATAGGCTTGCTATGTAGCAAGCCTTCTAGATGTGTGTTTAGATTTTGATCTAAATCTGAATATTTTTTATCTAATTGGTCTATAATTTTTTGGTCAGCACTCATGGATTAATTGTCTACTATTATTTTAAATTGATGCTTTAGCCCTTTAAAAGCCTCTAAATCTGCTCTTAATGATCCTACAGCAAGGTCTGCTTTGATGCGCAAAGGTATTTTATTTTTATCATTAGATACCCAAAGTGTTAAACTTTCTTCTTCTTTAAATACACGACCAGCCATTACATAGGGTCTAAATATTAAAGCATCTACTTCTCCAAATTTTGTATCTAAATTTTCTCTTCCTAAATACTTCAGCTTAAAACCATAATTTTCTTCGTCAAAAAACATATCTAACTTAACCTCATCGCCTACTTTTAAGTTTTTGGTACCTATATTATTTCTTAAATAATAAAAAGTTGACACCATATCTTGGATGTTTGGTTTTGTAGTGAATGTTTTTTTTGTGTCATGTTTTTTATTGTAAACTAAAGCTTCCTTTTTTTCTTGATCAAAAGTAATTTCTATATCTTTTTTATGTCCACCTTCATCTATTTTTCTAATGAATTTATATGGTATTATAGACTTTTTATCGAAATAACTTTCGTAGCGATCTTGCACTTTAAAAAACCATTTAATTGCTCCTGTTGTCCAACCTTTTCCAACAACATGATATACTGGCTTTCCATCTAAAACAGTCTCATTAACTTGAAGTGTGGCATTACCTGCTTTTAAAAATCCGCTATAGCTCATTTTAAATTTAAACCATTCGCCGGTTTTAAAAGAAGACTCTTGCGCATTTGTTATTTGTAATGCTAAAAGGAATACTATAATTGGTAAAATCTTTTTCATAACATATTGTATTTATAACACTTAATTAGGTTAAGCATAATTGTTTAACCATTGTATTACAATTACTATTCCAAAAATATAAAACAAAAAAATGCCATCTTCATATTTGATGGCATTTTTTTATCATTAAACGGTAAAACTTTTGTTAAAGTGTACCTCTTTTTGCTTGCTCTCTTTCGATAGACTCAAACAAGGCTTTAAAGTTACCTGCTCCAAAACCACGTGCACCCATACGTTGGATAATTTCGAAGAATAATGTTGGCCTGTCTTCTACTGGTTTTGTGAAAATTTGAAGTAGATATCCTTCATCATCGGCATCTATCATAATACCTAAACCTCTAAGTGTTTCGATATCTTCTCTTAGCTCGTGACTAAATTCTTCTAATCTTCCTGGTACTGCTTTATAATATTCTTCTGGTGGCGTTGATAAAAACTCTACACCTCTTGCTTTTAATTGTGATACTGTTGTAATAATATCGTCTGTTGCAACAGCTATATGTTGCACACCTGGTCCTTCGTAAAAGTCTAAATATTCTTCAATTTGAGAACGTTTTATACCTTCGGCTGGCTCATTGATAGGGAATTTTATACGACCGTTACCATTACTCATCACTTTACTCATTAAAGCAGAATATTCAGTATGAATTTGTTTGTCATCAAAAGATAAAAAGTTAACAAATCCCATTACATCTTCGTACCATTTTACCCAAGTATTCATTTCTCCCCAACCTACATTTCCTACCATATGGTCTATGTATTTTAGACCTACTGGTTCTGGATTGTAATCGCTTTCCCATTTTTCGAAACCAGGTAAAAATTGTCCGTTGTAGTTTTTACGTTCTACAAACATATGTACGGTTTCTCCGTAGGTATAAATACCTGCTCTAACTACTTCACCAAATTCGTCTTTTTCAACCGTCGGTTCCATAAAAGATTTTGCACCTCGTTTTGTAGTTTCTTCATAAGATTTTCTGGCGTCTTCAACCCAAAGCGCTACAACCTTTACACCATCACCGTGTTTAACAATATGGTCATTAATTGGTGATTTGCTGTTTAAAGGTGTTGTTAAAACAAGTCTTATTTTGTCTTGTTTTAAAACATAACTTACAGACTCTTTAGATCCTGTTTCTAATCCTTTATAAGCATAAGATTGAAATCCAAATGCTGTTTTATAAAAATGTGCTGCTTGTTTTGCGTTACCTACGTAAAACTCTACGTAATCTGTACCTAAAAGCGGAAGAAAATCTTGCGCGCCATCAAATATTTTTTCTAAACCGTAATCTACTGATTTTATTTCTTTACTCATTGTTTGTCTTTATTTATAACCAAGATTTAAAATAATCTTCGTCTGCTATTTTTAATGCTTCTTCTGTTACTTGTAACGGTTTAAATGTGTCAACCATTACTGCTAATTCGTCTGTTTTAACTTTTCCTATGCTTCGTTCTACAGCACCAGGATGTGGACCATGCGGAATACCTGCTGGATGCAAACTAATGTGACCTGCATCAATATCATTACGGCTCATAAAATCTCCGTCTACGTAATATAACACCTCATCACTATCAATATTACTATGATTATATGGTGCTGGGATTGATTCTGGATGATAATCATATAATCTTGGCACAAAACTACAAACTACAAACGCATCGGTTTCAAAAGTTTGATGTACTGGTGGCGGTTGATGTATACGTCCTGTTATTGGCTCAAAATCATGTATTGAAAAAGCATACGGATAGTTAAAACCATCGTAACCAACAACATCAAAAGGATGAGTAGCGTAGACCATATCAAAAATATCATCTTGTTTTTTCACTTTAATTAAAAACTCTCCTTCTTCGTCGTAAGTTTCTAATTCTTGAGGTTGACGTAAGTCACGCTCGCAAAATGGCGAATGTTCTAATAATTGTCCAAACCAATTTCGATAGCGTTTTGGCGTGTAAATTGGTCTTCTAGATTCGACAATAAACAATCTATTATCTTCTGTATCAAAATCTAATTTGTAAATTATTCCTCTTGGAACTAAAAGATAATCTCCGTATTTAAAGTCTAAATTACCTAACATAGTGCGCAACTTACCCGTTCCTTTGTGAATAAAAATAAGCTCGTCTGCATCTGTGTTTTTATAGAAATAATCTTTTGTAGATTGTTTAGGTGCCGATAGTAAAATGTTACAATCACTATTGGTTAAAACTGTTTTACGGCTTTCTAAATAATCATTTTCGGGTTTTACCTGAAAGCCTCTAAATCTATAGGATTGTATATTATTAGCTTTAGCAATTTTTGGCGCTACACTATATTGCTTTTTTATAGCTTTTACCTTTGTTGGCGGATGCTCGTGATATGAATTTGTAGACATACCATCAAACCCTATTGTACCAAATAATTGCTCTGAATAAAGAGAACCATCAGGTTTTCTAAATTGTGTGTGTCGTTTAGGCGGTATCTTGCCTAATTTATGATAAAATGGCATTGTTTGATATTTTTATTAATGAAATATTAGACTAATGTCTAATTGTTTGTTAGCTAAGTTAGAAGAATACTATTCTGGATTTCTTTTAATAAGAAATTTTAAGTGAGATAATAAATGCATCCAAATGGTATTCATATATTTCAAATATCGTATTTTTTTTAGAGTTTTGAAAGTCTTTTTTGTTAAGTTTAAACAAACTGATTTTCAAAAACTTAATCTAAAACCAGTATCCTAAATTAAAAAACCAAAATCCCTTTTTTGTATCTGGAGAGAATGTGTATTTGGCTTCTACTGGACCCAAAAATGTTTCTAAAGAGTATCCGACAGCGTAACCAGAATATTCTGGCCAAGATAGCCAATCTCCGTCATCAAACAACCTATCTTCTACATTGGCATAATTTGCAGCCAAAATAATGTGGTTTTTTGGGATGAAATTGTAATCTAAAGTAACAGATCCTTTTATGTATGAATCTGCTGCTATTGAGAAAAAATCATATCCATAAAATGGCTTAAAATTGTTTATAAGGTCATTGCCATATCCACCTAAAACAAAGTCTAAAAATCTATTTGCTTTTGGGTTAATCTTAAAACCACCATTTGAAGTTACATTAAAAGATAGTTTATCTGTTGCTCTAAAAGCATAACCTACTTCTGCTTTTAAGATTGAAAAAGGCGAAAAATCTCCTCCAAAATCTGATGAATATAAGTAGTAATTACCTTGTGCATTAAAGTACATTCCTCTTGTAGGAAAGTATTTGCTATCATAAGAATCAAACTTAAGACTACCAAAAACACTTAAATAATTACTATTTTCAAAAACAGTTTCTTCTTCATTTTCTTCAGTAATAATTGTTTCTGTTTTTACTTTTAGTTTTTTATGTTCTCCTCCTATTGTGAAAACTAAATCGTTTCTAAATAAAGTCTGAAAAAAAAGTTGATTGGTAAAGTCTGTTAACTCTGCATTAATTTTATTTACACCTGCGCTTGCTATTTCTCCTTCAGATAAAAAAGCTGATGATACTACTCCATTTTCAAATTCATTAAATCTAGAACTTACACCAATACTCCAATAAATACCTTTATCTATAAAATAATCAAAATTGTATCTTACATGATCGCCAACAATAAAATCTAAAGAAACCACGTCATTTTTTAATAAGAACTGCTTTTTAGTAATATTTGCTAAAATGGCACTTTTATATAAATCGTCGTAATGTAAAGCAAACTTTAAGAAAGTAGTTTTTTTAGACTCTCTTACTTTAGTTATTAACTTATAACCATCATTTTCTTCTGGTTTAAGCTCATAAAAGAAATTATCAAAGTTATTAGTAGCCACTAAATTATTTGCTCCCAAAGTAAGATCTTTATAAGCTATTTTAGAATATGGTCTTAACTGGAGTTTACCTAACACATAAGACCTGGTGTATTTTTCTAAACCGTGAGTTTCTATATAATTAAGCCTTATACTATCCGGAGATTTTTGTACTTGTGTTTTTATTCTTGGTTTAATCTGTTTGCCTTTTAATCGATTTAGTTGTTCTAAATTTTGCAAAGCTGCTTTTTCTCCATTATCAATAATCTCTCTTCCATCATCAAAAGAGACAACTGTAAATTTAGATATATCTGGTTTAATGTATATGTCTGTTTCTTCAGACTTTTTAACCATATCATTTATGGTTCTAAAATTATTTATTTGAAATAATATTGCTGGTGCAGAAGATAAATCTGTACGATTTGCTAAACCATCTTGTACATCTACGCCAATAATTATATCCATTCCTTTAGCTCTTAACTCTTCTATAGGATAGTTATTGACTACTCCACCATCTATTAATAATTGATCTTTAATTAAAACCGGTTCAAATAATGAAGGAAAAGCGCCGCTTGCTTTAACTGCTTGTGCTAAATTACCTTTATCTAGCACAACTTGTTTACCAGTTTCTACATCTGTTGCGATACAGAAAAAAGGTATAGGAAGCTCACTAAAATCTTTTTTATTACAAACATTAATTAAAAGCTTACTTAATAAATTAAAAGTGTTTTGTCCTTTTGATAATGCTGAAGGTAATTTCATTTTAAAATCATCAAAAGGTAAAGAGATAGCGTACCTTTCAGAAACTTCTCTTTCGTAATTAGATTTTGCTTCTCTTGGTAGTTTATCTGTAATTATGTTATCAAAATTTACCTTATCAAAAATTGAATCTAACTCTTTTCCTGAATAACCCGACGCGTAAAGAGAACCTACGATTGCACCCATACTAGTACCTGCAACATAATCTACTCTAATCCCTAAGCTATCTATAACTTTTAACGCACCAATATGCGCTAAACCTTTAGCACCGCCACCACTTAAAACTAAGCCAATTTTTGGTTCTTTTGGTATTTTTTCTTGTGCTTTAATTACTGTATTTACAGATAATAATAGTAAAATAGCGATGATAAATGGTTTCATTCTTTATGGTAATGGTTGTAAATTTTTGATGCTCTAGATACGCCTACTACTTCTTCTAACTCATCTAGTTTTGCATTAGCTATTCTTTTGGTTGATTTAAATTTTTTAAGTAACTCTACAATAGTTTTTTCGCCAATACCTGGTATCGTATCTAAAGCACTATTTAACGCATTTTTGCTTCGTCTATTGCGGTGATGCTCTATACCAAATCTATGAGCTTCGTTACGTAATTGTTGTATAATCTTTAGCGTTTCGCTTTTTTTATCTAAATATAACGGAATTGGATCGTTTGGATAAAATAATTCTTCTAAACGTTTTGCAATTCCGATAATGGCAATTTTTCCTCTTAACCCTAATAGATCTAAACTTTTTAATGCTGAAGATAATTGTCCTTTTCCTCCATCTATTATTATTAACTGCGGTAACGGTTGTTCTTCTTCTAATAACCGCTTGTAACGACGGAAAACGACTTCTTCCATAGATGCAAAATCGTCTGGTCCTTCTACTGTTTTAATATTAAAATGACGATAATCTTTTTTACTCGGTTTGCCATTTTTAAAGACAACGCAAGCCGCAACTGGATTAGTCCCTTGTATGTTGGAGTTATCAAAACACTCAATATGTCTTGGCTCTTCAGATAATCTTAAATCGGCTTTCATTTGCGCCATTATCCTATTAGCGTGACGATCTGGATCTGTGATCTTTATTTGTTTAAAACGCTCCATTCTATAATACTTTGCGTTTCTTAAAGACAGATCTAAAATGTGTTTTTTATCGCCTAATTGTGGCACAGTAACTTTTATTTCTTCACCAATATTTACATCAAAAGGTACGTAAATTTCTTTTGATTTTGAGTTGAAACGTTCTCTTATTTCAACTATTGCTAATTCTAATAATTCTTTATCGGTTTCGTCTAACTTTTTCTTTATTTCTAAAGTGTGTGAACGAATGATGGATCCATAAGATATCTGAAGGAAATTAATATACCCAAAACTCTCATCACTAACAATAGAAAACACATCTACATTGCTTATTCTTGGGTTTATAATTGTAGATTTTGCTTGATAATTTTCTAAAACTTCTATTTTTTCTTTGATACGTTGTGCATCTTCAAACTGCATTTTCTCAGCATAGGTTTTCATCTGCTGTTTAAATTGGCCTAAAGAGTCTTTAAAGTTTCCTTTTATTATTTCGCGAATTGCCTTTATATTTTCTTGATAATGGTCTTCGGTTTGATAGCCTTCACAAGGACCTTGACAGTTTCCTAAATGATACTCTAAACATACTTTATACTTGCCGTCTTCAATTTTATCTTCGGCTAAATCGTAGTTACAAGTTCGTAATTGATACAATCCTTTTATTAGATCTAATAAGGTATGAACTGTTTTCATACTTGTGTAAGGTCCAAAATACTCACTACCATCTTTTATTAAACGACGTGTTGGAAACACACGCGGAAAGCGTTCATTTTTTATACAAATCCAAGGATAAGATTTATCGTCCTTTAGTAATACATTATAACGCGGTTTATGCTTTTTTATCAGATTGTTTTCTAACAACAAAGCATCCGTTTCAGTTTCAACAACAATAAATTTGATGTCTGCAATTCGTTTTACTAAAACTCGGGTTTTACCACTATCATGTGTTTTTGTAAAGTAAGAACTAACACGTTTTTTAAGATTTTTTGCTTTACCAACATAAATTATATTACCTTCTTTGTCATAATACTGATAGACACCAGCAGACTCTGGAATGGTTTTTAATTGAATATCTAAGTTGGTTTTACTCATAAAAATTAGTAAAATGGGTATAAAATCTAGCGGTATTCAAAGGTAATTATTTAATAGTTTTTAATTAAAACTTTAACCAAAATTAAATTTTAAGCACTATTATATTTACTACATTGCGCGACTTTTAAACAAAGAAAATGACTAAGAAAATTATAGGAAGAACAGATTGTATTGACTTCCCAAAATTAAATTTACTAAACATTAATTGTAAAATAGACACAGGTGCTTACACATCAAGTATTCACTGCTCTAACATTACACTTACAGAAGAAGGTTTGCTTTGTTTTTTTGATGAAAACGATACACAAAAATCAGAACCTGTTTTATTTAAAGAATACAGTTTAACAGATGTTAAAAGTAGTAATGGTTACGTAGAAAACCGTTATAAAATAAAAACAGACGTTGTTTTTTTTGGTAAAACCTATAAGATTAACTTAACTTTAAGCACAAGAAGCGACATGAGATTTCCTGTTTTAATAGGAAGACAATTTTTAAAACGAAAGTTTTTAGTTGATGTCGATTTACAAAATCAATCCTTTAAGAAAAAATCAGAATGAATATAGTTATTCTATCGCGCAATGCAGGTTTATATTCAACAGACAGATTAGTTGAAGAAGCAGAAAACAGAGGTCATAAAGTAGAAGTTATAGACCCATTAAAATGCGATATTATTATTGAAAAAGAAAAGCCAACAATTTATTATAAAGACCGTTACTTAGATTATGTAGACGCCGTAATACCGCGTATTGGCGCTTCGGTTACTTTTTATGGTTGTGCAGTGGTAAGACAATTTGAAATGATGGGTGTTTTTACTACAGTAACTTCAGATTCTATCTTACGTTCAAGAGACAAATTAAAAAGTTTACAACGTCTAAGTAAAAGAGGAATTGGCATGCCAAAAACCGTATTTACTAATTATTCTAGAGATGTAGAAGAAGTTATAGAACACGTTGGCGGACCGCCAGTTATTATAAAACTTTTAGAAGGCACACAAGGACTTGGCGTTGTTTTAGCAGAAACTAAAAACGCTGCCGAATCTGTTTTAGAAGCCTTTAATGGTTTACAAGCCAGAGTAATTGTACAAGAGTTTATTAAAGAAGCAAAAGGTGCAGATTTACGTGCTTTAATAGTGGATGGTCAAGTGGTTGGCGCAATGAAACGTCAAGGTAAAGAAGGTGAGTTTAGATCTAATTTACATCGTGGCGGAAGCGCTCAAATTATAAAACTTTCTGAAGCCGAATTACGCTTGGCAATGAATGCTTCTAGAGCATTAAAACTTCCTGTTTGTGGTGTAGACATGTTACAATCTTCTAGAGGACCATTGTTATTAGAAATTAACTCGACACCAGGTTTAGAAGGGATTGAAAAAGCTACAGGAAAAAATATTGCAAAAAGCATCATTACTTATTTAGAACGAAATAGTAAAGCTTAATGATTTACCAACAAAAGGATTTACATATTTTAGATGAAATTATCAAACCTGGTAAAAGTGCCGAACTTAGTTTTAACGTCGCACATTTACACACGCGTACGCCTGTAGATGTTCCTGTAATTATAGAGCGTTCTAAAAAACCAGGACCAACCGTTTTATTTACTGCTGGTATACATGGTGACGAAGTAAATGGTATTGAAATTGTACGTCAATTAATTTCAAAAGGAATAAATAAACCTAAAGTTGGTACTACAATCTGTATTCCTGTTTTAAATATTTTTGGTTTTATAAACATGGAACGCGAATTTCCTGACGGAAGAGATCTTAACCGTGTATTTCCTGGTATAAAAAAAGGCTCTTTAGCTAGTCGTGTTGCTTATACTTTAGTAAACGAAATCATTCCAGAAGTAGACTTTGTGGTCGATTTTCATACTGGTGGCGCTTTTAGGTTTAATGCACCTCAAATACGTATTGCTCCTGGTAATGAAGATGATGATGTTATGGCTGAAATATTTGGAGCGCCATTTATTTTATACTCTAAAAACCTCAACAAATCATTTAGAAAAACGTGTAACGAGCTTGGCAAACCTATCCTTCTTTTTGAAGGCGGAAAATCATTTCATATAGATAAAAACATTACAAATACTGGTGTTAATGGCGCCAAACGTATCTTAAATCACTTTGGCATGCTAAGAAGAAAATACAACGTTTCTGAGCCTAAAAAAGCATGCATAAAAATATTAGATAGTAAATGGCAACGTGCTAGTTTTTCGGGCATGTTTAAAGCTAATGTCGATTTAGGACAGTTTATAAAAGAAGGCGACACTATTGGAAATATTACAGATCCTTACGGAAAATTTAATCATTTTGTAAAAGCTAAACACGATGGTTATGTTTTCAATATAAATGAATCTCCAATAGTTTATCAAGGTGATGCTTTATTTCATATTTCAACAGAAATAGTTAAATAATTAAAATGAATAAAGCCCAATTACGCCTAAAATATAAATCCTTAAGACAGCAATTTACCGAGGAACAAATAGATCAATTTAGTATTGATATTGCTAACCAATTACTAAAACTATCTATTTGGGATTACAATGTGTACCACTTATTTTTAACTATTGAATCACAGAAAGAAATTCAAACCGAATTTATTTTAAATATCTTATCCGGAAAAGACAAAAACATAGCTATTTCTAAAAGTAATTTTGAAACCAATACATTAACAAACTATCTATTATCTGATAATACTACCTTAAAACTAAATCAATATAACATACCAGAACCTGTAAACGGAATTGAAGTACCAAACCACATGATAGATGTAGTTTTTATCCCGCTTTTAGCTTTTGATATAAAAGGAAACCGCGTAGGCTATGGTAAAGGGTTTTATGATAATTTTTTAGCAACGTGCAGACCTAACACTGTAAAAATAGGCTTATCCTTTTTTGAAGCTGAAGCTAAAATCAATGGTGTTTTTGAAGGTGATATTGCTTTAGATTATTGTGTAACGCCAGATAAGGTTTATGAATTTTAAACCTCTTCCTTTTTAGGAAACGCCTTTTTATTAAAGAAAATTAATATCCCAAAACCAATACTAATTGCTACGTCTGCAACATTAAAAACAGGCTCAAAAAAAGTAAAGTATTTACCGCCAACACTTGGTATCCATTCTGGTAAATAACCTTGCCAAATCGGGAAGTATAACATATCTACTACCTTACCGTGCAACATACTATCATAACCTTGTTCTGGCATAAATGTAGCTACTTGACCAACGCTATCATCAAATAAAACACCATAAAACACAGAATCTAATATATTACCCAAAGCACCAGCAAACACAAAGATAAGTGCAACATTAAGCATTTTAGATTGTTGCTTTTTAATACTATTAAATAACCAATATCCAATACCTATAATTGCAAAAATCCTAAAAACAGTAAGACTAACTTTTGCAGTACGGTCACTAATAAAAGGTAAAAGATCACTTAGTTTTGTGCCCCAAGCCATGCCGCTATTTTCTATAAAATAGATTTTAAACCAATCAAAAACAGCAACATCTTCGCCTAACACAAAATGAGTTTTTACATATATTTTACTTACCTGATCAATAAGTAAAATTAAAATGATAAAAATGGTTGCTTTTTTTAAAGACATAGTTAGGATTAAGGCTTATCTGCAAAACAAAAATAGACTTATTTTTTAAATTTTAGAGACGTTTATATTTCCGTTAACAGTTTGCAGATTTAATTGATATAATGCTAGTTTAAATTGCTTAACATCAACTATTCCTGTTTTACTTTTTGCAATGGTTTTTGCGTTATTTGTTTTTATATTAATATTTCCGCTTATGGTATTTATTGTTGCATTACCAAAAAAAGGATCTAACGTACAATTACCTGTTTTTAATTCTATAAACACATTTGGAAATTGACCTTCTATTTTAGTTTGCGCAATATCACTTTTAATATTTAAATCAATATGTTTTGGAATACTTAATTGCAACTCTACAGACAATACTTTGTGTGCACTTAACTTATCATTATCTGCTTTAAATAAAGGCTGAAAGCCTGTAGATAATTTTAAAACACCTTGATTAATACTATCGATTATCACTAGATTTTCAGAATGTTCTCCTTCAAATTTAACCACCAAATCAATAGTATTTGATTCACTATTTTTAATGTAAATTTTAAAAATTCCTTCGCCATTAATATCAACTTTTTCAATTTGTTGTGCATTCCATTGCTTTTCAGTTTGCTTTTGAGCAACAGAAAAATGGATAACTAAAAGAAAAAATATAACAAGTTTGAATTTCAAAATATATAGAAATAAAAAACGCTTCAAAAAAGTATTGAAGCGTTAAATTATGTGATTTATGTGTTTAGCAATAGATTACTTTTGCATGTTTTTTGCCTCAATACTTAATGTGGCATGCGGCACTAATTCTAAACGTTTTTTGTTTATTAATTTACCTGTAACACGACAAATACCGTAAGTTTTATTTTCTATTCGGATTAATGCGTTTTTTAAATCGCGAATAAATTTTTCTTGTCTAATTGCTAATTGCGAGTTAGATTCTTTACTCATTACTTCACTTCCTTCGTCAAAAGCTTTAAAGGTAGGTGACGTATCGTCTGTACCATTATTATGATCGTTCATATAAGCACTTTTTATTAACTCTAAATCGTGCTGTGCTTTTTCAATTTTTTCTTGAATTAAAGCCTTGAACTCTGCTAAGTCTTTATCAGAGTATCTTACGTTTGTATCTGTTGCCATAATTTTTAATTTTTTTGAATAGACAATTTGGTATTTACGTCATCAAAAGCAATTTCTATACCATTGTCTATTTGGTTAATAATTTCAAGATTATCAGTTAAGGTTTCGGTCTTAATATAATCTAGATTGTTGTTAATAGCCTGCTCGATATTTTGGTCGTTTTGGATTTGTACAGTAATTCTATCTGTGACTTCAAATCCTGAGTCTTTACGTAGGTTTTGAATTCGGTTTACTAATTCTCTTGCAATACCTTCTTCACGTAATGGCTCTGTAATAGTTACATCTAAAGCTACTGTTATTTTACCTTCGTTAGCAACTAACCAACCTTCAATATCTTGCGATGTTATTTCAACATCTTCACGTTGTAATGTAATAATTTTTCCATTACAATCGATGTCTAAAGTGTTATTTTGTTCAATATTTTTAATATCGTCTGCGCCAAGTTTTTGTATTTCGCTAGCAATCAACTTCATATCTTTACCAAAACGTGGTCCAAGCACTTTAAAATTAGGTTTTATTTGCTTAACTAAGATATCTGAAGCGTCTTCTAAAAGCTCGATTTCTTTAATATTAACCTCGTGTTTTATTAAGTTTTCTACCGCTTTAATTTCTTCTCTTTGCTGTGCAGAATCTACAGGAATCATGATTTTCTGTAGTGGCTGACGTACTTTAATTTTCTCTTTAGCTCTTAACGATAAAACTAATGAAGAAATTGTTTGCGCATTCTCCATTTTTCGCTCTAAAGATTTATCTACAAAACTAGCATCATATTTAGGGAAGTCTGAAAGGTGAACACTTTCAAACGTCTCTTTTTTAGTTACGCTATTTAAATCTAAATACAGCTTATCCATAAAGAATGGTGCAATTGGCGCACCTAGCTTTGCAATGGTTACCATACACGTATACAGCGTTTGGTAAGCCGAAATTTTATCGGTTTGGTAATCGCCTTTCCAGAAACGTCTTCTACTTAAACGCACATACCAGTTACTTAAGTAATCTTGTGTAAAATCTGAAATTGCACGTGCTGCTTTTGTAGGCTCATATTCGGCATAATATTCATCTACTTTTTGAATTAAGGTGTGTAATTCTGAAAGAATCCAACGGTCTAATTCTGGTCGTTCAGCTAAAGGAATTTCTGCTTCAGCATAACTAAATTTATCTAAATTGGTATATAAGCTGAAGAACGAATAAGTATTATACAACGTACCAAAAAACTTTCGTTTTACTTCTTCTACACCTTCAATATCAAATTTTAAGTTGTCCCATGGATTGGCATTACCAATCATGTACCAACGTGTGGCATCTGCGCCGTAATTATCTAAGGTTTCAAAAGGATCTACCGCGTTACCTAAACGCTTAGACATTTTTTGTCCGTTTTTATCTAAAACTAATCCGTTTGATACTACATTTTTATACGCCACAGAATCGAAAACCATTGTTCCAATTGCATGAAGCGTATAAAACCAACCACGTGTTTGATCTACACCTTCAGCAATAAAATCGGCAGGATAGGCTTCGTTATTGTCAATTAAGTTTTTGTTTTCAAATGGGTAATGCCACTGTGCGTAAGGCATTGATCCAGAATCAAACCAAACGTCTATTAAGTCGCTTTCGCGCTTCATTGGTTGACCTGAAGGCGACACTAACGTAATTTGATCTACAATATTTTTGTGTAAATCTATTTTATCGTAGTTGTCTTCAGACATGTTACCAACTTCAAAATTTTCAAAAATATCTTTTTGAAGTACGCCTGCTGAAACAGCTTTAGTCATTTCGGCTTTTAATTCTTCAACAGAACCGATACAGATTTCTTCTTTACCATCTTCTGTACGCCAGATTGGTAACGGAATTCCCCAATAACGTGATCGCGATAAATTCCAATCGTTTGCATTGGCTAACCAGTTACCAAAACGTCCTTCTCCTGTAGATTTTGGTTTCCAGTTAATGGTTGTATTTAACTCATGCATTCTATCTTTTACGTCGGTTACTTTGATAAACCATGAATCTAACGGATAGTATAAAATTGGTTTATCTGTACGCCAACAGTTTGGGTAGCTGTGCTTGTATTTTTCTACCTTAAAGGCTTTGTTTTCTATTTTAAGTTTGATGGCAATTTCTACATCAACCGACTTTTCTGGTGCTTCACCTTCTGCGTAATATTCGTTTTTCACATATTTACCAGCAAACTCAGTTACTTCTGGCCTAAATTTACCTTGTAAATCAACTAGTGGCACCAAGTTATCATTCTCGTCTTTTACCAACATTGGCGGTATTTCTGGTGTGGCTTGTTTTGCCACTAAAGCATCATCTGCTCCAAAAGTTGGCGCTGTGTGTACGATACCTGTACCATCTTCAGTCGTTACAAAATCTCCAGAAATTACTCTAAATGCATTTTCAGGATTATCATTTGGTAATACGTAATTTAACAATTGTTCATACTTGATACCAACTAAATCTTTTCCTTTAAATTCTTTTACGATATAGAAAGGAATTTTCTTGTCACCTTCTTTATATTCGATTAATTCTGGCTTTGTTTCAACTTGCTTATACTTACCGTCAAATTGCTTATTAACAAGATTTTTAGCCAATATCACATTCATAGGTTTGAAGGTATATTGGTTATAAGTTTCAACTAAAACATAATCTATTTTTGGACCAACGGTTAATGCTGTGTTACTTGGTAAAGTCCAAGGTGTTGTAGTCCAAGCTAGGAAGTAAATATCGCCTTCATTTTGAAGAAAATCTGGCAATGTATTTTCTATTGCTTTAAACTGGGCAACTATTGTTGTGTCGGTTATATCTTGGTATGTTCCTGGTTGATTAAGCTCGTGAGAACTTAATCCTGTTCCTGCTTTTGGAGAATATGGCTGAATGGTATAGCCTTTATACAGCAATTCTTTATTGTAGATTTGCTTTAACAACCACCAAACACTTTCCATATATTTTGGTTTATAGGTAATGTATGGATCGTCCATATCTACCCAATATCCCATTTGTTGGGTTAGGTTATTCCAGATGTCTGTGTAACGCATAACGGCTTTACGACATGCTGCGTTATACTCTTCTACAGTAATTTTTTTACCAATATCTTCTTTGGTAATTCCTAATTCTTTTTCTACACCTAATTCTACTGGTAAACCATGTGTATCCCAACCAGCTTTACGCTTTACTTGGTAACCTTTCATGGTTTTATACCTTGGAAAAATATCTTTTATTGCACGTGCTAATACGTGGTGTACACCAGGTAAACCGTTTGCAGATGGTGGACCTTCAAAAAACACAAAAGGTTCTGCGTTTTCGCGAGAGGTTACACTTTTTTCGAAGATATTATTGTCTTCCCAATAGTTAAGAATTTCTTCTGCTACTTTTGGTAAGTTAAGTCCTTTATATTCAGGAAATCCAGTATTCATGTTTTCGTTTTTCTTATAAGAGTCGCGAAATTAATGAATTCTGTTTAAAAGTCTGATTTTTGAGCATAAAAAAAGCTTCAAATTGAAGCTCTTAAAGATCTATTTTTATAATTCTAGCTTAAAAAATCTACAATATCTTCAATTTTTGAAACCAATTGAACTTTTATTCCTTTAGGTTTAATCGTAATCTTATTGTATTTAGACACAAAAATAGTTGAAAAACCTAGCTTTTCAGCTTCTTGAATACGTTGCTCTACGCGTTGTACTGGTCTAATTTCTCCAGATAGGCCAACTTCGGCAGCAAAACAAAAATCGGTTTGAAGTGGCTCGTCTTCATTTGAAGATAAAATAGCAGCTACTACTGCTAAATCTATTGCTGGATCGTCTACATTAATACCACCAGTTATATTTAAAAACACATCTTTAGCGCCTAATCTAAATCCTGCACGTTTTTCTAAAACTGCCAATAACATATTTAAACGTTTGGCATTAAAACCTGTAGCACTTCGTTGTGGCGTACCATACACAGCTGTACTTACCAGCGCTTGTACTTCTATCATTAAAGGACGCATACCTTCTAAAGTTGCAGCAACTGCATTACCTGATAAAGCTTCGTCTTTTTGAGAAATTAAAATTTCGCTTGGGTTAGAGACTTCTCTTAAACCAGATCCTTGCATTTCATAAATACCTAGCTCGTTTGTTGATCCAAATCTATTTTTGTTAGCACGTAAAATCCTGAATACATGGTTACGATCGCCTTCAAACTGAAGTACAGTATCTACCATGTGCTCTAAGATTTTAGGTCCTGCAATGTGACCATCTTTTGTAATATGTCCAATGAGGATGACTGGCGTATTGGTTTCTTTAGCAAACTTGATTAGCTCTGTAGTACATTCTTTAATTTGCGAAATGCTTCCGCTTGAACTTTCAATATAATCACTATGCAGTGTTTGAATGGAATCTACAATAACTATATCGGGCTCAATTGCTTCAATTTGCTTAAAGATATTTTGAGTTTTGGTTTCGGTTAAAATGTAGCAGGTCTCATTATTAGGGTTAATACGTTCTGCTCTCATTTTTATTTGTTTCTGGCTTTCTTCACCTGAAATATACAACGTTTTGTAAGGTAATTTTAAGGACACTTGAAGCAGCAATGTACTCTTACCTATACCAGGTTCTCCTCCTAAAAGTGTTAAAGATCCTGGTACAATACCACCACCTAAAACACGGTTAAATTCAGCATCTTTCGTATCAAGTCTTACATCTTGAGACGAATCAATTTCTTTTAGCTTTAATGGCTTTGAAACTCTTTTTGAAGTGTTAGAAGTTGATGTTTTCCAATCATTTTTTTCAGGCTTTTGCACCACTTCTTCTACAATGGTATTCCACTCTTTACAAGATGTACATTGACCTTGCCATTTAGAAAATTGTGTGCCACAATTTTGACAAAAAAACGTTGTTTTTACTTTTGCCATTAATACCCAAAATCTGCTTTAATTTGTTCTGCTAATTCTAAAACTAAATCTTTTGTAATACCTCCTATTTCTTGTAAAACATATGCAGATTGATATGTTTTCATTGCTTTTTTAGACTTACCCGTTTCTTCGTAAAAACGACCAAGATAATAATGTCCAAGTAAGGTATCTGGGTATTCTTTACGAGCTAAATTACCTAAATCTTCAAAGTATTCGTACTTTTCTTTTTTCTTAATCGCAGCTTCGATTGCTTTAAAATCGTTAATTAAAATTGGTTTTTTTATACCGAAAAGCGTTTCTATAGTTTCATATTTTTCTTTTAAATAATCAACCGGATTTCCTTCAAGATTTAGAACAGTTTCTTTGTATTCTTTTAAACTTATTGGTTGAAATACTAAGAATATTTTTTGTAAAGCTTTTGGGATAGCCTGCGCAGGTAAAGAATAATGTGTCGCGTCTGTAAAAACTTCAGAATGATCTAAAAGATTATCATTTTCTATTGAAGAAATACTTTTTGCTAACGCTTCTGTTTCTTCTTTAATGTTACCCTTATCATTGTTTGCTGCTGCTAAATAATAGAATATTTTTTGTTCTAATTTTGGCATTTTCTCTGTTAGATATGTTTTCATATCTGGTGCCAAACTTGGACTTAAACTAATATAGGCTTGAAATAAAGGAACTCCTTTTAATAAATAGTAATTAATATAGTTTGCTGTTTGCCCATGTCCAACTGCAACTTTAAAATTTTCTGTACGGAAATTTTTATCTATAAACGGAATAAGCTCCATACTTACAAACTCAAAAAAAGCAGCACCAGTCTCTATTGGTAAAGAGTTTTGCTCACTGTAAAAACAATCTGATTCACGTTTTTGATATTGATTTATTCCTACTACGATTGCTTCTGGCATATCTTCCCAATAGGCTGCATAATCTACGTTTCCTGCTACGATTTCAAATAAATAATCTCCGTCAAAAACAACAACTACAGGATATTTTTTATCTGAAGTATCGTAGTTACGTGGTACTTGAATTTTTAGTTGACGAGATTCGCCTAACTTTTCAGAGTTGATTTCTTTATAAATGGTTTGGGATGTTAGTGTATTGCTTAAAACTAACGTTATTAGCAGTAATAAAAAACGTTTCATAAGGTTAATAGATTAAGTTTAGTGCAATGTACAAATTATTTGTTTCGGTTAAAAAAAGGAAGATACAATAAAGATAGTCCTCCTAAAACAAATATTAATAGGGTTTGGGATGTCCACATAATCCATCCAAATGCACGACTTGGATCTTCAGGTAAACCAAATAATGTAAAAGCTATTACAATTGCTTCTGGGTATGATCCAATACCACCGTTTGTTGCTGCTATACTAAAAGTAGCTAAAATAAACCCTATTAAAACAGCTCCAATAGACACATTACCTAGATCCTTTATAGCAAATGTGGTTATGTAAAACATTGAAATATACATTGCCCAAATAAAGAATGTATGGAAGATAAAAGCCCATTTCTTTTTCATTTTAAAGACACTTAACGCACCTTCTATTAAACCTTGAACAAAGGTTTTTATTTTTAAAGCTATTTTTGAGCTGCTTTTTTTGATATAAAGAATAAAAAGAAACGCTAAAATTATTAATCCTGAAAAAGCAATTATAAGCTTGGTTGGATTGAATTTTTCTGTAAAAAAATTAAAGATGAATTCAAATTGAAGTACTAGCGTAACTCCTATTATTAATAGCATGACTATAAAGTCTGCAACACGCTCTGCGACAATAGTCCCAAAACCTTTTTGAAAAGGTACACCTTCGTAATTTGTTAAAACGGTTGCTCTTGCAACTTCACCTGCTCGCGGTATAGTGTAATTGATTAAATACGCAGCAAAAACTGCCATTATACTATTACCCATTTTTACTTTATAACCCATTGGCTCTAACATAAACAACCAACGATACGCTCTTGACAGGTGACTTAGTAGACCAAATACAACACCTAAAAAGATGTATAAATAATTGGCATTTTTAAAATACTCTAGTAATCCAGAGATAGATATTTTAGACAAAGAATACCATATTAAAAAAACTCCCAATAAAATTGGGAGTGCTATTTTTAATATTTGTATTACAGGTCTTTTAGACATCTATTTTAATAAGTTTGTTGCTTCATCTGGAAACACCAATGATGGCTTAAATACCTTAGCTTCTTCTATATCCATAAAAGCATAAGTTATTAAAATTAACACATCACCAGGTGATACTAATCGTGCTGCTGCACCGTTAAGTGTTATTTCACCAGAGTTACGTGGACCAGGTATAGCATAAGTCTCTAAACGCGCACCATTATTATTATTTACAATTTGTACTTTTTCGCCTTGAATAATATTGGCTGCATCCATTAAGTCTTCATCAATAGTGATACTTCCTATATAATTTAGGTCTGCACCAGTAACTTTTACACGATGAATTTTTGATTTTACTACTTGAATTTGCATGGGACAAAGATAATTAATTTAAAGCTATATTGTCAATTAGTCGTATTTCTCCTGCATACACTGCAACAAAAGCTCTATATTTTTTGTTTTTAGATTTGCGTTTTACTGTTTTTAAGGTTGCTTCGTCTGCAATTGTAAAGTATTCTAATTCTAATAAATTATGTTTTGCAAACTGATTTTCAACCCATTCTGTAACTTTATTAGCACTTTTTGTGCCAAACTTAGTTTTGGCAGTTTTTAAAGTTTTATAGATAAAAGGAGCTGCTTCTTTATAGTCTGAGGTTAATCTTGTATTACGAGAACTTAATGCCAATCCATTAGCTTCTCTATAAATTTTACATCCTACAATGTTTACAGGCATTTTGTTTTTAGAAACCATTTTTTTTATAATGGCTAGTTGCTGAAAATCTTTCTCTCCAAAATAGGCATTATTAGGAGTTACAATTTCAAACAAACGCTTTACTATAGTACCTACACCATCAAAATGACCATCTCTAAATTTTCCTTCCATTTGGTGTTCTAAACCGTCAAAATCAAATTTTTGAGATTTTGTTTGTTCTTCGTAAATATCTTCTACCGTTGGCGCGTAAACAATAATATTTTCTGATAACGATTTTAATAATTCAACATCTTTATCCAAAGTTCTTGGATATTTTTTTAAATCTTCAGGATTATCAAACTGAGTTGGGTTAACAAAAATACTAACGATAGCTTGATTATTATTAGCCAAAGCTTCATTTACTAAAGCTAAATGACCTTTATGCAATGCGCCCATTGTTGGGACAAAACCAATGGTCATGTTTTTCTCTTTAAAAGAAGAAATTTTAGCTTTTAATTCGCTTTTTTTTGTAAAAACAATCATTATTTATTATTTAATTAACGCATGCAAACTTAATCTTTTAGTGGCAATCTGCATAAAATTTTGTACTTTTGCGTGTTTTTTATTTTTAATTCGGAAAAGCTAATAATTTATGAAAGATAAGAGGATATTATATGTATCATCTGAAGTGGTGCCTTATTTACCAGAAACTGAAATTTCTTCAATGTCGTTTGAAGCACCAAGAATGGTGAATCAACAAGGTGGACAAATAAGAATTTTTATGCCAAGATATGGCAATATAAACGAAAGAAGACACCAATTACATGAAGTAATACGCTTATCAGGAATTAATCTTGTTATTAACGATTTAGACATGCCTTTAATTATTAAGGTGGCTTCAATCCCAAAGGAAAGAATTCAGGTTTACTTTATCGATAATGACGAGTATTTTAAAAGAAAAGCAACTTTTACTGATGAAAACGGAAATCTTTTTGAAGACAATGACGAACGCGCCATCTTCTTTGCAAAAGGCGTAATTGAAACAGTTAAAAAATTAAATTGGTCACCAGACATTATCCATGTACATGGTTGGTTAGCATCTTTACTGCCTTTATATTTGAAGCAATTTTATAGCGATGAACCGTTATTTAACCAAAGTAAAATTGTAACCTCTGTTTATAGTCAAAGTTTTGAAGAAACCTTAAATAAAGACCTAATAAACAAAATAAAATTTGATGGCATAGAAGAGGATAAAATTAAAGTATTAGAAAACCCAACATATTCAAACTTAATGAAGGTTGCAATAGATCAATCTGATGCATTAATCGTTGGATCTGAAGATATTCCAGAAGATTTAACAAAACATTTAAAAGATTCTAAAAAACCTGTCTTAGATTACCAACCTAAAGATGAATTTAGTGAAGCTTACACTAATTTCTATAACAATGACGTTTTAAGCTAACAAAGAGCAAAAAATTTTTAATGAAAAAGTTTATTACTAAAACCTTTCAACCTTTAGCGTTATTAGGTTTAATCACATTAATTACTGTAGGTTGCGACAGAGATTACTTAAATGTTGATAGCGATATAAGAGGTGTACAAAACTTTGAAACCAATCGTAAAGTTTTCCCTTTTGTTTCTTATACTAAAAAAAGTAATCCAATTCAAACAAACGGGTTACCAAACAATCTTTTAGGTGTATATCATGACGATATGCAACCTTACGGAGCTACAGAAGCAAGTATTATAACTCAAGTTTTACCAACAAACTTATCCCCAGATTTTGGTGTAAACCCAACACTTCAATCTGTAAAACTTTACATACCATATTATTCTGAAATAGAAAGTACAGATGATGATGGAGTTTCTACATACACATTAGATTCTGTTTTTGGTAATCAATCTGCAACATTTAAACTTTCTATTTATAGAAGCAATTACCTGTTAAGAGACTTAGATCCTGCTTCAGATTTTGAAGACCAACAGCTTTATTACTCAAACATATTTGAAACTATAGATGTAAATTCACAAACACTAGAGTTACTTTATGAAAACAACGATTTTTCAATTAGTAATTCTACTCACAGTATTACTAACGAAGATGATGAAACAGAGGTTTTAGCTCCTGGAATTTATGTAGATCTTTTTAATGATAGCAACGCAAACATCATTAATTTAAGCGATTGGGAAAATTTATTTTTTCCTTATCAAGACAGCGAAGAACTTTCAAACAATAGTAGTTTTTATAATTACTTTAGAGGACTAATTTTTAAAGTAGAAGATAATACTGGAGACGGCAGTATGGCTATGCTTAATTTAAGTGATGCCAATGCTAATATAACTTTAGAATATACCTATTACGATGAAGATGATGTTGACCAAGAAGAATTATTAACAGGCCAATACACTTTAGACTTTACAGGAATTAAAGCTAACAACTTTAATAATTTATATACCACGCCTACAGATGGTGACGCTACTTTAGGTGATGACAATTTGTACTTAAAAGGTATGAATGGAAATTTTTCTGTTATAAAACTATTTGAAGGTACAGTTCAAGATGAATCTGGAAGTGATGTTCCTGCTTTAGAATATTTTAAAGAAAAAAATGAAAAATGGTTAATTAATGAGGCAGACTTAATTTTTTACGTAAATCAAGATCTTGTTAATAACCAAAGTAGTCCTAATGATGTTGAATCAGAAAGAGTAATACTTTACGATTTAAAAAACAATGTACCTATCATAGATTATTATTTTGATGCTTCAAGCAATTTTTTAAACCCAATAAACTCAAAAATTATTTATGCGCCACGTTTAGAAAGAGACGAAGATGAAAACGGTATTAGATACAAATTTAGATTAACAGAGCATGTTAAAAATATTCTTATAAGCGACTCGACAAATTTAGATTTAGGAATATTTGTTTCAACTAACGTAAACAACATATCCACTTCAAGAATAATAAACACAACTGAAGAAGATATGATAAATTTTGTTCCTTCAAGTTCAACTATCTCTCCTAAAGGTACTGTACTTTATGGTAGTAAAGAATCTGTACCTGAAGAAAACAGAGCTACTTTTGAAATTTATTACACAGAACCAGAAAATTAATACAACTTATGTGCGGAATCGTAGGCTACATTGGTAAAAAAGAAGCTTATCCAATAGTAATGGAGGGCTTAAAAAGATTAGAATATAGAGGGTATGATAGTGCTGGTATAGCACTATATGATGGTTCTGACCTTAAACTCTCTAAAACAAAAGGAAAAGTAGCCGATTTAGAAGAAAAAGTAACTAAGGAAATTTCCACTAACGGTTCTGTAGGTATTGGTCATACACGCTGGGCTACACATGGAGTACCTAACGATGTTAACTCTCATCCACATTATTCAAACTCTGGTAATTTAGTAATTATACATAACGGTATTATAGAAAATTACGAGTCCATAAAAAAAGAGTTAACCAAACGTGGTTACACTTTTAAGTCTGACACAGATACCGAAGTTTTAATAAATCTAATTGAAGATGTTAAAAAAAGTGAAAATCTAAAATTAGGAAAAGCAGTACAAATTGCATTAAATCAAGTTATTGGCGCCTACGCTATAGCTGTTTTTGATAAAAATAAACCAGACGAAATTGTTGTAGCTAAATTAGGAAGTCCTTTAGCTATAGGTGTTGGTGAAGAAGAATTTTTTATAGCCAGCGATGCTTCACCTTTTTTAGAATACACAAAAAAAGCCATCTATTTAGAAGATGAAGAAATGGCAATCATTAGACTAAAAAAAGGTGTCAAAATCAGAAAAATTAAAAATGATTCTTTAGTAGACCCTTACATTCAAGAGTTAAAAATCAACCTTGAACAAATTGAAAAAGGTGGTTATGAGCATTTCATGTTAAAAGAAATCCACGAACAACCTAATGCAATTAAAGACACGTACAGAGGAAGATTACGCGTAAAGGATGGCATTATAAAAATGGCTGGTGTTGATGATAATCTAGAAAGGTTTTTAAATGCCAACAGAATTATTGTAGTTGCTTGTGGCACATCATGGCACGCTGGTTTAGTTGCCGAATATATTTTTGAAGACTTAGCTAGAATACCTGTAGAAGTAGAATACGCTTCCGAATTTAGATACCGTAATCCTGTTATAACAGAAAAAGATGTCGTTATTGCAATATCTCAATCTGGTGAAACCGCAGATACACTTGCAGCAATAAAATTAGCTAAAGAAAAAGGTGCTTTTGTATTTGGTGTATGTAATGTTGTAGGATCTTCTATAGCTAGAGAAACACACGCAGGTGCTTATACTCATGCAGGACCAGAAATTGGTGTAGCTTCAACAAAAGCATTTACAACTCAAATTACGGTACTAACGCTTATAGCTTTAAAATTAGCCAAATCTAATGGAAATTTATCTAATTCTGAATTTCAAAAACATTTAGTAGAATTAGAGTTGATACCTAATAAAGTAGCTGAAGCTTTAAAATCTGACGACCATATAAAAATAGTAGCAGAAACCTATAAAGACGCAAAAAACTGCTTATACCTTGGTAGAGGATTTAACTTCCCAGTTGCTTTAGAAGGCGCATTAAAGCTAAAAGAGATTTCTTATATACACGCTGAAGGTTATCCTGCTGCAGAAATGAAACACGGACCAATTGCATTAATTGATGATCAAATGCCTGTATTTGTAATTGCAACAAAAAAAGGTCATTATGAAAAAGTAGTAAGCAATATCCAAGAGATAAAATCAAGGTCGGGTAAGATAATAGGAATTGTAACTAAAGGTGACCAAGACGTAAAAGAATTGGCAGATCATGTCATTGAAGTTCCAGAAACTATCGAATCTTTAACTCCTTTATTAACAACAATACCATTACAACTTTTATCATATCATATTGCTGTGATGTTGGGTAAAAATGTTGATCAACCTCGTAACTTAGCAAAATCAGTTACTGTAGAATAAAAACTGAATAGATTACACTAGCTTCAAAATCTTAAAATATTCAATAATCACTGGTGATTTTTACGAATAATAGATTTTGAAGCTGTTTTTTTTCACAAAAACTTATTATGCACGCATAATTTTTTGTTTGTTTTTTTTAATCTATACTTAAAAAACGTATATTGCTACCATAATTAAACTAAATCTAAAAAATGAAGACAACCCTTAAAATCGCAATGTTGTTATTTTGTGCCTTCTCTTTTGCACAAACAACAATAACAGGTACAGTTGTAGATGATGTAAGTAAACAACCAATACCTAGTGCTAATGTTATAATCCTTGGTACTTCAGAAGGAACTGTAACAGACTTTGACGGAAATTTTACTTTAAAAACAGACCTAACACCTCCTTTTAGTATACAGGTAAGTAGTGTTGGGTTTACAAGTCAAACAACCGAAATTACCTCAAACAATCAAAAAGTAGACATCGTGTTAACAGAAGGAACATCTTTAGATGAAGTTGTTATTTCTGCGTCTCGTACACCAGAACGTATTTTTGAATCTCCTGTAACGGTAGAGAGATTCGGTTTAAAAGAAATTAAAAACACTGCTTCTGTAGATTTTTATGATGGGTTAGAAAACCTTAAAGGTGTTGATGTTAACACTAATAGTTTGACTTTTAAATCTGTAAACACTCGTGGTTTTGCAACTTTTGCTAATACAAGATTTATGCAATTAGTAGATGGTATGGACAATTCTGCACCTGCACTTAACTTCCCTATTGGAAATTTAGTAGGTATGACAGAAACAGATGTTTTAAGTGTAGAACTTTTACCAGGTGCTTCTTCAGCATTGTATGGTGCAAATGCATTTAATGGTATTTTATTTATGAGAAGTAAAAACCCATTTGACCATACAGGTATAAGCGCTTCATTTAAAAGAGGAATTACCTCTCAAGAAGCTGCTGGAGACAACCCATATACTGATTTAAGTATAAGAATGGCTCACAAGTTCTCAAATAAATTCGCTGTAAAAGTTAATTTTGGTTACTTAAAAGGAACTGATTGGGCTGCAACTAACGAAAAAGATAAATTAAATAGAGGCTTAACAAGATCAGACTATGACTATGATGGCATTAACGTTTATGGAGATGAAGTTTCTACAAACATTAGAGATGCTTCAGGATTAGGTATTATTCCAAATGTTACTGTTAGTAGAACAGGTTACAACGAAAGAGACTTAACTAACTACAATGCAGAAAGTATAAAAGCAGATTGGGGATTATATTTTAGACCATTTACAGATAGTGATTTTGAAATTGCTTATGTAGGAAAAGTTGGTTCTGGTAACACTATTTACCAAGGTGCAAATAGATACAATATCAATAATTTCTTTTTACAACAACATAAATTAGAAATTAGAGATAAAAACTTCTTTGTAAGAGGTTATGTAACAGAAGACAAAGCAGGAGATTCTTACGATATGGTTTTTACAGGAATCAATATTAATAGATCATGGAAGAGTGACGAAGATTGGTTTGGAGATTACATTGCAACATTTGCAGGTATAGAGTTAAGTGGTAATCCTTTAGGCCTATCAGAACAGCAAAAGCATGACGCTGCAAGAGCTGCTGCAGATACAGGAAGATATTTACCAGGAACACCAGAATTTCAAAATGCATTTAACAAAGTTACAAGAGATCCTGATTTAAGCACTGGTTCTAAATTTCAAGATAATTCAAAAATCTATCATGCAGATGCTAATTACAATTTTAGTGACATGATTGATTTTGCTGAAATTCAAATAGGTGGCTCTTATAGAAAGTATAAATTAAACTCTTTTGGAACTATTTATACAGATAATGATGGTCCTATAGATTATTCTGAAGTTGGTTTTTATACTCAAATCCAAAAAAACTTCGACTTAAGTGAAAATGTAGAATTAAAAGCTACAGGTTCTGTACGTTATGACAAATCAGAATTATTTGACGGATTCTTTTCTCCTAGATTATCTTTAGGATTTACAGTTAATAAAGATCATAACTTCCGTGCTTCTGTTCAAACAGGATTTAGAAACCCTACTACTCAAGACTTGTACATTGGTCTAGATATAGGAAGAGCAGTATTAGTTGGTGGTGCATTAGATAACCCAGAAAGATATGTAGACACTTACAATGTAAGTCCTGCAGGTCAAGCTTTTACAAACTCTGCAACTATAGACTTCTCTGGACAAAGTGCTTATACAAATTCATACTTAGCTAACTCTGTACAAGATTTTGCAGAATCAACAAATCCTGCAGATTTAAGAGTAGCAAATTCTAACTTTGCTCAACCAGAACAAGTAACTTCTTTTGAAGTTGGGTACAGAGGTAAATTAGATAAGTTTATAGTAGACGTTAGTGCATACTATAACTCTTACAAAGATTTCTTAGCTAATGAAACTGTAATCGCTCCTTTCTACGGAACAGTTGGAGATAACTCTTTATCTTTATTAGCTATTCAAAATGGAGATTATCAAGCTTATCAAACATACACTAACTCTGATGCTAACGTAAATTCTTACGGAACTGCATTAGGTGTAACAACTAAAGTCTTAAATGATTTTGACTTAGGATTTAACTATACATACGCAAAATTAGATTTTGATCAAGAAAATAATCCAGATTTTAGAACAAACTTCAATACTCCAGAACATAAAGTAAAAGCAACATTTGGTAACACAGAGTTATTTAAAAACTTTGGATTTAACCTTGCTTGGAGATGGAGTGATGCTTACTTCTGGGAAGCGTCGTTTGGTGATGGAGAAGTACCTGCATACCACACAATTGATGCACAAATCAACTACAGAGTTCCAAGTTTAAAATCTACATTTAAAGCTGGAGCAACAAACCTGTTAGGAGATGAATACTTTACAGCAATTGGTACTGGTAATATAGGTTCAATGTACTATGTATCTTGGACAATTAACAACTTATAATAACATGAAAAAGAATATTATGAAAGTAAAATATATATGGTTACTTGCTGTATTATTAGGATTTACAGCTTGTGAAAATGACGACGATTCATCAAATGGTGGTGGAATGGAGTTACCAGCTTTAACTGCTGGAGAAGCAGATTTTTCTAACTATGTATCAGTAGGAAATTCTTTAACCGCTGGATTTTCTGACAACGCATTGTTTATTGCATCTCAAGAAAACTCGCTTCCTAATATTTTAGCAACTCAATTTGCTTTTGCTGGAGGTGGAAGTTTTACTCAACCATTAATGAATGATAATATTGGAGGTCTTATATTAGGTGGAACTCCTGTTTTTCATCCTTTAACTGGAGAGCAACTATTTAAGCCTAGATTAGTAACTACTGGTGGAGCTCCTGAAGACCTAGAAGATGTTATTGGTCCTGTGACTTCAACTACTGATTTCTTACTAAACAACCCAACAGGTCCTTTTAATAATATGGGAGTTCCTGGTGCAGCTAGTTTTCACTTAATAGCTCCAGGATACGGTAACATTGCTAATTTCCCAGCTGCTGCTAACCCATATTTCATAAGAATGACAGGTGCTACTCCTGATGCAAGTGTATTAGAACTTGCAATGGCGCAATCACCAACCTTCTTTACATTATGGGCTGGTAACAATGATGTTTTAGGATATGCTACTTCTGGTGGTGATGGTTCAAGTACAATAACTGACCAAGCCACTTTTGATTTTGCTATAAACACCCTAGTAACTACATTAACTTCTGGTGGAGCAAAAGGTGTAATGGCTAACATTCCTGATGTGACTTCAATACCACATTTTACTACAGTACCTCACAACCCATTAGACCCAACAAATGAAGATTTTGGTCCTCAAATACCATTATTAAACTCAATTTTTGGTGCTATAAACCAAATTTATGTTGCTTTAGGTCAACCTGAAAGAGCTATCGTTTTTTCTGAAACTGAAGCAAGTGCTGTAGTTATTAAAGACGAAAGCTTAGATGATATTTCAGCTCAAATTACAGGAGCACTAATGGCAAGTCCAACATTCCCTGCTTTTATAGCACAATTTGGTTTAGATGGTAGTAACCCTATTGTTGTACAGTTAGTAGCTAACCTTTTAGGGCAAACATATGGGCAAACAAGACAAGCTACTGAAAACGATTTATTCGTATTACCAAGTAGTTCAGTGATTGGTGAAGTGAATATGGATTATGCTGGCTTTTTAGCAGGTCAAGGTTTACCAGCCGAATTAGCAGGTCAATTTGCAATCGAAGGGATTACTTTACCTTTAGAAGATAAGTGGGTATTAATACCAACAGAGCAAGCAGAAATTGCAAGTGCAACTGCTTCATTTAATGCAACTATTGAAAGTGCAGCTAATAATGCAGGTTTAGCGTTTGTTGATGCAAACGCTTTGTTAAATCAATTAGCTAACGGTGGAATTGCTTCTGGAGACTATGTATTAACTTCAAGTTTAGTAACAGGTGGTGCCTTTTCTTTAGATGGTGTTCACCCTAACTCAAGAGGTTATGCTTTAATAGCTAATGAGTTTTTGAAAGCTATAGATGCTACATATGGCTCTAACTTTGAAGCTTCAGGAAACCTAGTAAATATAGGTAACTACAATACAACATATTCTGCTGGATTAAACTAAATTAGCAGCAAAATTTAAATTTATAAAACACCTTCTGTATGAAGGTGTTTTTTTATATTCAAAATAAGAAAAAAGACCTTTTATTTTAAATAAAAACACCTATCTTTGCACGCGAAAACAGAAATAGTTTTCATTCAATTAAATACCATAATATTAAACAGATAAGTAATGTCAAAAGTTACAGGTAAAGTTGCACAAATAGTTGGTCCAGTTATCGATGTAGAATTCGGAGCAGGCACAGAACTTCCAAAAATTTACGATTCATTAGAAATTAATAAAGCTGACGGTTCTAAGCTAATATTAGAAGTACAATCTCACATTGGTGAAGATACAGTACGTACTATTGCTATGGACTCATCAGATGGTTTAAGTAGAGGAACAGAAGTTGTTGCAACTGGCGCTCCTATCCAAATGCCAATTGGTGGTGATGTTTACGGACGTTTATTTAACGTTATTGGAGATGCTATTGATGGTTTAGGAGACTTACCTAAAGCAGGAGAAGCTGGTTTACCAATTCACCGTCAAGCACCTAAATTTGAAGACTTATCAACGTCTACAGAAGTATTATTTACAGGTATTAAAGTAATTGACTTAATTGAGCCTTACGCAAAAGGAGGTAAAATTGGATTATTTGGTGGTGCAGGAGTAGGTAAAACAGTATTAATCCAAGAGTTAATTAATAACATTGCAAAAGGTCACGGTGGACTTTCAGTATTTGCTGGAGTTGGAGAAAGAACTCGTGAAGGAAATGACCTTTTAAGAGAGATGTTAGAGTCTGGAATTATCAAGTATGGTGAAGACTTTATGCACTCTATGGAAGAAGGCGGATGGGATCTTCAAAAAGTTGATAAAGCAGCTATGAAAGATTCTAAAGCAACTTTCGTATTTGGACAAATGAATGAACCACCAGGAGCACGTGCACGTGTTGCCTTATCTGGGTTAACAATAGCAGAATATTTCCGTGATGGAGCTGGAGATGGACAAGGAAAAGACGTACTTTTCTTCGTAGATAACATCTTCCGTTTTACACAAGCAGGATCTGAGGTATCTGCACTTTTAGGACGTATGCCTTCTGCGGTAGGTTACCAACCAACATTAGCAACAGAAATGGGTGCAATGCAAGAGCGTATTACTTCTACTAAAAAAGGATCTATTACTTCTGTACAAGCGGTTTACGTACCTGCGGATGACTTAACGGATCCAGCACCAGCAACAACGTTTGCTCACTTAGATGCTACAACAGTATTATCTCGTAAAATTGCCGAGTTAGGTATTTACCCAGCGGTAGATCCATTAGATTCTACTTCAAGAATTTTAACGGCTGATATCTTAGGAAACGAACACTACGCTTGCGCACAAAGAGTAAAAGAGTTATTACAACGTTATAAAGAATTACAAGATATTATTGCTATCCTTGGTATGGAAGAATTATCTGAAGAAGATAAGATGGCAGTAGGTAGAGCGAGACGTGTACAACGTTTCTTATCTCAGCCATTCCACGTAGCAGAGCAGTTTACAGGTATTCCTGGAGTTTTAGTAGATATTAAAGAAACTATTAAAGGATTTAACATGATTATGGATGGTGAATTAGATCACTTACCAGAAGCAGCGTTTAACCTTAAAGGAACTATCGAAGAAGCTATTGAAGCTGGAGAAAAAATGTTAGCTGAAGCGTAAAACTAGTAAGCAGTATGTAGTAAATAGTCAAGTTGCTAATTACTAATTACTGATTGCTAAATACTAAAAAATATGTATTTAGAAATTGTATCACCAGAAGCCACTTTATTTAGCGGAGAAGTAACTAGCGTTGCTGTTCCTGGAGTTAATGGAGATTTTGAGATGTTAAACAATCACGCTCCTATTGTCTCTATATTAAAAGAAGGTAACGTTAAAATTACTGGTAATATCGAATTAGATGAAGAGGTTAAAGATCGTTTTACTAAAGGCGAAAAAAACACCACTTTACTAAAAATAAATTCTGGTACTATTGAAATGAAAGATAATAAAGTTATTGTTTTAGCAGATTAACAAACACAATACTTTTACAATAAAAAAACGCGAAGCTTTTTGCTTCGCGTTTTTATTTTATACTAATCTACATTATACTTTCTTAATCACATTAGTTACAATACCCCAAATTAAAAAGTTATTATCTTCTGTTATTTTAATTATAGGATAATTTGGGTTTTCGGGTTGTAACCAAACTTCATCTTTTTCTACTCTTAGGCGTTTTACAGTAAACTCGCCATCTAAAAAACAAACAGCAATTTTATTGTTTTCTGGTTCTAAACTACGGTCTATAACTAGCAAATCATTATCATCTAATCCTGCACCTATCATAGATTGACCACTTACACGTGCATAAAAAGTAGCTTCTTTATTTTTTACTAAAGCCTCATCTAATGACAAACGTTCTTCTTTAAAATCTTCTGCTGGCGATGGAAATCCTGCTGAGATACCTGCATCAAAAAAATGAGCTCCAGAGTGTGCTGTTGCTTCTGGTATGTAAAAGGTTAAACTTCCTGATTTGTGCTTGATCATAGGTTAAGTCTTTTAGTTAGCAAATAGGTGCGTTAGGGATTGCAGCTTTGTTGGAGCGCCTTGCAAAGCGCGACTGCGAAAAGCCCGACCCGATAGGGTAACGCCCAAATTATATGTTATACTTTTTAATTTTAATGATTATTTGACTTTTATAATGTCATTTATATTGGTCGTATACCTAGGCGATAAACGTTCTTGACGCATCTTCCAGGTTCGATCCAAGTCTTGACTTGCTAATTTAATTTTATTTGTGTGATATTTTAAATTTATTTGATCTATTGTTTGCATTAGCGGTTGATGCTTCGGGTTTTCTTTTTCGAAAATATCAAGCTGATAATTGTTTGTGGGTACAAAACCTGTTATCATTACGCCTGCTTTTTTATATTCTATTCCTTTTTTAAAAATTTTGGTTACTGCATTAACCGCAGTATTACTAATTATTAAAGATGAATTGGTTGCATACGGTAAATGTACTGCTCTACTTTCTGAATGTTGAGCTTGTTCTTTTTTGTGTTTATTACTTTTTAAAAATACAATAATGGTATAACAGCTAGAGTTTTGTTTACGCAATTTTTCGGCACAGGTTACAGCAAAGGTGGCTACGCGTTCTTTTATATAACTTAAATCGGAATACGTATAATCAAAGCTTCGAGTTGTAGCTATTACTTTTTTATCTTGATTGTTTTCTTCTAAAGTTAATGTTGGTATACCGTTTAAATCTCGGTGTAATCGTGCTTCTACTACAGAAAAATTGGCTTTTACCCAATCTTCTGGTAGATTAGCAAAATCTAAAGCTGTTTTACAACCTTTGGCTTTTAATCGTTTTGATAGTTGTCTTCCTACGCCCCAAACGTCTTCAATTTTTAGCCATTTTAATGCTTTTATACGTTTATCTTCTGTGTCTATAACGTAAGTGCCTTTAGTCTGTTTAGGAAATTTTCTTGCTATTTTGTTGGCTACTTTACTTAATCCTTTTGTGGTTGCTATGCCTACACAGGTTGGTATGCCTGTCCATTTTAAAACGCGTTGTCTTATTTGCTGCCCATAATCGTCTAAATCGTAATTTTCAAATCCTTTGAATTGTAAAAAAGACTCGTCTATACTATACACCTCAACATCTGGTGTAAACTGTTTTAGTATAGACATGACACGACTGCTCATGTCTCCGTATAGCGGATAATTAGATGAAAGTACGTGTATGTTATTTGTCTTGCAGAAGCATTCCCATTTAAAAATTGGCGCGCCCATAGGCAAACCTAAAACTTTAGCCTCATCACTACGCGAAATCACACAACCATCATTATTACTAAGTATAGCAACAGGTTTTCCTTGCAGATTTGGATTAAAAACCCGCTCACAAGAGGCATAAAAATTATTACAATCTACTAATGCAAACATATGTGTAAAATTAAATAAAATGTTTGAATTTGAGTTTGCTTTTTAATTTGAAGAATGTTAAAGTTTAACCGAATTATATTAACTTGTAACACTTTAATCCTTTTATCTACTAATTAATATAGATAATAAAAAATGTCACCAACCTTTAAAACCATAGCTAAATTTCAGTATTCTGCAGAAGCGCAGATTATAAAAGGTCGTTTAGAATCTGAAGGTATTGAAGTATTTTTAAGTGACCATTTGACCATAGATACAGATCCTTTAGTAAGCAATGCTATTGGAGGCGTTAAACTAAAAGTATTAGCAAAAGATGCCTTAAGAGCGCAACATATTTTAGAAACTATCAATAAATACTCGGTAGATGATGATGGTAACGCTATACACTGTCCTAATTGTAACAGCAGCAAAGTAGCTATGTTTTCTACTATCAAAGATTTTAAATCGTTTTTTTCTTTTATGGTTGGCTTTTTATTTGGAACACTTCCCTTTTATGCTAAGGATAAGTATAGATGTGATGATTGTAAAACTGAATTTGATATAAAATAAATGAATAAATACATCATTAGTTATATAGAAAAAGTACCATTATGGCGAACTATTTTAGGCGTTGCAAATATAGTTTTTACAATATTTAACTTAGTTACATCAGGAAATATAGCCACAATCGTTCCTTTAGCTTTTAGCTACTTATTATTAAAAACTGAAGGCACAGAGATAGATTTAGAATCAAAAACCTACAGAAAAGTGTTTTCAATTCTTGGTTTTAAGATTGGTAAATGGCAGCCAATACCAGACATTGACTACGTTTCTGTTTTTGCAGCGACATTTAAAACCACAGTTTGGGTATCTTCTGCTTCTGCAAATATTTCTGAAAGTAAATACGCAATTAATCTATTTTACAACACTAAAAATAAAATTGAAGCTACAACGGTATATCAAGAAAAAGAAGCTTTTGATATTGGTTTACATCTAGCTGATGCTCTTGATGCTGACTTATTAGACGCTACCGAAACTGGTGATTTTAAATGGATGAACAAAGATGCATATCGTGAAAAAGGTGAATTTGTTTATGAATAACTAAACTTTAACCGCATCAAAAGACTGCTTCAAAACCTCAACTACGGTTTCAATTTCTTCTTCATTTAAATGTCCAAAACCTAATCTTATAGCGCAAATAGCTTTGTTTTGATATAAAATGGTTTTTGGTAAAAACAAATTGTATGTTTTTGCTTTTTCAGCTAATTGAAATAGAGAAATCTTAGTATTAAATTCTAACCATATTGCTAATCCGCCATCAGGGATTTTCCAAGTAGCTTCGTCTTTAAAATGAGCTGTTAAACATTTGGACAAATAATCTCTACGTTGCTTATAAATGGTAATATTTTTTTTGACTAACCGATGTATTTCACCTTCTTTAATAAGTTCGGTTAACATTTGTTTTTGAATCAAATCGCCTTGCCTGTCTAATATCTGCAAGTAATTATTTGCTTCATTAATAATATTTTGAGGCGCAATAACAAACCCTATTTGAAAACTAGGAAAAAATGACTGCCCTAATCGCCCTAAATAAATAACAACGCCATGTGCATCTGCACTTGCCATAGGTACCATTGCAGAGCCATCAAACTGAAAATCGTAATCAAAATCATCTTCAATTATAGCAAAATTATAGGCTTTAGCTAGTTGTAATAATTTTAATCGCCTTTCGGCAGACAATGTTACCGTTGTTGGGTATTGTCTATGCGCACAAACATACACGCAGCGAATACTGTTTTTGGTAAAATGTTTTTCTATAAAATTGACGTCAATCCCGTTTTGGTCAACAGGTATAGTTTTAATGTTTGCGCCTGCTTGCTGAAAAATCATATTAGATTTATAATGACTTAAATCTCCTACCAATACCACATCATTTTTCTTAATTAGTAGTCTTGAGGCCATATACAAACTCATTTCTGTACTACGCGTGCTTAAAATATTTTCAGGTTTAATATAAAAACCTCGCGTCGCATTTAGATAATTGCAAAGCTCTTTAGTAAACACAGTGTAGGATTGCTCTTGTGTTTGATTCCATTTTGAAATTAAAGCAGGTCGTTTCATTGAGGCACTATACCAACGCGAAAATTGATGTGTTGGATGCAATCTTAAATCGGGTTGCCCATCGTTAATCACATATTTTTGTATCGAAAACTCTTCTGTAGATGCCAAATTGAAAGACGATTGAAACGGAAATCCTGCAATTTTTGGATAGTCTTTAATTTTATCCAAACCTTGGGTTACTCCTTTTATCGCCACTGTTTTTTTCTCTGGCATTAATACAAATGTGCCTTTATTAGCTACAATATTAACCCAACCTTGAGAAGCTAATTCGTCATAAACAGCAACAGCAGTATTACGATTAATTGAAAATAGTTCGCTAAATTTTCTAGTACCTAGTAACGCAGTTCCTTCAGGTAAATATCCACGTTGTATAGCATTTATTAACTGTTGTGCTATCTGAATATAAATTGAAGTTGTCGTAGACTTTTCAAAATGTATTAATGATTTTAATATGTCTTCAACCGGACTATTCATTGTTTTAAAACTGGACTATTTTACTAATCCGGAAAGTTACGAAATTTGCACTTTCAAAAACAAGAAAACACACCTTTATGAAATTATTCTCATTTGTAGTTGGACTTAGCTTAGTAACTGCAACATTACAAGCTCAAGATTTACAACAAGAGCAGCAATTAGATTCTGTTGTTATCTCTTCTAGCAGAATTGATTTACCGTTTAAAGAAAATTCAAGAACTATTACAGTTATTTCTGCTTCAGATATAAAAAATAGCGCAGCTACCAATGTTGCAGATGTGTTGCAACAATTTGCAGGCGTAGATATTAGACGTCGTGGTACTGCTGGTAGCCAGGCAGATTTACATATTCGTGGTGGCGGATTTGACCAAACCTTACTACTTATTGATGGTATAAAAATGGACGATGCGCAAACAGGACATCACACCATGAATGCCGCTTTACCACTTGAGGTGATTGAGCGTATTGAGATAATTAAAGGTCCTGCAGCACGTGTTTTTGGACAAAATGCTTTTACCGGCGCTATAAATATTGTTACTAAAAGTACTTTAAAAAATACCGTATCTACAAAGTTAGAAGCAGGTAGTTTTGGGCAATTAAATGCAGGTGTGACCGTTGGTGCAGATTTAGAAAACTCGTCACACATTGTGCATGTAGACAAAATGACTTCTGAAGGTTATCGTTATAACACAGATTATGATAACAGTAATTATTTTGTAAAAAGTGTTTTTAATAAAAAGAAAAAAGCAATTGAAATGATTGCAACATTTCAAGAGCGAAAATTTGGAGCAGAAAATTTTTACACTCTAAATCCAAATTGGCACGAATACGAAGAAACTCAAAATAGTTTGTTAGCATTTTCAACGCAATTTAAAACCGAAAATTTGACTATAAAACCTCGTGTGTATTGGAAGCGTAATCAAGACGAATTCATATTAATTAGAAATAACCCTAGTGCTGCAAGAAACTTTCATGTTTCTGATAAAATAGGAACCGAAGTCAATGCGTCTTATAAGTCTAGTTTAGGAGTTACTGGTTTTGGTGTAGATTTATCTAAAGTCTATTTAAGAAGTAATAATTTAGGCAACAGACAGCGTTTTATGTCTACCCTATTTTTAGAACATCGATTTAAATTTTTAAATGAAAATCTAGATATTACACCAGGTGTTGCAGTAACGTATTTTTCAGATTTTAAGTTTTATGCGTTTCCTGGTTTAGATCTTGGTTACCGATTAAATAATAACTTAAAAGTCTACGGAAACATTGGTTATACTTACAGAATACCAACATATACAGATTTATATTACAGTGATCCAAACACTATTGGTAACGAAAACTTAGAAGTGGAAGAAGCTTTTTCTCAAGAAATTGGGATTAAATATTTATCGCCTAAATTTTCAGCATCTGCAGCAGTTTATAATAGAGACGCTAAAAACTTAATTGATTACATCAGACCAAATACTTCAACTTCATTTTTTGAGGCTACAAATATTGCAGAAGTTAATACTAAAGGTTTTGAAGTTGATGCACAATTTCATTTCTACTTAAATAATTACAAGCAAACTTTTGCAATTGGTTATAACTTTATGGAAGATAATATTTTAGATCAAAATAAAGATTTATCTCGTTATTCTTTAAACACATTAAAACATCATTTTACATCTCGTTTAAGTACTCAATTATTTAAAAATATCACTCAAAATATTGTGTACAAACATGCTGAGCGTACTACAGGAGATAGTTACAACGTTTGGGACGCATCTTTAGAAGCTAGGTTAAAACAATTTACGTTAACTGCAACTGCAAGTAATATTTTTAATGCAAAATATATAGAAGCTGGTTTTGTGCCAATGCCTCCAAGCAATGTTTTATTTGGTCTTAGATATAATTTTAACTAAGCTATAACTACTAGCTAGTTATTATTTGGTAACGTTTTATTAACTTTGTCTTTTAAATTTTTAATTATTTGGAATTAAATCTTCAAGACATACCAAGGGTTAAAACGATAACCAAAGAGGACTTTATTAAAAACTACTTCAAACCTCAAAAACCAGTGGTTATTGAAGAGTTTATTACAGATTGGCCTGCGTATTCTAAATGGAGTTTAGATTACATGAAAGACATTGCTGGCGATAAAACCGTACCACTTTATGACGACAGACCTGTTGATTATAAAGACGGATTTAACGAGCCACATGCAAAAATGAAAATGAGCGAATATGTAGATTTGCTTAAACGTGAGCCTACAAAATACCGTATTTTTCTGTGGAATGTTTTAAAGGAAGTCCCGCAACTACAAAAAGACTTTAAATTTCCGGATTTTGGATTACGATTAATGAAAGGCTTACCAATGCTATTTTTTGGAGGTCGTGATAGCTATACGTTTATGCACTACGACATAGATTTGGCTAACATTTTTCACTTTCATTTTGAAGGAAAAAAACAATGTATTTTGTTTGATCAAAAACAGAATAAACATTTATATAAAATACCACATTCTTTAATTACGAGAGAAGATATAGATTTTGCTAATCCAGATTTTAACAAATGGCCAGCCTTAAAAAATGCCAAAGGTTGGGTTTGCAATCTAAATCATGGTGAAGTCTTATATATGCCAGAAGGCTATTGGCACTACATGCGCTATTTAACACCGGGTTTTTCTATGAGTTTACGCGCTATTGCACGTAACCCAAAAAACTTAGGAAAAGCTATCTACAACGTATTTATAATGCGAAGCATAGATAATTTAATGCGTAGAATTAAAGGTCAAAAATGGATCGATTGGAAAAACCAACAAGCCATTACAAACACAAATAAATATTTAACTAAATCTTAAAAATGAAAAAAGGATTAATAGTACTTGCTTGTTTAATTACAAGTCTAGTAACTGCTCAAACTTTTGAAGGTAAAGGCGACCAAAAATTACAGATAGGTGCAAACTTTCAAGACAATGTAAACGGAATTGTAATTACTTACGATTATGGTTTAGGCGAAAACATTTCGGTTGGAGTTGTTGGTGGTTACGCACTTAATTTAAACAATGGTTTAAAAGCAGATTTTGAAGATAGAATAGACTTAAAAGCACGCTTTAATGCTAACTTAGGAAACGTAATTAACATTAGTGATAACTTTGATGTTTATCCTGGAATTAGCTTAAGTTTAAAGAATTTTGGCGGACACCTTGGTATGCGTTATTTCTTCTCAGACGGTTTTGGTTTATTCACAGAATTTGGTACTACGTTTGCCAAATATAACTCTGAAGCCTTAACACCTGCAGAAAAAATAAACAATCAATTTAATGCTAATATTGGAGCTGTATTTAATTTATAATTCAATAAAATTATAAAAAGAAAAGCCTTTCTCTGTTTAAGTTGAAAGGCTTTTTTTATGGAATTAACTCGTTTACTTTATCATAAACTAAATGCGTTTCCCAACCACGATAAAGCAGGTAATCAATTAATTTTTTCTTCTTTTTAAACTTGTCAGGCTCTTTAATAGACTCGAGTTTCTTTTCTGCTAACTGATTAAACGTTCTATAGTAATCAACTTCATCAATTATTTTTAAAGCACTATCAATGTTGTAATTTGAAATATCTTTTCGCTTCAACTCTAATTTTAAGCGTTGTTTACCCCACTTTTTTATATTGAATTTTCCACTTACAAAAGCTTTTGCATAGCGTTCTTCATTTAAAAAATTATGCTCTAGCAAATGTACTATAATATAGTCTCTAGCCTCAGGTATCATCTGCATTTGCATCAATTTTTGAGTCACTTCTTTATGGCAACGTTCTTGGTATGCGCAATAATGTTCTAGCTTTTTTTTAGCTTCTTCTAAGGTATAAGAATTATTCATCTATCAATTATAATCTACTAAATTAAATAAATATTAAAAAAGACCATAGAATATTATCTAATGATTAAATCTAAACACAAACAGTTGTTGTTCATCGATTTATTAAATTAAAACTTAAGATTTTTCCTATATTTGAGACCAATTAATAGTCAAAACCTCAACATGAATAAATATCTACTTACTCTAGTGGCATTGCTATGCCTTAATTTTTCGTTATCCCAAACAACAATTGGAATTCAGGATTTTGATGGTGGTGTACCAACAATGACTTATACTGGAGGAACAGTTACAACTGGAACAGGACCATTTCCTGCAACAGTTAATTATTCCTCTGCTTCAAATGGCTTATATGTTAACAACTCTTCAGAATTTATAGAGTTTTCATCTATCGATGCTTCAAGTTATACAAATATTAATCTGACTTTAAGATTAGCTTCTTTTGCCGGCACATCTGGTAACGGTGCTGATGGATCAGATTATGTTGTTGTATCTATCAGTACAGATGGAGGAGCTACTTACTCTGATGAGTTAGAAATAAATGGTAACAATAATGCGAAATGGGGATTTAGTGGCGCTAATGCAGGAACTGGAACTGCTACAACTGTTTATGACGGAGACAATACTCCAACAAATTTCACTCCTACAGCTGGAGGATATAGAACTACAGATGGTTATACTTTTTTATCTATAACCAACCTACCTAATTCTACTAACTTAAGAATTAGAGTAGAGCTATTTAACAATAGCGGAAATGAATATTGGATAATTGATGATATTTTAGTTGAAGGTACCTCTGGATCTCCAACACCTACCTTAACAGTTTCACCTTCATCATTAACAGGATTAGATTATGTTGTTGGAAGTGGTCCTTCAGCTGAACAAACTTTTGATGTAACAGGATCTCTTTTAACAGGAGATATATCAATTACTGCTCCAACAAATTTTGAAATATCTCTAACTTCTGGTAGTGGTTTTAATGGTTCTTTAACCATTCCTTCTGCAAGTGCTAATAGTACTAATATTATTTATGCAAGACTAGCAAGTGGTTTGGTTACAAACACTTACACTGGCAATATAGACGTTTCTAGCGCAGGTGCAACTTCTAGGTCTGTTAGTGTAACTGGAGATGTAACTGCAGCTCCGCCTAGTAATGATTTATGTAGTGGAGCAATAAGCTTAACTCCTACGACAAGTTGTTCTTACACCACATACACCAATCTAAATGCTACAGATAGTGGAGTAGCAGATCCTAGTTGTGCTAGTTATAATGGTGGTGATGTTTGGTTTTCTGTAGTTGTGCCAGCAAGCGGAGAAATTACTGTTGATACTAACAATATTGATTTTACAGATAGTGGTATGGCAATGTATACTGGATCTTGTGGCAGTTTAACCCTTTTAGAATGTGATGATGATGATAGTCCTAACGGAATAATGTCATCAATCACTCAAACAGGACTTAGTGTTGGCTCTACAGTTTATATTAGAGTTTGGGAATATGGAGGAAATGCCTCAGGTGATTTCGGAATTTGCGTTACAACTCCTGCTCCACCAAGCACAACTTTAGATTTTTCTTCTGCAACATATTCAATAGATGAAGATGGAACCAGTATTAATTTATGTGTAGATATAAGCGCTCCAAGCAGTTCTGTTGCAACAACTGCAGATGTAGTCTTGGTGTCTCCTGATAGTCCTCATTTAACATATTCAATAACATCAATTACATTTCCTGGAGGAAGCTCTGCACAACAATGTGTATCTGTTGCCATTACAGATAATAGTGTTTGTGGAGATGGAAATACATATTCTTTTGAAATACAAAATGTTTCAGGTGGAGATTCAGCTTTATTAGGAACTATCGACTCAACAACATTAACAGTAAATGATAATGAAGGAACTAGCGGAACACAATTTATCCAAACATTTAGTTCTGGTAGTACATGGAATTATACTGAAAGTAGTGAAGGCGACGAAGGTACATTTGGCATAGTTTCAACATTATCAAATATAGATTACTCAGGAATAACAGGTGATTTTTGGGGAATTAATGATGCTAACGAAGAAGACTCGATAATCTTTGATACAGTTAATACTTCTGGTTTAACAAATATGCTCTTTAGTTTTGATTATGATGTATTTGAATTTGATGATAATGACGACATGTATTACGAATTATATTTTGATGGTATTTCTCAAGGTAAAATTCAGTTTATAAATGGTTTTAGTAATTTTTCAGATGAAGGAACTATTACTGTTTCAATACCTGATGGTACTAACAGTGTAGCAGCAACTTTATATGTAGATCAAAATGGTGGCGGCGATTATGCTGCTTGGGATAACGTTACAATAACTGGCGATTCTTGTCCTGCTTGTACACCAACACATACAATTACAAGTTTTAGCCCTACTTCTGGACCTGTTGGGACAACAGTAACAATTACAGGTACAGGATTTACTTCGGGATCTACAGTAGATTTTAATGGAATTTCTGCTACTGTAACTTTTGTTAATGCAACTACACTTACAGCTGTAGTACCTTCTGGTGCAACAACAGGCGTGATAACAGTAACAGAATCTGGTTGCTCTGTAGATTCTGCTACAGATTTTACTTTAACTGCTTGTACTCCGTCACATTCAGTATCTAGTTTCACTCCAACATCAGGACCAGAATTAACAGAAGTAACAATTACCGGCACAGGTTTTACAGCTAGCACAACAGTAGATTTTAATAGTACTAGCGCAACTATAATCTCTCAAACAGCAACTCAAATAATTGCTGAAGTACCGGCAGGAGCTACAACAGGAACACTTACTGTAACTGAAAGTGGTTGCGCTTTAGATATTAGTCCTGATTTTACGGTTATTTATAGTAATAATTGTTCTCTTGCAGGAAGTATGCCTGCTGGATGGACTGATTTATTAATTTCTGGTGTTTATGATGATTCTGTTTCATCTTGTCACTACATTGAATTATTAAACCCAACAACGTCAGACATAGATTTAGCAGACTACACAATTGGGTTTGATAACAATTTTACTTTAGGTTCAGCTGTACCTATTACAGGTTTTAACGGTACTGTTCCTCTATCTGGAACAATTCAAGCTGAAAGCAGTTACATGATTCAAGTAACAACAATTTCAGGAGGATGTTCTTCTTGCCCTACTATTACTCCTGATTATACTTATATCGGAAGTAATGGTCTAAATGATGAAGACAGGCTGGTTTTAGTTCAAAATTATGGGGCCGGCTCTGCTACAGCTCAAGATGTTTGGCAAAATCATTCTAATGGTACTGGATATAATGTAGGTTATGTGTTTGCAAGAAACTTTTCTTCTACAGCTCCAAGTTCTACTTTTTCTAATTCAGATTGGGTAATGAGTAATACAGAAGATTGTTTTGGTTTTGCTATTTCTGGTACAACACCTCCAAGCGTTACTGTACAACCAAGTGACGTTTTGGGATGTAACTCAGCTACATTTAATGTTACAGCAACACCAGGTAATTCTGGAACATTAACTTATCAATGGTTATATAATGATGGAGCAAGCATAGGCTGGAGTAATGTAACTGCTGCTGCTTTTTCAACGGGAACTGTAACAGGAGAATCTTCAAGTTCTTTATCTATTAGTGGCTTTGACTTGACAAACTATCAATTTTACTGTAAAGTAATTGAAGATGGCGTTTGCTCTGTATCTAGTGACGCTGCACAATTTAAAGGATCTGCTACTACCACTTGGTCTGCTGGGTCATGGGATAATGGTATTCCTGATCTGACCACTACAGCAATTATCAACGACACATACAATACAACTTTAAACGGAAATATAGAAGCGTGTAGCCTTTATATCAATCCATCATATGTATTGACTGTTGGTGCAAATAGTTACGTAAAAGTTCAGACTAGTATTTACAACAATGGTGAATTATTAGTTCAAAACGAAGGATCCGTAATTCAATTAGACAATTCTGGTATTTATGATGACTCAGGTAGTGTTGCTACTATCCCAACAACCGTAGAAAAATTAACCGCAGTATTAGACGCATGGTACGAGTACACCTACTGGAGTAGTCCAGTGACTAATGAAACTATAGGAAGTGCATTATTCCCATCAAGTCCGTATAGAAGATTTAGTTTTAACGCAGGTAATTTTGTAGACTCTACTTACGAGACTAACAATAACAATGCTACAGTTGTTGGTGCAGGAGTAGATGATATTGATGACGATGCTAATGATTGGCAACTAAGAGCTGCTGGAGATTTAATGACACCTGGTGTTGGTTATGCTGCAACACACTCGCCAGCTGCATACACTACAGCAACTAATTATAACTATTCTTTTAGAGGTCCGTTAAATACTGGTATTATTTCTGTTTCTGTAGAAAGAAATGACACAGAACTTGGAGATACAAATTGGAATTTAATTGGTAATCCTTACCCATCTGCTATTGATGCAACATTATTTTTTAATGAAAATAATTACAGTGCAAACCCATCAACAGGTACTTTAGATGGTGCCATATATTTATGGTCACATTCTACGCCTCCATCGGCTACCAATAACGGTAATCAACAAATTAATTTTGACCTTAACGATTATATTACACTTAACTATACTGGTTCTTCAGTAAGCGGAGTGACAAACTACATAGCGTCTGGACAAGGATTTTTTGTTACATATTCTGATGCTGCTCCATCAACAACCGGAACGGTAACGTTTAATAATAGTATGCGTGTTGACGGAAATAACAATCAGTTTTTTAGAACTAGTAATGTTAACGCAAGCACTAATATTTCTGAAAATAAATTATGGTTAAAATTAACTAACGATTTTGGTTTAAAAGACAATATAATGGTAGGTTATGTTAACGGTGCAACAGCCGCAAACGATGGTGCTGCTTATGATGCAAAAACCAACGGAGCATACACAAAAACTATGACTTTTTACTCTTTAATTTCTGGTGATCCAGAAAAATTAAGCGTACAAGGTAAAGCTACTACCGATTTAAATATTACAGAAACTATTTACATTGGTTTTCTTAATAATATAGATATACCAACAGTTTACACTATAAGTATTGATGATTTTGAAGGTGACTTCTTAACAAATAATACCGCTTATTTAGTAGATAATTTATTAAATACTTATCATGATTTATCAGCTTCGGATTATTCTTTTACTTCGGAAGTTGGAGAGTTTAATAATCGTTTTGAAATTGTATTTACAAATCCTTCTTTAAGTATTGATCAGTTTACTTCAAATGAAATAAACACAACCGTAATTTCATTACCAAATGATGAAGTTAAGTTTATAGCTCCTAAAAACTTAAACATAAAAACTATCATTATTTACGATACTTTAGGAAGAGAAATTATAGATTTAAAAGGAAGAGAAAACACAGAAACTTATCATTTAAGTACCTTAAGTCAATCTGTATATTTAGCTGAAATTGAACTTTCTAACAATCAAAAAATAATTAAAAAGTTCGTCAAAAAATAATTGATAATGTTTTTTATCGCTAAAAACTTAAGCTTCAACTAATAAAGTTGAAGCTTTTTGTTTTAAAATAATTTATGAAATATTTTTAGCATGCTATTAATTATATATCATTAAGATGAAAAAATTTACGCTATTAATATTTTTTTTATTTACTATTTTATCATTTGGCCAAACACTTTTACAACCTGGAGAAATTATAATTACAGGTTATAATGCAGATGATGCTGATCAATTTACATTTGTATTATTAACTGAAACATCAACAGGCACAGTAGTTAAATTCACAGATAATTCGTGGAATAATACAACCTCATCTTTCTCTACTTCAGAAGGTATCATTGAATGGCAATCTGATCAAGACTTACCATGTGGTACAGAGATCACAATTACTGAAACATCAGGAAATAACTTTACACCTTCAATTGGCGTGGTAACTAACAATCCGACTGGTGGTTTTTCATTAAATGGTGGTGGAGAACAAATTCTAGTTTTTAGAGATACCACTGCTACACCATTTTTTTTATATGGTATTAGTTTTGATAGTACTGGTTGGACTTATGATCCTGTAAACAATAGCACAACTTCAGATTTACCAGCGTCTCTAACGCTTGGTACTTCTGCTTTAAATTTAGGAGGAAATATTTCTAATGCAAAATATAATTGTACAACTACAACGACGACTGCTAATATTTTAGCAGATGCAGGAACGGCAAGTAACTGGCTAACATCTTCAACACGTTTTAGTAATTTAGGTGGATGTGGTTACACTTGCGATATAGCTAATCCTTGTGGCACAACAATAGCAACTTGGACAAGTGGTACATGGCAAGGAGGAATTTTACCTGACTTAACAAAGAGTGTTATTATCAATGATTATTATGACACCTCTATAAATGGAAGTTTTAGTGCTTGTAGCTTAACAGTATCTGCTGGAAACACTTTATTTATAGCAGACAATACTTTTGTTGAAGTACAAAGAAATGTAGATAATAACGGAATAATTAATTTACAAACTGCGGGTAGCTTTTTACAGAATGATAATACTCAAAGTTTTACTAATAATGGAGCAGGAACATCTACTGTAACTAAACGAACAGCAATAATCAATAATTGGTATGAATATACTTATTGGAGTAGTCCTGTTACTGGTGAAACAATAGAAAACACATTTTTTACAACAAATCCAGATAGACGTTTTTACTTTAACGCAGCTAATTTTTCTGATTTGTTCTATGAAGTCGGCAACAACAATACATTAACAGCTTATACAGCAACAGATACATTAGATGATATTGATGACAATGGTGACGATTGGCAATATGCTTCTGGAATAATGACACCTGGTGTTGGCTACGCTGCGACACTGTCCCCTACATCTTTTAGTATTGGTGGAGGCAGTGGTAATAACTTTGCACATATCTTTTCGGGACCTTTTAATAATGGATTAATAAACGTTGCTGTAGTTAGAAATGATGATAGTAGTACTAGTGCAATACCAGATAATAATTGGAATTTTATAGGCAATCCTTACCCTTCTGCTATTGATGTAGACTTATTTATGGCTGCAAATAAATACTCAACATCTAATACAGAAGGCACATTAGATGGTAGCATCTATTTATGGTCACAAAACACACCGCCTTCAGATAATAACAATGGTAATCAAATCCTAAATTTTTCTGGGTCAGATTATGCAATCATAAATGGTGTAGGTGAAACTGCAGGAGGAGATGGTGTTACTCCTACCAGACATATTGCTTCTGGACAAGGCTTTTTTGTAAACTATGATGATAATGCGACAATACCTGGAACAGTAATATTTAATAATGGTATGCGTGTTAAATCTAATAACGATCAATTTTTTAGATATTCAAATACAACTACTACAAACATTAATAACGAAAGTGACAACTTTCATGTAGAAAAGCTTCGTTTAAACTTAACATCAGACAATGGTGTATTTAATCAAATTTTAATCGTCTACAATACTTTAGCTACAAACAATTTTGATGGCTCATATTATGATGCTGCCAAAAATTTATCTTCTAATACTGCGGTTAAATTTGGTTCTATAATAGAAAACAATCCAAATCTATTTGCCATACAAGCAAGAAACATTAGTGATTTAAATGAAGATGAGATTATACCTGTAGCCTTTAAAACTTCTATAAATGTAGCTACACTTTACACTATTTCAATTGTTGATGTCCAAGGAAATTTTCTAGCTAATAATCCTATTTACTTAAAAGACAATCTTAACTCAACCATTCACGATTTAACTGCAAGTGATTACAATTTCACTTCTGTAGTAGGTGAGTTTAATAACCGTTTTGAAATTGTTTTCAATAATGCTAGTTTAAGTATTGATAATAACGAAATTACTTCAAACAACCTTTCTATTATTGAATTAGAAAATGATAATATCATGTTTAAAGTTGATCAAAACTTCACTATTCAATCGATACAAATATTTGATACTTTAGGAAAAGAAGTGTACAATTTTAAAGGTGAAAACAGTACAGAAACTTACAACATGAAAGAATTAAGTAGTAGTCTTTATATAGCTAAAGTTACTTTAAATAACGGACAAACTATAACTAAAAAGGCTATAAAAAAATAAGGATGACGTGTAAATGCTATTCTTTAAACCAGTATTGGCAATTTTGTCAATGCTGGTTTTATTTTTATAAACTATAAGTTAATGACACAATTAAATTTCTTCCTGGTGCTGCAATACCAGAAGAATACGTTTTATAACGCTGGTCTGTAATGTTTTCTAAAGTTGCGGTTACAGTAGTGTCTTCTCCTAATTGATATTGAGTTCTAAGATTTAAAGTATACCAAGATGGCGAGAAAGGATTTCCGTTTTCATCTAAAGCATAGATATAATCTTTTTCAGTTTCAGAAGGTGCTAATTGCGTAAACGACAATTTGTTGTTGTAATTAACAAAGCCATCTAACTTAATCTTATTAGATTGCCAAACCAAGTGTGTATCTCCAAAATTTGGTGCAACGTGTCTTACAGGCACTTCTACGCAATCTGTTTCTTCAGTTCCTCCTATAAAATTGTATCTTGATGTCAATTTAAATTGGTCGGTAATATTCCAAAGTGCTCCAAATTCAAAGCCATAAATCCAAGATTTTGATGCATTTTGTATTGACTGTACATTACTTAATTCGCCATCATAAATAATCTCTGTTTCACCATTTAAATCTCCATTTCGTCTTACTAAAGCATTATCTAAATAAGTATAGTAAGTTGCCATGTCTAAGATAAATTTTTTATTGAAATTCAATTTTAAACCTAATTCACCATTATAAGCATACTCTGGTTTTAAATCGTTATTTGGCACAACAACAGATCCTGGTTCTGAGTCAAACACCTTTCCAACATCATCAACATTTGGTGCTCTAAATGCTGTAGATAAGTTAAACTTCCATTGTAAAACATCATTTGGCAACCATGTAATTCCTGTAGAAGCTGTAAGCGCATCTGCATTAATATTAGCTTTATTAAAAGGTAAATTTAAATACTGGTTATTAGCAGTAAAATCTGCATTTTGAGCCACGTTATTATATCTTAACCCAGATTGAAATACAAATTTTTCAGTTGGCTTATACTTATAATTAGCATAAACCGCTGCACTATGCCAAGTAGCACCATCTGGATATCTTGAGACGGTATTTTGGGTTGTATTATCTTCAATATTTTCTGTGTATCCAATAGAATTCACTTTGTTAAACACATATTCAACCCCATAGAAAAGGCTAGATGTTGTGCTTAAATCTTTTTCTAAATCTAAATTGAAAGATAAAGCGTTAACAGACTCTTCGCGTACATTTCTTTCAACATCTTGAAAGTTTCTATCCATTCTACTTTCTTGAAAATTTTGATAGGCAAAAGTTGCTTTTACATTATCGTATAAAGCTGCGTTACTGCTTCGTTTGGTTACTTTTAAATTTGACATAAACCAACGTTGCGGACCGTAATTCCACTCTGCAGAACGCAAATTATCACCACGATATCTAATTAATCTATCGTATCTTGGATAATCTGAAGTTGTGGTGTAGAACAACCCTAAATCAAAATCTAAATCATCTTTTGGTTTATAAGAAACCTTTTGCATTAAGTTAATTTGATTGTAGCCCGTAAATTTTTGAATTTTAGGGTTATTATTTTCAATAATTACATCTTGATTGTTTTGTGTCACTACATATTCTGGTCTTAAATACTCTGTTGGACCATGACTACCCATACGCAAATCGTTAAAATCTGTATAAGTAACATTAGTTAAAAAACCCCATTTTTTTAGACCTAAATTAACATCAATATGTGCTGTTTTTTCTTGGTTTGCAGTCGCATATCTAAGCATCACGTTGCTATCTACAATCAAGCTATCTGTATAAGAAAGTTTAGGATTTTTAGTGTAAAAACTCATCACACCACCAATAGCATCGCTACCATAAATAGTAGATCCTGCACCAAGAATAACTTCAGTTTTTTCTATAGAAAGTGGATCTATAGAAATAACATTTTGAAGATTGCCACCTCTAAAAATGGCGTTATTCATCCTAACACCATCAACCGAAATTAAGAGCCTATTGGTTGAAAAACCACGTATCATTGGGCTACCACCGCCTAACTGACTTTTTTGAATATAAACTTTACCCGTGTTTTCTAATAAATCTGCGCTAGTTTGAGGATTATTAAAACTAATCTGCTCTGCACTTACAGTAGCAATACTTTTAGGAATTTCTCTTTTGTTTTGCTTAAAATTTGAAGCTGAAATTATAATCTCATCTAAACCTAATTGATTTCCTTCTAAGTAAATAGTGTTGTTTGTAATATTAGATTTTTTAATTGTTTTTAAACTGAAAGAAATATGTTGAAAGAAAATAACTTCCTTATTTGAAAAACTTTCTAAATCAACCAATCCATCTACATCTGTAATCGCAGTTTTTGTCTGAGATTTATTAAAAACTGCTACGCCAGAAATTGGTGCATTTGTTGTCTTGTCTAAAACTTTTACCGATTGAGCATAAGAATTTACAAAAAGAAAGAATAGAAAAATAAATGTTATTTTCTTAATTAAATACATCATTTAAGATTTGTAAAGATTTTGGTTGGTTAAAATTGGTCAAATGTAAATCAAAATACTGCAACAACATTTTTAAAAATTGCTGACGTTGTTTTGAATTCATTTTTACTTCGTTTAATGCATCAAAATTTGTGCCCAACATCTGTTTTAAAAGTGTTAAATTTTCTCCAGAAATACAGTATTTTGAATTATTTATATGCTGAAATTGACCTTCTAAAAGATTAAAAAAATCTGCATCTATTTCAGAGTCATCTGGATAAAACCCAAGGTACTTGGTTAACTCTAAAAGAAATAATAAATGTGCATTAGAAATTTGACTATTTGTATCTAACCATTTAAAAGATGTTTCTAAATAATTAAACAGTGGTAAGTTTTGCTCTTCTTCTTTTAGAGCTTGAGATAAAATTTCGGCTAAAAACATGGCTATAGCACTTTTAACTATATTAGTGTGCAAAGAGCTATATAAAAAACTTGTTTTTAAATCTTTTATATATTGCAAAGACCTATTTTCTTTATGATCTGTTTCTAACTCTAATAAAGATAAGGGCTGAAAATAGGCTATCTTTTTGTTACTTTTTTTAGACTTTAACACACCATTTAGCAGGTAACTTACAATACCTTGATTAGAGGTATAGCATTTTACTATTAAGTCGTTGTCTTTAAATCTTATTTTTGAAAGAACTATGGCTTTTGTTTTGGTTTGCATTACCTAACCACCATTAATTTAAGCACCTTAGTTTCTAGCGTATCAAGGTCGTTTAACATCACTAAATATACACCAGAAGCTACAACATCTCCAGCAAGATTTTTACCATTCCATAAAGCTGTACCGCCATCAATTTCAAGGTTGTAACCTTTAAATCTTCCGTTTGTGTTAGACTCTGCTTCTGCAACTAAGTTACCTTCTATATCTGTTATTTTGATGTTTACGTTTTCAGAAATATCTCTTATTTTGATTTTTTCTGTAACCATATCAAATGTTGGTCTAACGGGATTAGGAAATACGAAAGCATCTTCTAAAGTAGTTTTTGGTTTAGAAGCATCCGATTTAAAGGATAGAAGTCCGTTTTCTGTTGCTATATAAACAATACCATTTACTTCATCTAATGCTACATCCAAAATATCATTACTTGGTAATGGTGAATTATCTTTTGTAAAATGAAAAATAGTTTGCTGCCCATCTGATGAGAAATAATACAAACCAGTATCCAAAGTAGCTATCCATTTATTGTTAGACCCATCTACTTCTATGTCTGTAATAAACTGTTGGTAAAGTAACTCACTAGCTTCACCGTTATCTAAAACCACAATATTATCTACTTCTGGGTTTTCTAAAAAACTTTGTGTGTTGTAAACTACTCTAAGTCCTTTATCCAACCCTAACCATAACTGTCCATTTCTGTCAATTGCTAATGCTCTTACGTTTGGAGACGGCATACCGTCTTCTTCACTGCTAATATTGACAATTGTTGGGTTATTACTATCTGGTACACAAGCAATCAAACCATAATCAGAACTACCTATAAAAACGGTATCACTATCATCAAAAATGATGGAAGAAAACCCTAAATTAGAATCTGGTGGATTAATTAAAGAATTAAAATTATATGATTGCCACTGTCCTTCTTGAGAAAGTCTATTTAATGGCCTCTCATACCTACCATTCATTACCCAATAATTTCCGTATTCATCAAAATTACTAGCAAAGACAAAAAAGTTTGCTCCTAAAAAAGGTATAATAGTACTATTAGTATCATTAAAGAAAGTATTTACTTCTCCATCATTTAGAAATACTACTCCTTTTCTCGACGAACTGACATATACTTCACTAGTATTATATGGATCTATAGATATGTTTGATAAAGCTAAAGGGACTGTTAGGTTTACAGCTTCAGATATTGTTTGATAATTAATATTCACCCATTCTTCTTGAACAAAGTGACTTAAACCAAAACGTCTTTGACCTAAAAATGGATTATAGTTAATAGAATACCCTCCATGGGTACCCCAAATTTGACCTTCTTGGTACTTAACTTTAAAAAACCTATTTAGTAATGGACTACTTGGGTGTATTTCATTGTATATTTCAGGTTCATAGTATGAGGCTTTTAAAACCCCAAAAGCTTCTTGCCCAACATTTTCAATTCTATTTGTTCCTACATATATATCTTCTCCAATACTTATACTTTTGCTAAAGTTTGAGTTATATTCAACTGTTGCAGATGTTGTAGCCAATTGATTGAATAAACTATCATAAACAAAGACCTGTTTATTAATAGTCACAATTAACTTGTTTTCATTTGTTTTAAAACCTGTAATGGTTTGTGGATAGATTATTTTTTGTATTGGATTATCATTAACAAGCTCATAAACCCTTCTATTAGCTGTTGCAGCATAAATTACTCCTTCAACATTTTGAATACCTATCCAATTACCATTATTTAAACTTTCCCATTCTTGATAATCTATCAAGTTAGGATTGGCTATTTGAGCTTTATATAATCTTTGTGCTGTAGCTGCATAAATATTTCCTTCTAAAACTGTAGTCTGTCTAACTTCTAGTTGAGACCCATTTGGTCCTATGTAATATGTGTCACCAAATTCTAAAGCATCTATATTATATACTGAAATTCCATAATCTGTAGAAATGTAAATTAAGTTTTCATTCATGAATAGATGATTCACAACTTTATCAACTGATGGAATTGATGTTTTCTCTAATATATCTACTACACTCAAAAATGTTTTATCAATTTCATTATAAACTTGTAATAACCCATTTTCAAAACCAATAATTATAAGATTTCTTTCTTCAACGTAAAGTAATGCTGTTATTGTCTCACCAGACATGCCTTCTATTGAAGATATAGTTTCTATTTCATCAGTATAGATGTCATAAGAAAAAATTGCATTTTCTGATGCAACAAATATTTTTTGTGAGCCTTGAGATATGTCTTTAATTTCTAAATAAGAAAAATAGCCTGTCCATGCCTGAGAGAAATCTTGAGCAAAAGATGAAAACCAACATATAAATATTAAAATTGTAGATAGAATATGTTTATAAGACATGAATACTTTTTTGTATAACGTTAATTTCTAATAAAAATATATACAAAAAAACAAAAAAGCTTTCCTTATTAAAAGGAAAGCTTTTAAATACTTTTATATAATTGTTGATTTACACCAATCCTTGAGCTAACATAGCATCTGCCACCTTAACAAATCCAGCAATATTTGCTCCTTTAACGTAGTCTACAGTACCATCATCATTTTTACCATATTCTACACAAGATGCATGAATATCATCCATGATTTGGTGTAATTTAGCATCTACTTCTTCTCTTGTCCAGTTATATCGTAATGAGTTTTGGCTCATTTCTAAACCAGAAGTTGCAACTCCACCTGCATTAGAGGCTTTACCTGGAGAGAATAATATCTTAGCATTTTGTAAAACTTCAATAGCTTCTGGTGTTGTTGGCATATTTGCACCTTCTGCAACTGCTATTACATTATTCTTTACTAAAGCTTCTGCTTCTTCTTTATTTAATTCGTTTTGTGTTGCACATGGCATTGCTAAATCACAATTTACGCTCCATGGTCTTTCGCCTTCATGGAAAGTTGCAGAAGTATACTTTTCTGTATATTCGTGTATACGTCCACGTTTTACATTTTTAAGTTCCATGATAAACGCTAATTTTTCTGCATCAATACCTTCTTCATCATAAATATATCCAGAAGAATCAGACATTGTTACAACTTTTCCTCCAAGTTCTGTTGCTTTTTCGCAAGCATATTGTGCTACGTTACCAGATCCAGAGATTACAACTGTTTTACCTTCAAAAGAATCGTTTTTAGTTGCTAACATATTTTTTGCAAAATACACACAACCATAACCTGTTGCTTCTGGTCTAATTAAAGATCCTCCATAAGACAATCCTTTTCCTGTTAAAACTCCAGTAAATTCGTTTTTAAGTCTTTTGTATTGACCAAACATATAACCAATTTCTCTTCCTCCAACACCTATATCTCCTGCTGGTACGTCTGTATTTGCTCCGATATGTCTGTATAATTCAGTCATAAAAGATTGACAAAAACGCATTACTTCGTTATCACTTTTCCCTTTTGGGTCAAAGTCACTTCCTCCTTTTCCTCCACCCATTGGTAAAGTGGTTAATGAGTTTTTAAATACTTGCTCAAACCCTAAAAACTTTAATATACTTAGGTTAACTGAAGGATGAAAACGTAAACCGCCTTTGTATGGTCCGATTGCCGAGTTAAACTCTACACGGTAACCTCTATTAACTTGTGGTTGACCTTTATCATCAATCCATGGTACTCTAAAAATTATTGTACGCTCAGGCTCTACCATACGCTCTAATAATAATTTATCTTGGTACTTAGGATTAGCTTCTATAAACGGAATTACAGTCTCTGCAACTTCGTGTACAGCTTGTAAAAATTCTGGTTCGTGACCATTTTTTGCTTTTACTTGATCTAAAAATGCTTCTATTTTTTGTTTCATTATTACAATAAAATTATGACTCTTTTATTTTAAGTGTCAAATTGCAGTGCAAATATACATTATCTTTAAATATTTACGTTACATTTTTAAAATTTCGCAAACGTTTTAGTTAGATTTCTATTTTAAGAAATAATTATATTTACTTCATTTTATCCTTAATATTTGTATGTTAATCGTGTTTTCATATATTTGTTGGATATTTAGCCTCTAAAATAAAAGCCTTATTATGCTTAACCATAAACAATTAACACTGTTTTTACTAGTTATATTAACTAGTACAACTGCTTTTTCTCAGTTAGGCTTCTCACATGAAATTGGTATCATTACAGGTCCTGTTGCCTTTAAGTCTGATTTTGGAGAACGTTTAGATCCAGAAACTAATGCTGGTAACTCTGGAATTGGAATTGGAATCGTCCACTACATCAATTTTGCTTATCAAGCAAATTGTAACTGTTACACTACAGATAATTTTTTTAACGACCATTTTAAACTTAGAACTGAAATTTCTTGGAATAAAACCAAATTAAATCATTTAGGTGAATGGGTACAACCTTACAGAAATAGTGTAGAGGCTCAAAAACTAAGAGCGCATAGTGGTGAGGCTAACAACTTAGATGTTGGTATGCAATTAGAATACTTTCCTTTAAGTATTCGTTCTTTCCAAGCTTTTGGTTATAGATTTGCGCCATTTGTGAGTCTTGGTGTACACTACGTATCTTATAATCCTAAAGTTTATACTAACTATGGTGACGAGAGTATCACTAACATGAATAACTTTTATTCACCTTGGTATGCAACTAATCCAAATCTTGATGCAGATTTCCCTAAACCAGTAGATCCTACTTCTGGTAGTACTTGGTCTGTAGTATCAAGTATTGGTGTGAGATATAAATTAACAATGGTTTCTGATTTAATGTTAGATCTACGTGGTCAATACTTTGGTAACGATTGGATTGATGGTTTAAATCACGAGCTTAACACTAACAAATATAATGATTGGTTAGTTTGGTTAAACTTTGGTTACATCTACTATTTAGATTAAAAAATTAAATACAAAATATAAAAAACGCCAACTTTTCAAGTTGGCGTTTTTCTTTTATGAGATGTTTAATAAGAACTTATCCTATTGCTTGCTTTAAGTCGTTAATTAAATCTTCTTCATCTTCTATACCTACGCTTAATCTTATTAAAGCATCAACTACTCCTGTTTTTTCGCGTTCTTCTTTTGGTATACTTGCGTGTGTCATACTTGCTGGATGACCACATAAAGATTCTACACCACCTAAAGATTCTGCTAGTGTAAACACTTTAAGGTTTTCTACAATTTTAATAGCTTCGTTATAATCATTTCCTTTTGTTACAAAACTTATCATTCCTCCAAAATCTTTCATTTGTGATTTTGCTACCTCATGATTTGGATGACTTTCAAAACCTGGCCAGTATACCTTTTCAATTTTTGGATGAGAAGCTAAATATTCTGCAACAGCTCTTCCGTTTTCACAATGACGTTGCATTCTTACATGTAACGTTTTTATTCCGCGAAGCGCTAAAAAAGAATCTTGTGGTCCACAAACGGCTCCACTTGCATTTTGTATAAAATATAATTTATCTGCTAGTTCTTTATCTTTTACAACAAGTGCTCCCATCACTAAATCGCTATGTCCTCCAATATATTTGGTTGCCGAGTGCATAACCAAATCTGCACCAAGATCTAATGGTTGTTGTAAATATGGAGTGGCAAACGTATTATCTACCGCTAGAAGCACATTGTGTTTTTTTGCAATCTCTGCAGTTGCTTTTATATCGATAATATTCATCATTGGGTTAGTTGGTGTTTCTACCCAAATAATTTTTGTGTTTTCAGTAATATAATCTTCAATATTACTCGCATTTTGCATACCAATAAAATTGAATTTAATTCCAAAATTCTTAAAAATACTAGTAAATAATCTATAGGTTCCGCCGTATAAATCGTTTGTACTTATTACTTCATCACCTGGTTTTAATAGCTTCATTATAGCATCAATTGCAGCAAGACCAGATCCAAAAGCTAGTCCAAATTCTCCGTTTTCTATACTAGCAAAAGCATTTTCTAAAGCTTGACGCGTTGGGTTATGAGTCCTAGAATACTCAAAACCTTTATGTCCGCCAGGTGTAGATTGTGCGTATGTTGACGTTTGATAAATTGGAGGCATTACAGCACCATAAGCAGGATCATGTTTTTGTCCTCCATGTATCGTTTTTGTGTTAAATTTCATGTTTATTTAGTTTTTAAAGTTGAAATAATCATCTAAAAACTTATAATTCTTATTTTTGAATGTAAAGCAGATGTTTTTCAGCTTAATTTGTAATTATTGCAACAAAAATAACGTTTAATTCGTTGTATTCAAACTTCATTATTAGCTTTAGTTTATGTTTAACAATATGAGTAATTTCAAGACTTTTTATCTAATTTTATTGTGTTTTATAGGCTTTTTTTCTTGTGAAGAAGAAAAAGCGTTTTCGTTTTCAGAACTTCATATTTCTAAAGAAAAAGAAACCTTAGTCGAGATTGTTATGCCACAAGCTAAAGGCGATTCTAATATTGCTAAAAACATCAACAACTCACTTTGCAATTTTGCTTGCGATATTTTAAATGTGGATAGTGCCAAAGAAAAAAAGCAAACTATAGACGAAAGTATTACAGCTTTTAATAACGCTTACATCAGTTTTACTAAACTTTTTACTGAAGAATTAGCTAAAGATTTTCCTAAATGGGAAGCATTTGTTGATGGCGAAATTTCTTATCAAAACGAATTTATTATTAGCATTGCCATGAATGGAAATGTGCAAACCGGAGAAGCTAACAGTAACCTGATTTTTAAGTTTTTCAATTTTGATCCAACAACTGGAAAAGAACTAAAAACCAAAGACCTAATCAACGATTTAAATGGTTTTAAAGCTTTAGTTAAAAAATACTACGATAAAGAATTAATGACCGTTCACAACGGTTTACAAGCTCAAAACTTAGATTTTAAATTACCTAAAACCATCGGATTTAACGATGATGGCGTTATTATCTTTTATAACAATTTTGAATTTGGCGCGCTAAGTAAAGAACCAGTAGAATTTACAATACCTTACGTAGTTGCAGATCAATTTTTAACGTTTTAAACACAACGCTTTAACGCCAAAACATAACCTAAATGTATTCCTTCATGAAAGTTGTTAAACGCAATCGCCTCATCTACGTTAGTTAATGTACTTTTAGTGGTTACCGTATATTCATGATAGGTTTGAAAGATTCTGTTTTCGTAATCTTCCTTCGTTTTTTCGATAGTGCTAAATAGTAAACCTTTAATTAAATCTACTTCGGCTTGGGTGACATCACGTTCCACCTTTGTGCCTTTTCGATACATTTCAACCAAATCGTCGCTTACAATCATTGGCATTGCAGATAATTTATAAACTAATAATTGTTGGGTAACAATGGTATGAGCTACATTCCAAATTATATTATTATTAAAGCCTTCAGGTACTTTATTTAATTGTTCTAAGGTTAAATTTTCAAGTAAATCTTTTAAAAATTTTCTACTTTTTAAAGTCGTATCAAATGCAAAATCCATAGTATTTCATTTTTCAATAAAATTAAATATTTAAACGATTTTAAACTAATTTCATTTCAATTTTAAGAATAAAAAAAGTGTTTAATATTTCGCTTTCGCTGAAGTTTTGCCAGAAAAACATAACTCTTTTGTAAAAAAAATCGAAATTTGCCCTAAAATTAACCATCATGAAAAAAGTATACTTCCTTAAAACTTGTAATACCTGCACAAGAATTATTAACGATTTAAATCTTGATAACTCTTTTACATTTCAAGAGATTAAGAGCGAACCTTTAACCGCAAAACAAGTTGATGAGTTAGCTGAATTAGCAGGAAGTTACGAAGCTTTGTTTAGTAAACGTGCTAAGCTTTACAAAGAAATGGGCTTAAAAGACCAAAATTTAAGCGAAAAAGATTTTAGACATTATTTACTTGAACACTATACCTTTTTAAGCCGACCAGTTATTGTTATTAACGATAAAATTTTTGTTGGTAGCAGTAAAAAAACCATAGAAGCTGCCAAAGAAGCCTTAAATGAATAAACTACGCATATTAGCCCTAATTGCTGCTTTTGCTGTACAACTTTTGTATGGATTAACCTTTACTTTTGCAAAAGATGTAATGGCTAACGGTTATGTAAAACCTTTTGGTTTTATTGCATTACGTGTTGGTGGCGCTGCACTTTTATTTTGGATTGTAAACTTCTTTACGCCTAAAGAAAAAATAGAAACTAAAGACTACGTAAAATTCTTTGTTGCTGCCATTTTTGGATTGGTGGTAAATATGTTATTCTTTTTTAAAGGATTAGAATTAACAACGCCAATACACGCATCGGTAATCATGATAACTAGCCCTATTATCGTATTAATACTATCTTCTTTTTACCTCAACGAAAAGATTACGAAACTTAAAATTTTAGGTGTTATTTTTGGGTTTACTGGTGCTGCAATTTTAACTATTTACGGTAAATCTCCTAATCCTGGAGACAACGTATCTTTAGGAAATATTATGGTGTTTATTAACGCTATTTCTTACAGTATTTATATTGTTCTCATTAAACAATTAACAGATAAATACCATCCATTTACATTTATTAAATGGTTGTTTTTATTTGGGTTTTTTATGGTATTACCTTTTGGATATTCAGATTTAACTATGGTAGATACGTCTACGTTACACCTTACATATGGTTTTCTGTAATTTTTGTAGTTGTAGGTGCAACTTTTGGAACGTATTTATTAAACCCGTTAGCACTAAGACATTTGCGTGCATCTACCGTAACTGTATTTATTTATATGCAACCTTTAATTGCTGGTATTTTTGCTATTATTATGGGAAGCGATACAGTTACAGTTGTTAAGATTTTAGCTTCTGCTTTAATCTTTTTAGGTGTGTATTTGGTAACAAAAAAACCTAAACTACAAGCTTAAGTTTTTAGGTTTTCTGTTATGTTTTCTGGTGTCTTCTTTTGTTAAGATTTTAAAATCTTCAGCTTTAGGAAACTGCTTCGTTAACGCTAATAAATCTTCTGGTAGATTGGTTAATTTTCTAGAGTGTAAATCTATCCAAGCTCCAAAAATTTCGCAAAAAGCAAGATTTTCACCTTTATGATTGTAAAAATTATGATCAAACTTAAAGAACATTCCATCTTCGCTTAAACCAGAAACTTCAAGGGTTACGGTAACAGGATGACCTAAAAAAGTTTCTTTAAAATAATGTACATGCTCATGAAAAACCACAGGACCAAGACCTTCTTTTACCAGTTCTGATAAAGAAAATCCGTGCTCATGTAAAAACGCTGTACGCGTATGACTCATAAAATTTATATACGCAGAGTTAGCTAAATGTCTATTAGCATCTATATCACTCCATCTAATCTCAAACTGTTTTTTGTACATCTTTTGGGTTTTAAAACCTCAAAACTACAATTATTTGCTGTGCGTGCATAATAAATAATCTAAATAAGCTGTTAAAATTGTATTTCTTAGGCGTTAACATTTTACTTACCTTTGCGCTAATAAATTCATTTTGTTTATGATATATTCAATGACAGGTTACGGTAAATCTGTACTACAGTTGCCAACAAAAAAAATTACAATCGAGCTAAAATCTCTTAACAGCAAAAACCTAGATTTGAATGCGCGCATGCCTTCTATTTACAGAGAAAAAGAGCTTGAAATTAGAAAGCAAATTGCTAATCAATTAGTGCGTGGTAAGGTAGATTTTTCTATTTATGTAGAAACTACTGCAGACGATACTTCTACGCAAATTAACACGCCAGTTGTAAAACAATACATGCAACAATTAAGAGAAGTTGTAGATGGAGATGATACAGAATTACTAAAAATGGCGGTTCGTTTTCCTGACGCTTTAAATACCGTTAGAGAAGAAATTGACGAAAACGAATGGTCGCAAATTGAAACCGAAATTACCCAAGCTATTAACGCTTTAAATGAACACCGTTTAGACGAAGGAAAAGTGTTAGAAGCAGATTTTAATGCACGTATTAAAAACATTGCAGACTTATTAGATCAAGTAATAGCTATAGATCCAGAACGTATTGAAGGTGTTAGAGAACGATTAAAAAAAGGGATTGAAGAACTTAAAGAAAAGTACGACGAAAATCGTTTTGAGCAAGAACTAATTTACTACATCGAAAAGTTTGACATTACCGAAGAAAAAGTACGTTTAAACAACCATTTAAATTACTTTACCGAAAGTATAAATAGCCCAGATAGCAACGGTAAAAAATTAGGATTTATAAGCCAAGAAATTGGTAGAGAAATCAATACTATTGGTTCTAAAAGTAACTATGCGCCAATGCAACAATTGGTCGTACAAATGAAAGACGAACTTGAAAAAATTAAAGAACAATTACTAAACGTTCTTTAAAATAAAAGCACAATCTATTGGACAAAGACAACACAAAACAAGGTAAATTAATCGTTTTTTCTGCACCATCTGGATCAGGAAAAACAACCATTGTAAGACATTTACTTAAAGACGATAATTTAAATTTAGCCTTCTCAATTTCTGCTACTTCAAGAGAAAAACGTGGTACAGAAGAACACGGTAAAGACTACTATTTTTTATCTTTAAAAGACTTTAAACAGCACATTAAAAACGACGATTTTTTAGAGTGGGAAGAAGTCTACCGCGATAATTTTTATGGTACATTAAAAAAAGAAGTAGAGCGTCTTTGGGCATTAGGCAAAAACGTCATTTTTGATATAGACGTATCTGGCGGATTACGTATTAAAAGAAAATTCCCAGAGCAAACCCTAGCTGTTTTTGTAAAACCACCAAGCATAGACGAGCTTAAAATAAGACTTAAAAAACGTAAAACAGAAAGTGACGACAAGATAAATATGCGTATTGCTAAAGCCAGCGCAGAGCTTGCAACAGCGCCACTTTTTGATATAATTATAGAAAACGACAACCTAGACAAAGCATTAGCAGAAGCAGAAAATTTAGTTGGTGCTTTTGTAAAACAATAGTTAACTAACGTCAGTTCGAGTGATTTTTTGAGCGGTTACTGAGCGTAGTCGAAGTAAAACAAAAAATCGTATCGAGAACATCAAAACCATGAAAATAGGCTTATACTTTGGATCCTTTAACCCAATACACGTTGGGCACTTAATTATAGCCAACCAATTGGTAGAAAATAGCGATTTAGACCAAATCTGGTTTGTCGTAACGCCACACAATCCTTTTAAAAAGAAAAGCACACTTTTAGACAATTACCAGCGTTTAGAAATGGTCTATTTAGCCACTAAAGACTACGATACGCTAAAAGAAAGTGATATCGAGTTTAACTTACCGCAACCCAACTACACCGTTAATACCTTAGTCCATTTAACCGAAAAATATCCTAAACACGAATTTGCCTTAATCATGGGCGAGGATAATTTAAAAAGCTTCCATAAATGGAAAAACTATCAAACCATTTTAGAGTATCATTCCATTTATGTGTACCCACGTATTAGCGAAGGTAAAGTAGACACACAATTTAACAATCACCCAAAAATAACACGTGTAGACGCACCAATTATAGAGCTATCTTCTACCCTAATACGTAATGCTATAAAAGACGGTAAAAACGTTAAACCTTTACTACCAGAACACGTTTGGGCTTATTTAGATGAAATGAATTTTTATAGATAGAATGAAGCATCGATTGACTTTGTAAAATTTTCTGCTAACTTCGTTTAACTACCGATAATGCAAATTGGAAACTCGCTTTATCTTTACATTGTGGGTAATTAATTTGACTCTAGTTTAGCAAAACCAACTGTCTTACGATAAATATCAGGTGATACTCCTACCTTCTTTTTAAAAAAACGACTGAAATAGAATTCATCGTCGTAACCTAAAAAAGCAGCAATTTGTTTCACTGGTTTAGAAGTTAGATAAAGTTCTCGTTTCGCCTCAATAATAATCCTATTTGAAATTAAGGATGAAGTCGTTTGATTGAGATATTTCTTGACGATACCGGCTAAAGTTTTAGGACTTACACTTAGTTCATCTGCGTATTCTTGGGGAGAATGGAGTTTGCAATAATTACTCTCTATTGCATCGACTAAATTTTGTAAAATTTCTGTTTTTGAATCTGAAGTTCTGGGAGTAAATTGTTGATCAAATTGTTTCTTTTGTCTGACCGCTTCTATTAAAAACACTTTTAAAAATGCCACAAGAACTTCATGCTGAGCGATTGAGTCTTTGTCCATCTCTTTCGAAATTTGATCAATCAAATTAAGAAATAGGCTTTGCTCGTTTACAGTAAAATAGGGTAAACCATGGAAATTATTAAAAAGGAATCCCTCGGTCTCTATTTCGTTTTGATGTCTATATGTACAAAAAAAATCGGGATGAAAATTCAATAAATAACCCTGACACTTTTCTTCAGAACGTATCATGAAAGGTTGATACGGAGCCAAACAAATCATTTGATCTCCTTGCAATTCAAAACTTTGAAAATCAACGCTTAGTTCATAGCTAGTTCCATATAACAAAACGATAGAATAATAATTTCTTCTTTGTAAATGATCAAACTGGCTTAGGTCGTTCAACTCTTCTAATCTAAACGCAAGTTCTCCGTTTTGTTTGTCTATAATTATTTTTGCCATACTAAATTTATTTTTTAGCTCATTCAAATTTAAAAAAAAGGAGTGCTTTTGGCACTCCTTTCTTAAATCAAATATTTATTTTGAAGCTAGAATGTTAATTTTTTGAATTGCTGAAGCATCAAAGCCTTCTAAAATTACAGGTGCATTCTCCATCAACGCTGCTGCTACTTTCCCTGTCAAATGAGCATCTCTGCCAGCGTCATCTGCAAACGTATCGAAAATGGCATATGTTTCTTCATTGATTTTAAATGCATACCATGATAAAGTTGCAGGCTCAGAACTTACCAATGACTTGCCCGCTTGTAAGAAATCCTCCACTGCAGATGTCTTTCCTTCTTTGGCTTTCATAATCACCAACAATCCCTTATTCTGATCACCCACTTTATGATTACTTGCTTGAACATCAACGGTCTTAATGTCTCTGCTAGCATCAAAACCTTCTAAAAGATTTCCAGCATTGGCCAATAAGGCTTTTGCCACTTCTCCTTTTAAGTGTGCCTGTCTGCCTTCTTCAGCTTCAAATGTGTCATAAATTCCGAAAGTTTGTTCATCTATTTGAAATGCAAACCAAGATTCAGTTTTTGGTTCTGCATTTACCAATGATAAACCACCTAGAAGAAACTCTTTCACTTCTTGCTCCTTACCTTCTTTCGCTTTCATGATTACTAATAATCCGATGTTTTCATTTTTTGTGTTGTCCATAAAATTACTTTTTTTAGTTTGAGAAAATGCTTGAATTGTTATCCCTAGCATTAGAACTAGGCTACTTAATTTGATTAAACTTTTAAATTTCATTTTGACTTATTTTTGTTACACTACAAATGTAAAACTAAATAAGGGGTCTTGGAATGGAGATAAGAGACTTAAGCATGGACAATTTTCCAGTGACAATGAAGAATGTAAAAAAGCTCATAATCGAGTAGACGGCTCCGTTAGTAAGAAAATAATTAACTTTACCAACAAACTAGTACTAAGCCGACAAATCCGCGTCTCTTACGCCGCCTAATGGATATAAACGAGACTGTTGCGTGTAATTTAAATGAACATCGAAAATTCAATAATATTAGAAATTTTTAAAGGCATTTCTTTTTCAAAAAAAGAAATGAATCTTATTGAAAGTAAACTTAAAAAACTCAAGTTAAAAAAAGGGACTACAATATTGAAAGCAGATGATAAAGTGAACAATCAATATTATGTTTACGATGGATGTTTAAGAACTTACTTTATTGACAAATCTGGTAAAGAACATACTTTGCAATTCGCCATTAATGATTGGTGGATAAGCGATTATACGGCTTTCTTCACAGCATCCAAAGCGATTATGTATATTGAAACTATTCAGGAAGCAACTTTATATGAAATTTCCAAAAAAAGTATGGAAGAATTATTTATAGAGATTCCACAATTAGAAACTTTTTTCAGAAAAAAAATGGAAAGAGCTTTCGCTAGCTTTCAAAAAAGAATATTAGCAAATTTAGCCCAATCAGCTAAAGAAAGATACGTTTCTTTTATTAGCACTTACCCAAATATTGAACAGGCTGTAAAAAATTACCATATCGCTTCTTATCTAGGAATTACTACCGAAAGCTTAAGTAGAATTAGAAAAGAAATATCTCATAATTGATTTTATTACCATACATCAATTTTTAGTACTTAATTTGACAGTAATTTTGTCTCTAATCAAAAGAATAACAACAATTATAATCGCTTTAGCTTTATTTTCCTATTGTGGTAAAAACACAAAAAAAAATAATTCTAATGAAAAAAAATTAAGTATTAACACAAAAAAAGCAAAACAATGAAAAAAGTATTATTTGTATTAACTAATCACGAAGATTTAGGAGATACTGGAATGAAAACTGGTTTTTGGATTGAAGAATTTGCAGCACCTTATTACTTATTAAAAGATAAAGGAATTGAAATTACTTTGGCATCTCCAAAAGGTGGACAACCTCCAATTGACCCAAAAAGTAATGAACCAGATTTCCAAACTCCAGCAACCATAAGATTTAATGATGATAAAGAAACTCAAGAGATCTTATCTAAAACAATAAAATTGGAAACTGTAAATCAAGCAGATTTTGACGCAGTATTTTATCCTGGTGGACACGGTGTTGTATGGGATTTAGCTGAAGATGAAAACTCAATTGCTTTAATAGAAGATTTTTATAACAACAATAAACCTGTTGCTGCTGTATGTCACGCTCCTGCAATTTTTAAAAACACAAAAAATACGGATGGGACATCGTTGGTTAATGGAAAAAAAGTAACTGGATTTACAAACGGAGAAGAAGAAGCTGTTCAACTAACTTCTGTTGTTCCATTTTTGGTTGAAGAAATGTTAAAGAGTAATGGTGGAATTTACACTAAAAAAGCAGACTGGAGTCCTTATGCGGTCGAAGATGGTTTGTTAATAACTGGACAAAATCCTGCATCTTCGGAACTAGTTGCCGAACTGTTACTAGAAAAGTTAAAGTAAAAACTACTCACAACAACGTGTAAAAGTAATAGCGACTTAGTTTTTTAATTCAAGTCGCTATTCTTTTTTATTTTGTAAATTACTTTCCGAAAGTGATTGCAAATATTTCGCTACTACTCATACACAAACCGTTAAACGAAACTTCCCAAAACATTTACAATTTCCTTAACCCTATTTCTTTAGTAAAAGCTTTAATTTTAAAGTAAACCAAAAATTAAATTATTTTATGAAGAGAAAAGCAACAGCCATTTGGCAAGGCACAGGTAAAGACGGTAAAGGATTTTTAAATGGTCCAAGTGGTGTTTTAGACAATACACCTTATAATTTTAAAGCACGTTTTGAAAACGAAGACGGTAAAGCTGGTACAAATCCAGAAGAGCTAATTGCAGCTGCACATGCTGGTTGTTTTGCTATGGCGCTTAGTTTTGCCATACAAGACGCTGGTTTTGAAGCTAACAAATTAGACGTAGATGCTACTATTACTGTAGAGCAACAAGATGGCGGTTTTGCCTTTACACACATACAATTAGATCTAACAGGTAAAGTAGATGGTATGGACGAAGCAAAATTTAAAGAACTAGCAGAAGGTGCTAAAAAAGGTTGTCCAGTTAGTAAAGCCTTAAGTAGTGTAGACATTAGCCTAAATACCTCTTTTGAGAGTTAAAATTAAATATTTATAACATAAAAAAAGCCAACCTTTTAGGGTTGGCTTTTTATTATTTAAAATTTGGGGTTATCTATCTGTACCAGGATCGTCTACATTACAGTCTGACAATAACGCTTCAACATACATTGCCCAGTTATTACCATCAAAGTCTGTACCTTCTGCCCAAGCAGTTTCTCCGCCTGTTGGCCCATTAACTTCTGCATGTGCTGCAAAACAATAATTTTCGGTTAACGCAGCTGGATCTATGTAGTATGTTACTACATCTACATCTGGGTTATGAGTTGTAGAATGCTCAAAATGACCAATTTTTGGATTTCCAGATCCTGTTGTTGGTATTGTTTGCTCTGCACAGTTACCAATACTTAAATGCGTAGCTTGGATTGACCAATCTGCATTTGTAGTATAAGTAATAATTAAATCTACACCATCAAAATCTACAGAGACAGTTCCTACAATGTGATTTTGTCCAGCTATTAAATTAGTTGTCATACATGGCTCGTCATAAGATGCACGTTGACTTGCTGTGTTACCATTTGCTGTTGTAACTCTAAAATTTGGATCTGCATTTGTTACAGTGTTGTTATCTACAAAAGTCTCTTCATTTTCACAACTTATTGTAAATAAGGTAGCTATAAAAGCTAAGGCGATAAGGGAAATTTTTTTCATAAAAAATAAATTAAGCAGGTTTGATTGACGAATATATTTTTAATTCGATAAAAAACATAATTTATTCGATGAAATACATATAATTTTATGATTTTGAGGAAATTAGCCACAAAAAATCCCGTTTTCAAGTCAAAAACGGGATGTAATTTTATTTAGTCTAATGCTGGAATACGCAACACTTGTCCTGGATAAATCTTATCTGGATCTGTAAGCATTGGTTTATTAGCTTCAAATATTTCTGGATATTTCATCGCATTGCCATAATAGTTTTTGGCAATCTTACCTAAAGTATCACCACTTACCACAGTATGAAATTTTGTTTCTGGCTCTTTAACTTCAACTTTTGCTACGGTCATTTGATCATCTACGGTAGCAATACCATCACTGTTTCCTACTAATAAAACCACTTTTTCTTTTGTGGCTTGGTCTACAGCTTCTCCAGTAATCGTTGCAGAATCATCATCTATTAAAATATTTAAATTGGCTACTTCTAAGTCTAAATCGCTAACGGTTTCTTCTAGTTTTCTTGCAGCCATTTCTTCCATTTTCATTTCGGCAGCAGCAGCTTCTGCAGCTTCTTCTTTGTCTGTTTTACCAATACCAAACACTTTTGCGCCTGCGTTTTTAATAAATGAAAATACTCCCATAATTTTAATCTTGTTTTTAATGTTCTCTCGTAAAGTTAACAAAAAGCTTTTGGTTTATTGTTTAAAATTAGAATTTTGACTTAAAGTTAACTATTAAAAAAACCGCTTAAATTTTACTTTAAGCGGTTTTAAACTAACTAAACTAATTCTCAAAAATTACTCACTAATTGAGATTTTATTTTTCCCTAGTATTATCTCTAGGATTATCTTTTTTCTTGGTGTGTTGTACACGTTTTTTGTCTCCAGAGGTTTTATTTTTATCTGTTGTTTGTCCAACTTTTAAATATTGTATATAACCTCTTCCTGTAAACTCATAAACCGTACCAGAACTTGGGTGATATAATTCTACTCTTTGATCATTTACAATACTTAACTCAAAAAACTCATTATCAAAATAATCATAATCTAAGGTTAGTGTTTTTAGGTACATATTTCCGTTAACATCATTAACACCATACAATCCAGAATAATCCCAATATATATTGTTTGGATTTGTTCCTTCAGGATCTTGAGAGCTTCTAAAGTTGTTATCATTTCCGCCAGATAAAAACTGAAGGAAGTTTTCGTTATCAAATTCGTTTAAAGCACCAAAGTTACTTGTGTATGTTTTTTCCCAAGCTTCATATTCTTGTAAAAAGTACTGGATGTTATCATAAAACACATAGTCGTAATCAAAGTTTGCACGTTGGTAACCATGTAAAAAATATGAGGTATCATTAAATGGGTTATACAATTCAATAGTATTATAATCTATTTGGTAGACATCAAAACTATCATAGCCATCAATATCGTGGTCTATATCCAAAATCATATTATAAGCATTATAATATCCTATTTGTATACCGTAACCATTACCTTGACTACCAATACCTACTAGATTATTATTGGCGTATAAATTTCCGTTTCTAAAAGATACTGTAAATGCCATTTGTAAAAAAGGAGTTTCGCCGTAACCAATAGTTTCGTTAATATCTACGTACCACAACTCGTAAGAGTTTAGTAGCTGATTTACCGTAATTGGTTCTTGATAATTATCGTAAGCATAGTCGTCTACAACAACTTCTGTATAACACGATGTAAATAATAATGCTATTGAAGCAAAGCCTGAAAGTAATTTTATCGTCTTCATAATCTGTCGTTTTAAAGGATTGATATAAATTGAATTTCAAAAGGCGTGCCAAAAATTAAAAATGATTGATTTTCAATACTAATTGAAGTCTTTAATTTTACGTATTTTTGACATAGAATTTAAACGAAACTATGAGTCAACCATTAAAATATGCTGTTTTTGGATCAGGAAGCTGGGCAACCGCTATCGTAAAAATGCTTTGCGAAAATTTAGAAGAAGTTGGTTGGTACATGCGCAGTGTTTATACCAAAGAACATATTCTTAGAGAACAACATAACCCAAATTATTTAAGTTCTGTCGAGTTTCATTTGGAACAATTAAAACTTAGCAATGATATTAATGAAATTGCTAACTACGCAGATGTTTTAATTTTTGTGATTCCTTCGGCATTTATTCATACCGAATTAGAAAAACTAACCGCAGATATTACTGATAAAATTGTAGTTTCTGCAGTAAAAGGAATTATACCCGAAACTGGCTTGTTGGTTGGCGAGCATTTTCATGATAATTACAATATTCCTTTTGAAAATATTGGCGTTATTGCTGGTCCTTGCCACGCAGAAGAAGTTGCTTTAGAGCGTTTATCATATTTAACAATTTCTTGCGCAGACCAGAAAAAAGCTCAAATTATTGCCAATGCTTTATCAAGCGATTACATAAAAACAAAAACTAGCGACGATGTTATTGGTACCGAATATGCAGTAATGCTTAAAAATATTTATGCTATTGCTGCTGGTATAGCACATGGTTTGGGTTACGGAGATAACTTCCAGAGCGTGTTAATGAGTAACGCTATACGTGAAATGAAACGTTTTATCAAAAAAATGCATAAGATGAAACGTAACATCAATAACTCGGCTTACCTAGGTGATTTATTGGTTACTGGTTACTCTACTTTTTCTCGTAACCGTATGTTTGGAAACATGATTGGTAAAGGTTATACCGTAAAATCTGCACAAATGGAAATGAATATGGTTGCAGAAGGTTATTACGCTACCAAAAGTGCACATTTACTTAATGATAAAAACCAGAAAAAAACGAAGCTACCTATTATAAATGCTGTTTACAGTATTTTATATGAAGGAAAAGATCCTAAAAAAGTATTTAAAAAACTTACAGAAAAGCTTAATTAAGTTATTATTTTATAACCATACATAATTGAAAACGGTCTAAATTTCGTTTTAAAAATAGGTGTTTGATGTAACCAATTTCGACACTAAAATGTTTATCTAAATTAATACCTAAATCTGCACTTAATAGATTTTGTTCAAAAGGTTTTGGGTTTTTTCTTAAAATTAACTCTTCATATCCACCAAGGTAAAATGTCTTATTTAAAGGATATTTAAATTTGACACGATATCTTAATCTGTGTCTTACTTCGCTGTATTGATGAGCATTCCAAAAACGTTGTTCTAAACGCATTCGCTGACTTATCGCTAGCTTGTTTAATTTTGTTTTAAAGTTTATTTGCTCTAATAATCTGTGTTCAATGACATTGGGTTTGTTGGATGGTTCTATGGTCGTGTCAATCTCTCCAAATAAATATCCACCAGTTAAACTAAATTTTTTATTCAATTTGTAATTAACTACACCTTGAACATAAAAAAAATTAAGATTGTGACTAAATTGATAATCTCTTAACTCTGCAACACCACCAAAACTTACTTTTTCATTTAATTTATAACTACCTATAACGGTGTACCAAGTACCTACTTCGGTTTCCATAGATTGAGAGAAACCTGTTAACCAAACTAATAATATGGCTAACTTTACTATCGCTTTCATAGCGTAAAAATTTAAAAAAATAGCCTACCTAAGTGTATTAAAGGTAGGCTAGATTTATTAATAACAAATTCAACTAAAATGTATCTTCAAGATGATGGTGCTCGTCAATTAAAGGACCACCTTCTATGATTTGTTTTGAAGCTTTTTCTGCAAACTTCTCGAAGTTTAAGTGGAATGAGTGTGCTAATCCAATTGCCTTACTTATGTAAGCACCTTTTTGTAACCACGTGTTCATTGGGTCTAACATTTCAGTAGGTACATTAGGGCAATATTTAGGCATATATAGACCAAAAATTGGATGTTGCTCAAAGTCTACATTTTCTAATTCGCCATTTAAAATAGCTGTAATCATTGCTCTAGTGTATTTCAACTTAATTCTAGATCCGACACCGTAAGGTCCGCCGCTCCAACCAGTGTTAACTAACCAAACATTTACGCCAGCTTCTTGCATTTTTTTACTTAACATTTCAGCATAAACAGTTGGATGTAATGGCATAAAAGGAGAACCAAAACAAGCAGAGAATGATGGTACTGGTTCTGTAATACCAGCTTCTGTACCAGCAACTTTTGCAGTGTAACCAGAAATAAAGTGATATGCAGCTTGACCTGGAGTAAGTTTTGAAACTGGAGGTAACACTCCAAATGCATCACAGGTTAAGAAGAAAATATTTTTTGGGTTACCAGCATGAGATGGTACTTGTATATTATCTATGTGATGTATTGGATAACTTACACGTGTGTTTTGAGTAATAGAGCAGTCTTCAAAATCTACTTCTCCGTTATTGACAATGACATTTTCTAAAAGTGCGCCAGGCTTTATTGCTCTAAAAATATCTGGTTCTTTTTCTTCAGTAAGATCAATTACTTTAGCGTAGCAACCACCTTCAAAGTTAAAGATATCATTATCTGCTGTCCATCCGTGCTCGTCATCTCCAATTAATTTTCTGTTTGGATCTGCAGAAAGTGTTGTTTTTCCTGTACCTGATAATCCGAAGAAAATTGAAGTATCGCCATCTTCTCCAACATTTGCAGAGCAGTGCATTGGTAATACATTTCTTTCTATTGGTAGGATTAAATTTAACGCTGTGAAAATTCCTTTTTTCATTTCACCTGTGTAAGCAGATCCACCAATTAAAGCCACTCTATCTGTAAAGTTGATGATAGAAAAGTTACCTTGTCTAATACCATATTCTTCTGGATTTTTTGCTTCGTAACCAGGAGCACAAAGTACTAACCAATCTTCTTCAAAATTATCTAATTGGTCTTCAGAAAATCTTAAAAACATATTGTTTACAAACAGATTAGACCAAGGATATTCTGTGATGGTTCTGACATTAGTTTGATATTCTGGATTTGCGCATACATAACCATCACGAGCATAAATTTCTTTTCCTGAAAGGTAATTTGCTACCTCATCATATAATTTTTTGAAGTTTTCTGGTGAAATTGGTTTGTTTACTTTTCCCCACCAAACTTTATCTTTTGTGTATTCATCTTCTACTAAAAATCTATCTTGAGGAGAACGTCCAGTGAATTTTCCTGTGTTTACGGCTAATGTACCGTTAGAGGTCTCTTGTCCCATTCCTTTTTCGACAGTAATTTGCTGAAGTGTTTCTGGAGATAAATTCCAGTTAACAGAGACATTCTTCAATCCATACTTTTCTAAGTTTCTGTCTGTTTTAACAATCGTTTCCATTTTGTATTGGTATTTGTTATTAATGTTATTCAAAAGGCCAAATAATTGGCACTAATAGTATTGTAGTTATCAGTATTAGTAGTAGTAATGGTGCACCAACTTTTACATAGTCTTTAAATTTATAATCACCTGCTGCCATTACCATTGCATTTGTAGTTGTACCAATTGGTGTTAAAAATGCTGTTGAGGCACTTATAGCAACAACAATCATAAATGGCTTTGCAGAAACATCTAAAGATTGTGCTGTTAGTATTACAATTGGTGCCATTAGTACTGCAGTTGCAGAGTTATTAATGACTTGACTAAAAGTTGTGGTTAGTATAAAAATTCCTGCTAATAAGATGACTAAATTCATACCGCCTAAACTATTGACTAATGAATTTGCTATCATCTGCGCAGCACCTGTTTTTTGTAAGGCTAATCCCATTGGTATCATTGCTGCAATCATCACTACGCTCATCCAACTTATTCCTTTATAGGCTTTTGCTAAAGGCACGCAACCTGTAAGTAAAACAATACCAGCGCTAATTAAAGCTGCTATTGCACCTGGTACTATCTTAAACACTAACATGAAAATCATTAGTAATAATGAACCCAAAGCGATATAAGACTTTTCAGTAATGTTTACAACGTCTTTTGATAAACCTTCTGGGCTACCAACGATTACTAAATTTTCAAAATGATCTTTAAGTTTATCTATACTTTCCCAAGTACCTCTTACTAAAAAGGCATCTCCTGCTTTTATAGTAATCTCGTTATCTAAAAGCGGTTTGTTATTTCTTGAAACAGCTAATAATTGAAATCCAAAATCACTAAAGTATTTACCACGTTGCACTTTACGACCTACCAAATATGAATTTGGTGTAATCATAATTTCACTCATACCAACTTCTTGATTGATTAGGTTTTCTTTTACTTCGCCTTCAGCTTCAGATTCTTCAACTGGTAATAGTCCTAATCTAAAAGTGATCATTAATCGGTTTACAGCTTCTGTTTCACCTTTAACGGTGATAATATCGTGGTATTTAAGTGTGACTTTTTCTGTTGGGAATTCGATAAATTCAGGTATTCCTTTTAAACGATTTGGATGTCTTCTTTTAAGTCTAATAACCTGTAAATTATATTGGTTTTCTAAATCCCAATCTGATAATTTTGTGTTGATTAATTGTGATACAGAACGTATTCTTAATCTATAATAATCATCATGTACTTTGTAAGCTTCTATCCATTTGTGCATTGTAGAATCTATATCTACTGGCTTGTTGTTGGTTTTGTTACTTGGTAAAAGGTTAAATCCTAAGTATCTAAAGTAAAGAATGGTAATTAAAAGAATTGGAAGACCAATTAAACCAAACTCAAAGAAAGAAAACCCTGTTTGTCCTGTTTCTTCTAAAGCATTACTAACAATAATGTTTGGAGGCGTACCAGTTAAGGTTAACAATCCACCAGAATTTGACCCAAAAGCAATTGGCATTAATACTTTTGAAGGGAATGTTCCTAGCTTCCAAGCTGTAGAAATTGATACTGGTAATAAAGTTGCAACTGTACCGGTGTTACTAACAAAACCAGAAAGCACACCAGAACCAAAGGTTAAAATAACTACCATTTTTGTAGTACTACTTTTTGCAAACTTTACAAACGTTTTTCCTGCTAAAGCAGTCCAACCTGTTTTAGATAACCCTTCACCAATGACAAACAAAGATGCAATCATAATTACCGTTGGGTTACTAAATCCGCTAAGCGTTTCTGGTAAGTCTAAAACACCTGTTAAAAATAGTGCTAACATAGACATTAAGGCTACAACATCTGGAGATAATTTTCCCCAAACAAAAAATGCGATTGTAATACCTAAGATGATGAAAGTTGTGGTTATCATTTTGCTTTGTTTTGGAAGAACAAATAAGTAAGATTTTGTTCTTTACCCTAACAAAGTTACATGCTTAAAACACCACTAAACATGAGATAAATCATGTTATTTAAGGATAGTTTTGGCTAACTTAAATACTACAACGTTTTCTTAAATAGAAAATGAAAAAAATTTTAAAGGCAAAAGATTTTTTTATGCTAAAAAGTATGCTTTTTTTATTTTACTAAAACTCCTTTTTGATTAATTAAAGGAATATTTTGAAGTGCATTTTTATTTATCGTGTTTTTTCTAAACGTATATGTTTTATCAAACATCGTATTACCTTCAAAAAAAGTGACTTTAAATTGGTTATTGAGTGCAAAAAGTTCTTCTTGAATCAATTCGATTTTTGCATAACTTTTTTTAGGAAGTTTATCTATTTTTTTTCTGAAAACTGAGGTTGTTTTACTTTCAGAATAACCACTAGTTACAATAATTACAGTGTCTAAATCTACCTCTTTATCATTAACAATATAGGCGTTCCAATCTTGAGTTTGATAAATATCATTGTACTCGTTTACAATAGCAATGTAAACACCTTCTACTTTAGGAATGTGGATATCTTTTTTCATTTGGCAAAAATAGCAAACTATTCAAAATAAACATTACTATAACTAGATACTGTTACTCCTCTTAAATTATAAACTACAAAATGATTCAATATTTCTTCTTGAGAATACTTATCTATCAAGCTTGTATTTTTTAGAGCAACCTCTTCAAACCGCTTAAAATAAAGATCACAAAACAAATGCAGATTTACTTCTTCTCTAATAATATTTTGGTTTTGTGCACTTTGAAGCAGGTTAAACAATGTTATTTTAATAAAATTTTGTCTAAATTGATCAAACTGACTATATGCTTTTGGATAGTATTTTTGAAGCCCGAAAATAAACGACGGTTTGAAGTTTTTTAAGTGTTCTAAAGCTGTTTTATATAATAAAATAACACAAATTATTGGATCCTTTTCTTTACTTACTATTTGATCTACGTTATTAGTATAATTGTTAATTAATAAACCAACACTATCATAAATTAAATGGTCTTTACTATCAAAATGATGATAAATTGTTTTTTTTGAAATTCCTAACTCAGACGCAAGCTCATCCATAGTAAAACTTCTGCTACCAAACTTTACAAATTTTTCTGCCGATTGTTCTAATAACTCCTGCTTGCTAATCATTTTAATATGATTTTAGTTTTGTCATAAAAGCTTTAAAACTTGGCATCAAATCTTCAAAAAGTTCATGCTTTCTGTTTTTTAATAAGACTTCACTAAACAATTTTAACCCAACTGCAAACTCTTTATTTGTGTTTTCATCAAAGATATTTTTCTGCTTAATTTTTTCTAAAATGCTTAAAATATCATCATGATTTTCAAATTCAAACTGTAAATTTCCAGTTGGGTTTGGGTTATCTTTTAACGTGATTTCGTCTAAAGTTAACCTGTATTTATTATTCTTTTTCACTTTTAAATTTTATTTCCAGCCGCCACCTAAAGCTTCATAAAGGTTGATAACGCTTAACATTTGTTGTAGTTTGTTATCAATTAAATTAAGTTCTGCACTTAGCGCGCTTTGTCTAGCTGTTAATAGGTCTAAATAATTGGCATATCCGTTTTTCAATAATTCTTCCGAATTACTTTCGGCATTTCTTAATGCTTCAACTTCATTTTGACGGTATTCAAACTTCTCTGTTTCTGCCTCATAATCGTAAAGTGCATTAGACACTTCATTTCCTGCTGTTAAAAGCGTGTTTTTAAAGGCTAATAAAGCTTGTTCCTGCTGTGCTTTGGCAACTTCGTGCTGCGTTTTAATACGTCTTTGATTAAAAATAGGCTGAGTTAATCCACCAACTAATGTTGCAAATAGTGAATTTGCATCAAGTAATTGATCTAACTCAAGACTTTGAAAACCAGAATTAGCCGTTAATGTTAGTGACGGATAAAAATTACTTCGTGCTACATTGGTTAACTCAAAAGCGTTGATTAAACCATATTCTGAAGCAATAACATCTGGTCTGTTACTTAATAAAGTAGCAGGTACACCAACTTTTATATCGGCATCAAAGTTTTGGTTTTCTAAAGAACCTCGTTGAATAGGCTGAGATGATCTTCCTAATAAAAGATTTAAAGCATTTTCAGTTTTAAAAATTGTAGCTTTTATATCTACTAATAGTGCTTTTGCGTTATTGTATTGCGCAATATTTTGGTCAACCGCAACTTGGTTTACTTGTCCAGCGTCCTTTAATGCTTTAATTGTAATGACACTACTGTCTCTAGCGGCAACTGTTTGCTCTGTAACTTCTAATTGTGCATCTAAGGCCAACAATTGGTAATATGTAGTTGCAATGCTAGATACTAACTGTGTTTTTACCGCTTTATGTGCAGCGACACTTTGTAAATAGGTAGCTTCGCTAGCACGTTTGTTACTTCTAATTTTTCCCCAAATATCAGCTTCCCAAGATAAACTTCCTGAAAGTTCATATTGATCTAATGACGAAAAGAAAGACCCAAATTGACTGTTTCCAGACAATTCTTGACGTGTCATCTGTGCAGTAGCGCTAACCGTTGGTAAATAACCTGCTTTACCTTGTTTTAAGTAAGCTTCGGTAACTAGAATTTGCTGAATTGCAGTTCTAATATCTAAGTTATTTTGAAGACCTTCATTAATGTACTGCTGCAAATAGCTGTCTGAAAATAAATCTTTCCAAGATATATCTGCCATAGACAAACTGTCTGCTGGCAAATTATCTGTTCTAAATAAATGGTCTGTTTCTTCTAATTCTGGTCGCGTATAATCTTTAGCTACAAAGCAACTTTGCATTGTTATCGCAACTACAATAAGTAATAAGGGTTTACTTAATTTTTTATATGTTGAATGTGATATCATAATTTTAGTTCTCGATAGTTTTTGTTTTTGGTTGACCTGAAACTTTCTCTTGCAACCATTGGAATAAGATGAATAGAATAGGGATTACAAAAATTCCTAAAATGGTTCCTATTAACATTCCTCCAGCAGCACCAGTACCAATAGATCTGTTACCAGCAGCTCCAACACCGTTTGCTAACACAAGTGGCATTAATCCTAAGATAAAGGCAAAAGAGGTCATTAAAATTGGTCGTAATCTGGCTTTTGCACCATGTATAGCTGCGTCTACTAAATCTTCTCCGCTACGTCTACGTTGTAGCGCAAACTCTACAATTAAGATGGCATTTTTAGCTAATAAACCAACCAGCATGATTAAGGCTATTTGGAAATAAATGTTATTCTGTAAGCCTAACATTTTGGTTGAGAAAAAGGCTCCAAACACACCTAGCGGTAAAGAAAATATTACAGCTAATGGCAATAAGTAACTTTCATATTGTGCAGCGAGTAAGAAGAAAACGAATACAATTACCAATATGAAAATAATAACCGTTTGATTACCTGCATTTACCTCTTCTCTAGATAAACCAGAGTAAGCCACATCGTAGTTGTTTGGTAAGTTTTTAATTTCTTCGTTAACAACTGCAAGTGCGTCACCGGTACTAAAACCAGGGTTAGATGCTCCACTAATTTTTGACGAATTATATAAGTTGAAACGCGTTACAGATTGCGGACCATATACACGTTTTAAATCTACGAACTGTGTAATTGGTGCCATCTCACCACTTCCTGTTTTTATATACAATTCATTTAAAGAACTTGCATCTGTTCTGTCTTCTGGCAAGGCTTGTACATAAACTCTATATTGCTTACCAAATCTAGCAAAATCAGCTGCGTAAATTCCACCTATATAACCTTGTAAAGTAGAGAATATACTACTTATAGACACGTTATATCTTTTAGCTAATGGCACATCAATTTCTAACTCGTATTGAGGATATCTTGTGTTGAATGAAGATTGTCCATACTGAATTTCTGGATGTTTCATCAAGTTACCAATAAACTGTTGTGTGGCAGCATCTAGATCTTCAAAACTTCCACCAGATTTATCCATTAAATTCACCTCAAAACCACCTGAAAGTCCAAAACCAGGAATACTTGGCGGCGCAAAGAAAATAATATTAGCATCTGGAATAGTCGCTGCAATACCAAATAGTTTTCCAATAATGGCACTAGAAGATAAGTCTTCGGTTTCACGCTCGTCCCAGTTATCTAATTTTACAAATCCTAAACCGTAGTTAGAACCGGCACCACTTATTAAGCTTCGGCCATTAATTACCGTTACTCCACGAACACCAGGAATTTGTTTGGCCTTTTGGTACAGCTCTTCGGTAACTACATTGGTTCTGTCCATTGTAGCTCCAGCCGGTAATTCTACATTCATAAAGATAATACCACGATCTTCATCTGGCACAAATCCTGTTGGGGTTGTAGAGGCTGCCCACCAAATACCAACACCTGAAAGAACAAGTATTAGTCCTGTTACCCATTTGTTTTTGTATAAAAAGCTAAGAGACTTACCGTAGCGTTGCGTAGCGGCATTAAACCCAGCATTAAAACGGTCGTAAAATTTCTGAAGAAAACTTTTGTTTTTGTCTTCGTGATCGTCGTGACCTTTTAAAAACAGGGCACACAACGCCGGACTTAACGTTAAGGCGTTTACGGCCGAAATTAAAATAGCTACAATTAAGGTAACCCCAAATTGCTCGTAAAACACCCCAGTTGGTCCTTGAATAAAAGTCACCGGAACAAACACTGCCGCCATAACTAAGGTGATAGAGATAATAGCTCCCGATATTTCGTGCATCGCATCCAGTGTTGCTGTTTTCGCATTTTTTGCCCCTTCATCTATTTTGGCGTGTACAGCTTCTACCACCACAATAGCATCATCTACCACAATACCAATTGCCAATACTAAAGCAAATAGAGTTAACAGGTTAATAGAATAACCAAATACGTTTAAGAAAAAGAAGGTACCAACAATGGCTACTGGAACAGCAATAGCCGGAATTAAGGTAGAACGGAAATCTTGAAGGAAGATAAATACCACCAAAAACACCAATAAAAAGGCTTCAATTAAGGTGTTTCTAACCTTGTTCATAGAAGCGGTTAAAAACTCATTGGTGTCGTAATTAATTTCATATTTTATACCGTCGGGAAAGTCTTTCGATAAACGATCTAACTCCGATTTTATATTTGTAATAATCTCTTGTGCATTGGAGCCTGCCGTCTGAAAAACTCCCATATTCACACTCGGATAGCCTTCGGTAAACCCATACGACTCGTAGCCTTGCGCATCTAATTCAATTTTCGCTACATCTTTTAAACGCAAGTATTCGCCATTATCTAAGGCTTTAATAACAATATCTTGGTACTGTTTTTCGGTTTTAAAACGTCCGCTATACTTTATATTATATGCAAATGCTTGTCCGTCATTTTGTCCTAAACTACCTGCAGAAGCCTCTAAACTTTGCTCTTGTAGTGCGGCAATAACTTCGGAAGGGATTAAATTGTAGGCGGCAAGTTTTTCGGGTTTTAACCATATACGCATCGCATAATCTTGATTAGAAAACACCTGAACATTTCCAACACCATTTACACGTTGTATAGCCGGAATAACATTAATTTTTAAATAATTCTGAACAAAAACGCCGTCGTAATCTTCGTTATCTGAATAAACAGATAGGAACATCAAGGCCGAGGTTTGTTGCTTTTGTGTGGTAACTCCTGTTTGTACAACTTCACTTGGTAGTAATGGGTTGGCTCGAGACACACGGTTTTGAACGTTAACGGCTGCAATATCAGGATTCATTTCTTGATCGAAATACACTGTAATATTTGCAGTACCGTTATTATCTGCTGAAGAGGTCATATAAGTCATTCCCTCAACACCATTAATTTGTTCTTCAATAGGAATGATTACACTTTCTAAAATGGTTTCTGCACTTGCACCAGGATAAGTGGCATTAACCTGAATGGTTGGTGGTGCAATGTCTGGGTATTGTTCTACAGGTAAAGCAGAATACCCTAAAACACCCAAAATAACTATGATGATGGAAATTACGGTAGATAATACCGGTCTTTCTATAAATGTCTTTAACATAATTTTTTTCTAAATATTATTGAAATAAAGGTTTTAAGGGTTTAACAATACTGTCAAACGCTACTTTTTGAGGTTGTAAAGGTGTTCCGTTTTTAATTTTACCTATACCTTTTACAACTACTAAATCACCTTTCTTTACACCAGATTCTACAATAAGAAGCAAATCGTTTTTATCCTTAATTGAAATTAAAGATGATTTTGCTGTATTGTCATCACCAACGGTATATACATACGTTTGTCCTTGTTGCTCAAACGAAGCTGATTGAGGAACAACAACAGCATTTTCATAGGTTTTAGGTATTTTTATTGTACCACTATTTCCGTTAGTTAACAATCTATTTGGGTTATCAAAAACGGCTCTAAAACTTACTGTACCAGTATTAGCGTCTATTTGACCTGTAACCGTTTCAATAGTTCCTTTTTGGTCATAAACTTGACCGTTTGCTAGTAGTAATTCAACCTTTGGAAAATTGCTGATTTTTTCTTGAAGTGTTGTGCCTTCTGTATCTTGTAAGAAGTCTAAATATTCTGTTTCATTCATAGAAAAATAAGCAAATACTCTTTCTATACTAGCAACAGTAGTTAAAGGATTTACGCTAGTTGCACTTACTAAAGATCCTTCTCTGTAAGGAATTGCGCCTACGTAGCCATCAACCGGGCTTTTTACGGTTGCATAACCAATATTTGCAGCAATACTGCTGTAAGCCGCTTTAGCTTGTGCTAAATTGGCTTTTGCAGTTTCTAATTGCACAGGACTAATAATGTTCTTTTCTACTAAAGGTTTTAATTTATCAACCTCTACTTGTGCTACATTAACACTAGCTTTTGCTGCTTCTGCATCTTGACTTAAAGATTCTGTTTCTAATTTAAAAAGTGTTTGTCCTTTGCTTACTTTTTGACCTTCGTCTACTAAAACTTTATTGATGTAACCAGACACTTTTGCTCTTACTTCACTATTAATAGTGCCTTCTATTGTTGTTGGGTAAGTGTTATATGTTGTCACCTCTTTTTGAGGCACAGTGGTTACTGCCAATGGTAACGCTTGTGGTTGTTGCTGTACTTGTTGTTGCTCTTGCTTACAACTAGTTATAAATAATGCAACGCTACTTAATGTAGCAAGAATATATATTCTGTAATGTTTCATTTTTTAAAAAATTGATTAGTGATCGTTATTTATTAGGGATTCTTTTAGTTTAGATATTGATAAAATTGCACCATGTAAAAATTCAATAGAACTGTCGTGATAGCCAAATTCAAATTGATGCTCTTGGTCTAAAATGGTGTTTACATCTACTTTGTACGCTTTTATTTCTTCGTGAAGTTCTTTTTCACTTTTCCACTCTTTCAGCATATTATCTATACTTTGAAGCATGGTATCTACATTGACTATAAAGTATTTCTTTCGGTCACCTGGTTTAGTGAAATATTCTAGTTTTTTAAGGTCTTGCAGATGATTTAGATGTGTTGAAATTGTGCTTTTACTAGCACAAAGGTTTGTTACTAAATCGTCAAACGTAGTTCCTTGCTTACCAGTTAAAATGATGTATGCCATAATGCGCGCAGCAACAGGCGCTAGGTTTTCTCTACCTTCTAAATGCACACCAAGTTTTTCAACTAGTGCCATTTTTTTGCTACATATATCTTTAGTCATAAATTATTCTAAAAAATTATGCCGCAAAAATACATTAGGTTCGGAACAAACCGAACTAAACAAAGTTAATTTGTTGTTAAATAAAAAAGGCTAATATGTAAATTTCTTAACATATTAGCCTTTAACTATAAATCGTTGTTAATTTTTTATAAAGCCGATTTGAATTGCTCTAAGAATCGTACATCGTTTTCGCTTAATAATCTAATATCTCCTATTTGATGTAATAACATTGCTATACGGTCTATACCAACTCCAAATGCAAAACCAGAGTATTCTTCTGGGTCTATTTTACAATTGGATAATACATTTGGATCTACCATACCACAACCACCTATTTCTAACCAACCTGTTCCTTTAGTGATTTTGTAATCGGTTTCGTTTTCTAATCCCCAATATACATCAATCTCTGCACTTGGTTCTGTAAATGGGAAGTACGACGGGCGTAGTCTTATTTTAGACTTACCAAACAACTCGGTTGTAAAATATTGAAGCGTTTGTTTTAAATCTGCAAAACTTACATCTTTATCGATATATAATCCTTCTACTTGATGAAAGAAACAGTGTGACCGTGCAGAAATAGCTTCGTTACGATATACTCTACCTGGTGATATTGTACGTATTGGTGGTTGATTATTTTCCATGTAACGTACTTGTACAGAACTGGTATGCGTACGTAATAAAATATCTGGATTTGTTTGCACAAAAAAAGTATCCTGCATGTCTCTTGCTGGATGATATTCTGGTAGGTTTAATGCTGTAAAGTTGTGCCAATCGTCTTCTATTTCTGGTCCTTCGCTAACATTAAAACCGATATTAGAAAAGATATCTATTATTTGATTTTTTACTATTGAAATTGGATGACGAGAACCGATAATTAATGGTTCGCCTGGTCTTGATAAATCACCAGATATGCTTGTTTCTGGAGCATTATTATCTAGCTCTTCTTTTAGCTGGTTTACTTTGTCTTGCGCCGTTTGTTTTAGTTTGTTTATGGCTTGTCCAAACTCTTTCTTTTGGTCGTTAGCTACGTTTTTAAACTCAGAGAAATACTCATTTAGTAGTCCTTTTTTTCCTAAGTATTTTATACGAAACGTTTCTACCTCTTCTTTGGTTTGTGCTTTAAAAGCTTCTGCTTCGGCTATAAGTTCTTTAATCTTATCTATCATGACATCATAAAATAAAGAGCAAATTTACTATTTTTTATGGTTTACACCTTACTTAGTGTAAGCTTTTTGTTAGCGGATTGGCGTACTTCGACTAGCTCAGCATGACACGTTAAGGATGGAGCAATTGTTGGAGCACATCTTTGATTGCGACTTGCGAGAGCCTGACCCGATAGGGTAACGCCAAAAAAATTATTGTATATAATCGGTTTCTAAAAAGTAGTTTACTATGGCTTCTTTCATTAAAACAGACTGTTCTCCTGCTTTTAGTGTTGGTAATTGCTCTTTTATTTTATAGTGTGGCCAACCATCTTCATCAACAAAATCAAACTCATAATAGCCGTAAGGTTCTAGTAGTTTGCATATGGCTATGTGCATTAAATCTAATTTGTGATCTTTTTTAAATCTGCGATGTAATTGTCCCAACTCTTGTACGCCTATTAAATATATGATAGCGTCTAAATCTAACTTGTCTCCGTCTGCAAATTGATTAGATAATTTGCTTACTACTTCTTCCCAGCGGTGTTTTAATTGTTCGTCTCTTGACATAATTATATTTAAGTTGCAAAGTTAGTTTATATTTGTTGAAATTGTAAACTTTATGGCGGTTATAGATATTGTTTTAGGTGCGTTAATTTTGTTTGGTTTAATACGCGGATTGTTTAAAGGTCTTTTTGTAGAATTAGCTTCTGTGATTGCACTAGTAGCTGGTGTTTATGGCGCAATACATTTTAGTTATTTTGTTGCTAATTTTTTGGAAACTAAAACCGAATGGGACGAAAAAACAATTAATATTACCGCATTTGCTATAACCTTTGTTGTTATAATTTTACTAATTAGCCTAGCAGGAAAAGCGCTTACTAAATTGGCAGATTTTGCTTCTTTAGGTATTTTAAACAAGCTTTTAGGCGCTGTTTTTGGGGCTTTAAAAATTGCTTTGATTTTAAGCGTATTGCTGATCGTTTTTGATAAAATGAATAACACAATTACGTTTGTAGATGAAGAAAATATTGAAGATTCTATACTTTACAAACCTGTAAAAGGATTAGCTCCAATGATTTTTCCTAGTATTATTAAATCTGGAGAAGAAGAGTTTGAAAACACACCAATTATAGATCCTACTGAGCCAAGTAATGAGGTAGATGTTTAATCTAAATGATAGATTTCCATAATATCTTTTAGATATTTATCAAAGTCTATTTTTAGGTCTATCAATTTACCAGTATGTACATCAAAAACCCAACCGTGTACTTTTAAGCCTCTATCTCTATTGGCCTTTTGTACTGCTGCTGTTTTAATTAAATTTACGCATTGCTCTTTCACGTTAAGTTCTACCAAACGGTCGTAACGTTTTTCTTCGCAATCAATAGTATTTAATTCTTCTTTATGGATTCTATAAACATCACGTATATTACGTAACCAAGGGTTTAAAATACCTAAATCTGCAGATTGCATAGCTGCCTTTACACCACCACATGCGTAATGACCACAAACTACTACGTGTTCTACTTTTAAATGATCTACCGCATAATTAACTACAGACATAACATTTAGGTCTATACTTATTACCATATTAGCAATATTACGATGTATAAAAGCTTCTCCTGGCGCTAATCCCATCAACTCTTCTGCGCTTACACGACTATCACTACAGCCTATGTAAAGTAATTCTGGGCTTTGTCCTTTACCTAAATCTTCGAAGTAGTCTTTATCTACAGAAAGCTTGTCTTCTATAAACTTTTTATTGTTTTTAAATACGCGTTCTAAATTCATAAACTTTCTGAAATAAAAATTAGGTACTACTAAATTAGTCTAATTTTCTTTAATAAGCATAAAAAAAGCAGCAACTAAAAGTTGCTGCTTTTTGATATTTGTAAGTCTATTTTTTATTCGTAAAATTCTACTGAACCTGTATTAATATCATACATGGCACCGATAATTTTAATTTCGCCATTTTTTTCCATTTCTGTTAGAATAGGACTTTCGGCGTGAATTCTGTCAATAGTCAATTGCACATTTTTCTTTGATACTTCATCAACAAAATCTAAGTTTTTTGAGTTTCTTAAGCTCTCGTCTTTGGGCTCTGTCACTGCATTTACAGCTGGTGTTATTTTCTGGATTAACTTGGTTAAATTACCCATTTCTGCGTGATCGCAAGCTCCTTTTACGGCACCACAACTTGTGTGACCTAAAACAACTATTAGTTTTGTTCCGGCTAATTTGCAAGCAAATTCCATGCTTCCTAAAATGTCTTCGTTTACAAAGTTACCTGCTATACGTACACTAAAAATATCTCCTAATCCTTGATCAAAAACAAGCTCGGCAGAGACACGAGAATCGATACAACTTAAAATGGTAGCAAACGGAAATTGTCCGTCACTTGTATCATTGACTTGTTCTAATAAATTTCTATTGGCTTTAAGGTTTTGTTGAAATCTTTGGTTTCCTTCTTTTAAAAACTGCAACGACTTTTCTGGAGTCATTGTAGCTTGAGTTTCTTTAGTATGTGCTTTCATAATATATTTTTAAGTGTTGTTAGTTTAATTGCTGTTTTGGAGTGTTTTTGAAAAAATTAATAAAACTTTCTGGGTTTTCAATTGTTCCTCTTTCAGATATTAACTTGATGTTGATATTTCTTTCTTTTGCTTTTATTGAAAAATCCTCTAAAATTTCAATAATATCATTATCTAAATATCTTGTTTTTCTTACATCTAATTCTAAATAAGAATCTTCTGGTAATCTGTCTAATTCTTTTAAAATAGCACCTTTGTTAAAAAAGGTTACTTCTTCTGCCAAAGTCATTTTAATTTTACCATCGTCAACATCTTCTCCTTCTTTGTGCAAGAAGTGCGAATTTTGGTAACTTTTTATCAAAATAACTACAATACCTACCGCTAGACCTAATCCAATTCCTTTTAATAATTTCTGTAAATACAATACCAGCTACCGTAACAATAAATGGTAAAAACTGTTTCCAACCTAAATTATACATCGTCTTAAATAACGAAGGTTTTGCTAGTTTGTATCCTACAATTAAAAGTATAGCTGCCAGTACAGATAATGGGATCATGTTTAACAATTTTGGTATTAATATTACAGAAATTAATAAAAGGAAACCATGAATGATTGCCGACATCTTAGTGCGTCCACCAGATTGTATATTTGCCGAACTACGCACAATTACTTGCGTGATTGGTAATCCGCCAATCATACCAGAAATGATATTTCCTGTTCCTTGAGCTAATAATTCACGATTGGTAGGTGTTACATTTTTATGTGGATCTAATTTATCTGTAGCCTCAACACAAAGTAAGGTTTCTAAACTAGCCACTAAAGCTATGGTGAAACCTACTACCCAAACTTCTGGGTTGGTTATTACAGAAAAGTTAGGAAAGCTAAATTGACCTAAAAATGATGAAAAATCATCTGGAACAGGTACACTAACAAGATGTGTCGTTTGAATGGCTAAACTTGAATTATCTTGAGTTAACACATAAAAAATAATACCAACAACTACTGCTACTAATGGACCCTGAATTAACTGAAATATTTTACCTTTTTTAGATAAAACGTTACTCCATAATAATAATATAGCTAAACCGATAACACCTATTAATAATGAACCAGGAGTGATATTATCAATAATATTTAAAATTGCAGAAAAAGTATTTTCTCCAGATGCTTCTAGAAAACTATCTGCACCTTCTGGTTCTGCATCATACCCAAAAAAGTGAGGTATTTGTTTTAAAATAATAATTATACCAATACCTGTTAGCATTCCTTTAATTACAGAAGAAGGAAAATAATAACCAATAATACCTAGTCTCAATAACCCAAATACTAATTGAATAATTCCACCTAAAACTACTGCAACTAAAAAGTTTTCATAACCTCCTAAAGTGCCAATTGCAGTTAATACAATTGCAGCTAATCCTGCAGCTGGACCACTAACTCCTATTTTAGAGCCACTTAAAGCTCCTACAACTACACCTCCAATTATTCCTGCAATTAAACCTGAGAATAAAGGTGCGCCACTAGCTAATGCAATACCCAAACATAAAGGTAATGCTACAAAAAACACTACAATACTAGCAGGTAAATCGTTTTTTAAATGTTTAAACATATTTTATAAGTTTTATTACCAATAATGGTAGTAAGATTAGTAAAGAAATTGGCAAAATTTGCCTACAAGATAAAATAAATTTTAACACTTGTCTGGTGGAGGAGAAATCAAATTAAAATAAGGTTTTGTATAAGTTTTTAGTTGATACCTTAAATTAATCTTGATTTTAGAAGACTTTAAAAACTCTATTGAAGTAGTATTATTTTGAGCTATTTCTTCTATACTTTTTATTTTTTCAATACTTTTTTCTTCCTCTTCTTCTGAAGAATTGTAAAACATAGAAATGTCTGCACTATCATTAACAACAACCATAATTGATGGTGTGATAATAAAAGAGTTAAATAAAACTAAGAAGAAAATTATGATACTCCTTTTGTGCATATATCTAACTTATTTGTCAAGTAAAAAAGCTATAATTTACTTAACGGTTTAAGTTAAATATACTAAAAAGTATTTAGTAATTTGATATCACCAGAAATTATCCAACCTGTTTTACCATCTACAAGTCTTATTTTTTTCCAGTTATTAATCGTGTCTAAAACTTGAACTTTAGTCCCTTCGTGCAAAACAAATGCTTCTGTGCTTCCTAAGTTTGGTTCTGATTTCACCTCAGTTTCTTTAGCAAAAACTATTGCTGGATTATTGCTATTATCTAAGCTTTGTTTTTTAAAAGCAAACGATAAGCAAATCAAACCGATAAGTAAACTTCCTAATCCTGAAACAAAAGCTAATCGTTTTTTTGAAGTACTAAATGTGAAAAAGTAAGCAATAAACAACAATACAAAACCTACCACAAAGATGATAGACAATGTTGCCCAATTATCATAAGTTAAAGTGTTAATTGCTTTATTGAAGAATCTTGACAAGCCTAATTTTGGCACTGCTTCAATATCATCAATGGTCATATTTTTTGCGTAAGCAATGTTATTTAGTATCTCTTTGTCGTTTGGCTTTAACTGTAAAGCTTTTTCATAATAATAAATACTTGGCGCAATATTATTTAGCTTGTAATGTGCATTTCCTAAGTTATAATATAACTCTGCCGAATGTTGCCCATTTTTTATAATAGCTTCGTATCTATTTACCGCATCACTAAACTTACCTTCATTATATAACGCGTTTGCTTGATCAAACAACTCTTGATTTTGAGATAAAGCTATTGTTGAAAGCATAAAGACTAATATGTAAAGTAATTTTTTCATTCTGTAACTACTTTATTTTAGTTGTTTATCTATCGTGTTTATAGTTGCAGCTGCATTGTTATAATCTTGCTCCATTGCTACCTGAGTCATTGGTGTATATCTTGCCAATTCACAATGTTTTAAAAGCGTTTCAAAATCTGAAATTACGTTTTGCTCTACATTTCGGTTAAGCAGTAATTCTTTAATTTTTTCTTTGCTTAAATCTGTAGTTTCAATATTTAAACGACCTTTTAAATAGTTATGCAGCGCCTTTTCTAAAGCAATATAAAATGCTTCTTTATTGCCTAAAGCTTTTTTAGCTTCACTTAAATACTTTTTAGCTAATCGGTCTGCTTTTCTTAATCTATTTCCAATAACATCGGCGTTACGCTCTTCTCTTTTTCTTCTATACACTAACGCTAAAGGTATTGCTAATAATGGTGCTAATAAACCTGTCCAAAAAGCTGTGGTATTAAAAAAATCTTCTTCTTTTATAGATGAAAAATTAGCCTTAGTTTTTATAAACGCAAACTGATTTTCGTTTAAAACTACAGGTTGTTTACCTGATGCATTGGTTGGTAAATTATTATCGGCATCTGCGTAAGCTGGACCTTCTAAAACATTTATTACAATGTCTTCTGAAGACAACTCTTTATACGTTTCTGTTTTTAAATCGAAATAAGAAAATGTTATTGGCGGTATTGGAAACTTACCTTTAAACTGAGGCACAATGGTATAATTATCAGAAATTTTTCCTTGCATACCTGCTAGGTTTGTTCTAATATTTTCTTCATGTTCTGGCTCGTAAACTTCTAATGCGCTTGGTGCTTTAAATTCTGGTAGTTCAAAAAGCTTTAAATTTCCGTTACCTGAGACTTCAATTTTTGCATCTAAAGCTTCGGTTGCGTTAAGCTCGGTTTTAGACACTGTTACATTAAAATCAAAATCACCAACTGCGCCTGTAAAACTATCTGGTCTTCCTTCTAACGGTAAATCTTTTACATTTATAGATCTTGGATTTGCAGTAATAGTTCTGTGTGCTTGGTTTGTTATTCTTCTACCAAAAATGTCTCTTTTATTAGTTGGTACATCAATAGTTAAATCTAAGCTTAATGGTTCTATCTCTAATTTTCCTGTTTTTTGTGGAAATAAAACTGCTTTTCTAAGTACAACGAAACGGTATTCTTCACCATCATAAGTTCCTTCTTGTGCTTTTAAACCTTTAATATCGATATTCTGACTCCAAAATCCATTAAATTTTGGACTTTCAATTTCTCTAAAATTACTAATACCTGCTTTTGGCGCTACGTAAAGTTTATAGACTACAGTAATAGGTTCGTTTAAATACGGATTAGCTTTTGAAACCTCTGTTACTAGATGAATATTTTCTTTTAAAATATAATCTGGATCATTAGGATCATCTGGTACTTCTATTGGCTTAGTAACATTTATTGTAATAGGTGAAGTTTTGTAAGTCTCACCACCAATCTCTATAGTTGCTTGATTAATGGTAAATGTACCCATTTGTTTTGGTGCTAAAAAGTAACTATAGGTTTTTGAAAAATTACGTTTACCATTAAACCAAGAGTGACTAACCGATTGGTTTGGGCCACCAACTACAGTAAAGCCATCAAAGTCTGGCGATTTAAAATTATCGCCATCTTTATTCATCTCAAAATCGACACGTAATCGCTCGTTTAAACCTAGCTTTTTCTTACTTACTTTGGCTTGAAACGTTATTGCATCTTCATCTTGAGCCATAGCAAATACTGGTGCTAAAGCAAGTAGTAAAATGAATATGTGTTTAAGTAGTTTCACTTTTAATTCGTTTAATTCTGAATGTTAAGCTTCAAATTTATAATTTTTTACCAATCTTTATCAGTTTGCACTTTTGCACCTTTTACTTTTTGTGCATTTATTTTTTCTTGAACTTTTTGTTCTTGATTATTCATGGCTTCTAGCAAGTTTTTAATTTGCTGTGGCGATAATTGACCTTGTTGTGGTTGTTGCTGTTGATTATCTTGATCACCTTCTTTTTGATCTTGGTTTTTATTATCATCAGGTTTACCATCTTTATCTTGGTCTTGATCACTTTCTTTTTTGTCCTGATCGCCTTGATCTTTCTGGTCTTTTTGATCTTGGTCTTCTTGTTGTTTTTCGTTATTTTCTTTTTGATCCTCGTTTTGGTTTTCGTCTTTATCACGATTATTTTCTCCGTCTTTATCGTCTTCTTGAGGCTCGTCGTCTTGTTGATTTTTTGCACAGTCTTTAGCTAAACCTAAATTGTAGCGCGTCTCATCATCTTTTGGGTTGTTACGTAGTGCGTTTTTATAAGCTTCTACCGCTTCTTTACATTTTTCTTTTTTCATTAAAATGTTACCAATGTTATGAAATGCTCTGTGTTTTTCAACTTTATCAGTTGCGTTTTTTGCTGCTTGTTGATTACGGTATAATGCTTCGTCTAAACTTCCTTTTTGGTAATATTGATAGGCTAAATTATAAGCACCAACTGACTGACTTGGTTTTGTAGATAATGCTTTACGGTATTCCATTTCGGCATTTACAAAATCGTCACTTTTAGCATAATCGTTAGCTTCTGCAACATAAGATAATGCTTTGTTAGTTTGCTTTTGCAATGCTTTTTCTTCGTTTTTGTCTTGAGCCACAAGCACAATTGTGAAGAAAAATAATATGTAGGTTAACGTTTTTTTCATTGTAAATACTATCTGCTTTTGTCAAAAAACAACTGGTAAATATACTAAAGACCTCTAATTGTTGCTGTTAAGGGTTTTATAAATTCTCATTAAAAAGATTTAATTTTTTTAGCCAAGCTGTTTTACGTTCTAAAAGGAAAATATCTATAAAAAACAGCAAAATTGCTAAGCCTAAAAACCATTGAAATTGGTCTTTAAAATCGGCAATTTGTTTGGCTTCAAATTCAGTTTTGTCCATTTTGTTTAAAATGTCTTTCATTTGGTTTACCACCTTATCTGTTGTTCTTCCTTGTATGTATTGTCCGTTGGCTTGTGCTGCAATATTTTTTAACGTGGTTTCATCTAAACGAGTAATTACCGTTTCACCTTGACTATCTTTTTTATAACCAGTAACAATACCGTTGCGCTTTAAAGGAATTGGTCCACCTTTAGCCTCTCCAACACCAATGGTAAAGATTTTTATACCTTCTTGGCTAGCTTGTTCTGCAACTTGTACTGCTGCTTCGCTATGGTCTTCTCCATCAGAAATAATAACTAACACTCGGTTGGTCTGCTCATCATCGTCATAATACGTTTTTGCGAGTAAAATTGCTTCATTAATAGCTGTTCCTTGTGAAGACAGCATGTCTGTATTCATGTTTTGTAAGAACAGTTTTGCTGCCGAATAATCTGTAGTAATAGGCAACTGCGGAAACGCTTTTCCTGCGTAAGCGATAATACCTACACGATCGCTACCTAAATTATTGATGATTTGAGATACTAATTGCTTTGATTTTTCTAATCGGTTAGGTTTAATATCTTCTGCCAACATACTTTTTGACACGTCAATCGCAAAGACAATATCTACACCTTCGCGCTTTACAGTTTCTAACTTTGTGCCTATTTTTGGGTTGACTAACGCAATTGCTAAACTTGCAAATGCTAAGCTTAACACAATTATTTTAAGTACCGATTTAAATACCGATTGATTTGGACTTAATCGCTTTAAAAGTGCTTTATCTGCAAACTTTTTTTGTGTTTGTTTTTTCCAAAGTAGTAGCAACAAAAAGAAAACGACTATCACCGGAATGATAAGTAGTGTCCAAAACCATATTTTTTCTTCTAGTTGAAACATATTTTTTAGTATTAAGTAGTGAGTAAATAGTAATAAGTACTTACTCAGACTTTATTTTTATTTTTTCGCTTTCGCGGAATTTTTGTTAAACAAAACTTCTAAAGACAGTAATTCTCATAACATATTCTAGCAACAACAACACCATTGCTGCAATAACAAATGGTCTAAAATGCTCTTGATAGGTTGTAAATTTTATCTCGTCTATTTCTGTTTTTTCTAGTTTATTAATTTCATCGTAAATCTGGGCTAACTTTTGGTTGTTGGTTGCTCTAAAATACTTTCCGCCAGTTGCAGTTGCAATGCTTTTTAGCAATTCTTCATCTATTTCTACTTGTACACGATCGTACTGAAATCTTCCGTTTGGTAAAATTGCGACAGGCGATAATGCCATACCGTTTGTACCTAAACCAATAGTGTAAACTTTAATGCCAAATTCTACAGCTAACTCGCTTGCAATAGTTGGGTTTATTGCTCCAGAATTATTGACTCCATCGGTTAATAGAATGATGACTTTGCTTTTGGCTTTACTATCTTTTAATCGGTTAACCGAAGTAGCTAATCCCATACCAATTGCTGTACCGCCTTCTATAATAGTATTATATTTAATATCGTCTAAACTGCGTAAAACAATAGCTTTGTCACTTGTAATTGGTGTTTTTGTGTAGCTTTCTCCAGCATATTCAACCAATCCAATACGGTCGTTTGGTCTGCCTTTAATAAATTCTGAAGCGACATCTTTTAAAGCCTCTAAACGATTTGGGCGCAAATCTTTGGCCAACATACTTGCAGATACGTCTATTGCCATAACAATATCAATACCTCTTGTGGTTTTTGTTTTGCTTTTGGTTTCTGAAGTTCGTGGTCGTGCTAACGCAGTAATTAATAGAGCTAATGCAATTAATCGTAATGCGAATAATGCATGTTTTAGTTTTGGTAACCAAGATTGCTTGGCTTTAAACCCTTTTAAACTTGAAATTTTAAGTTCGGCTGTTTGATGTTTATGTTTTAATACATACCAAAGTATAGCCAGTGGTAATGCTAACAGCAACCAGAAAAATATTTTATTTTCAAAAGTGATTCCTTCTAACATTATTCTTCTTTAGGTTTTAATTCTACTGAAGCTAAAACACGCTCTACAACTTGATCTAAATAGACATCGTCTTTTAGATAATATATCATAACTTGTTGCATCACGTTTTCGCTAGCAAAACTTAATAATTCAAACTGACCTGACACGTATTTTTCTTTAGCTTCATCTACAGGAAACTCTAATGTTCCTGATGTTTTTAAGCCTTCTGCTCCGTTAGGTGTTACGAACTTATCGTTAACAGGTAAAATATTTCTAGCTCCATTAGATTCTAGTGCTCTAAAATTATCTTCTATTGCTTTTTGAATGTTTTGTTCTGCCGAAGGTTTGTTTTCTGCTTGTGGATTAACCTCTATTGTTGTGGTTGAAACCGTGATGTAAAACTGTTTTTCTAATGCGTAACTAAATGCTGTTTTTGTGATTGGTTGGGCTATACTTTGCTCTACCTTAACATCTTCTCTTTTTAAAACTTCTGGAGTAGAAATAGTCATTGGCGGAAAACCATAGTCACTGGTTACCCAATTGCCTTCTAATAATTGTTTAGTGTCTTTTCCTGTTACCGTATCTATAACGTAATTAATACCGTATTTATAACTAAAAACACCAACGGTTCCTATTAAAAACACAAATGCAATTGCAGCTGTGATCCAGATTTTTTCTTGCTTTTCTTTTTTAGCTCTTAGCTTTAAGTATTCTTCGTTTTTACGCAAATCTTCTTCGCTTGGTTCTGGTAAAGCTTCTTTTACTTGATCTATTTCTGTATCTACGGTTTGTCTATCTAATTTGGCTAACTCGATATCTGGAGCAGATTTTGCAAATTTCACTAAATCGGCACGTTTTAAAATGGCTTCGATGTTTTTAATATCATCTTTGCTTAGCTCTATTTGATTGCCTTCTTGTAATAAATTAAGACGGTCTATCAATTGATCTGTTGTACTTTCTAAAGCTTTATCGTAGACTTTTTCATCTAAATATTTTCTGATGATAAAGGTTAGCTCAGAATAGTACTCTTTGATTTCTGCACGTTCTAAATATTTAGTTTCGTCTAATTGCTTTAAAGCTAATTTTGCACGATCGTAAGGTGGTAATTGTGCTATTTTTTCTTCTTCGGTTAATGGTTTTTTTCGCCATACAAACCAATACACTAAAAAACCTATTATTGTTGCAATAGCAATAATTAAAAGCAACCACAACCACCAATTGCTAGATGGTTTTTTTACACCTATCATAGGCTTAATATCGTATAGCTTTTGCTTTGTTGTATCTACAACTATATCATTAACCTCAATTAACATGCTATCTGTTGCAAACGTCTTACCTGCAATAATTATTTTTTGCTTTGGGATCACATATTTACCAGAATCAAACTGAGTTAAACCATACTTTTTAATCAGTTTATATTTAGCATCGTATTTTGTAGTGTCTGGCTGATAGGATTCTATCATTTCTAAAGGCATAAATGTTTGCCCTTCAGGAAAAATAACTGCGTTTACCGTATCGGTTTCGACTTCAATTTTATAGGTAATTTGCTCACCAATTTTTATAGAAGTTGAATCTATTGATGATGTGACTTGCGCAAATGAGAAAAACGAGAATAGAAAAAAGACTAAAAACGAAATGCCTAATCTGTTTACTTTGTTATATTTATAATACTGTTTTTTCATATTAAATTAGGTTTTGACTGCGCTAAACCTGATAATTTATCCTCTTGTTTTAAAATAACCTAATAGTTTTTTAACATAACTCTCATCGGTTCTGCAAGACAAACTACCTGCTCCAGATTTTGCAAAGCTGTCTTTAAAGTAATTAACTTTTTCAGCATAAAAATTTGAATATTCTTGTCTTACTTGTTTAGAGCTTGTGTTGACTAACATTAACTCGCCAGACTCTTCATCTTGCATATTTACCATACCTAAATTTGGGATGTTTTCTTCGTGTTTATCGTAAATTCTAATCCCTGTTATATCGTGTTTTCCAGCTGCAATTTTTAGTGTTTGCTTATAATCTTCTGCTATAAAATCGCTCATCATAAAAACAATTGCTTTCTTTTTCATGACGTTGCGTAAAAACTTTAAAGCTTCGGAAATATTTGTTTGTTTACTTTTAGGTTGAAACTCGATTAACTCGCGTATGATACGCAATACATGAGATCGTCCTTTTTTTGGCGGAATGTAAAGTTCGATGTCATCTGAAAATAAAATCAGACCTATTTTATCGTTATTTTGAGTTGCCGAAAAGGCTAAAGTAGCAGCGATTTCGGTAATAATTTCGTTTTTAAATTGTTGTTCTGTTCCAAAAAATTCAGATCCAGAAACGTCTACCATAAGCATCATGGTTAGCTCGCGTTCTTCTTCAAAAACTTTTACGTAAGGCTCATTATAACGTGCGGTAACATTCCAATCGATGTTCCTTACATCATCACCAAATTGGTATTGGCGTACTTCAGAAAAAGTCATACCACGACCTTTGAAAGTCGAATGGTATTCGCCTCCAAAAATATGATCAGACAAACGACGTGTCTTAATCTCTATTTTTCGAACTTTTTTAAGTATTTCTTTAGTATCCATAGTTTTAAGTATGCAGTGTGCAGTCTTCAGTAAGCAGTCAAAATAATTCAGCGTTCTAGTAAGCACTGCTTACTTAACACTGATTACTGCCAACTATTTATGGTACTTCAATTTCGTTTACAATCTTGTTTACGATGTCTTCTGCTGTTACATTTTCCGCTTCAGCTTCGTAAGTAATTCCGATACGGTGACGTAATACATCTTGTACAACAGCACGGACATCTTCTGGAATTACATAACCACGACGCTTAATAAATGCGTAACATTTTGCTGCAGTAGCTAAGTTAATACTACCACGTGGCGACGCACCAAAAGAGATTAATGGTTTTAAATCGTCTAGTCTATATTGTTCTGGGTAACGTGTTGCGAAGATGATATCTAAGATGTATTTTTCAATCTTTTCATCCATGTACACTTCTCTTACCGCTTGTTGTGCTTTTATAATTTGATCTGTAGTGACTACAGGGTTAACTTTATCCCAAGCGCCTTTTAGATTAGCACGCATAATTAATTGCTCTTCGGCTTGTTTTGGATAATCAATCACCGTTTTTAGCATAAAACGGTCTACTTGTGCTTCTGGCAATGGATATGTTCCTTCTTGTTCTACTGGGTTTTGAGTTGCCATTACTAAAAATGGCTTATCTAATTTAAAGGTCTCGTCACCAATAGTTACTTGCTTTTCTTGCATCGCTTCTAGTAAAGCTGATTGTACTTTGGCTGGTGCACGGTTAATCTCGTCTGCCAAAACAAAATTGGCAAAAATTGGACCTTTTTTTATCGAAAAATCGTTTTCTTTAATGTTATAGATTAATGTACCAACAACATCTGCTGGTAATAAATCTGGCGTAAATTGTATCCTACTAAAACTGGCATCAATAGCTTGCGATAAAGTGTTAATCGCTAAAGTTTTTGCTAGACCTGGCACACCTTCTAAAAGAATATGTCCTTGTCCTAATAATCCAATTAGTAATCGCTCGACCATGTGTTTTTGTCCAACAATTACTTTATTCATTTCTAGCATAAGTAAATCTACAAATGCACTTTCCTTTTCAATTTTTGCGTTAATAGCCGCAATGTCTACCGTACTAGTATCTTCCATTATTAATTTAGTTTTTAGGAAATTGAACCATAAATATAATTCAAGCTCTGCAAATTGTAATTTTTTTTCAATTACCGATGTTAATAATTGGTTAAAAGTTCTTAATTCACAAGACTTTTAAGAGTATTTTTACATTATTGACACAAATATAAAAACTCAAATTAAATAGCATGAATTTTTCTAAAGTTATAGCTGGAACCATGACTTGGGGACAATGGGGAAAACAACTCTCTAAATCGCAAATGATAGACTTAATGCAGTATTGTTTAGAGCATAACATACATACTTTTGATCATGCAGATATTTATGGCGATTATAGTACGGAAGCTGATTTTGGTAACGCTTTCGCGGAAAGTGGTATTGACCGAAACCAAATACAGTTAATTAGCAAATGTGGTATTGAATATTTAGGAAATGCACGTCCAAACCTAAAAGTAAAACATTACAACTATAATAAAGACTATATCATTTGGTCCGCCGAAAACAGTTTAAAAAATCTAAAAACAGACTATTTAGACCTGTTACTATTGCATAGACCAAGTCCATTAATGCAACCTGAGGTTATTGCCGAAGCGATTTCAACATTAAAAAAAGAAGGAAAAATTAAATCGTTTGGTGTTTCTAATTTTACACCTAGTCAGACTGATTTAATAAATAAATATGTTGGTGTAAAGGCTAACCAAATAGAGTTTTCTTTAACACAACATACCGCAATGCATGATGGTACTTTAGACCACATGATGCTAAACAATGTACAACCAATGTCTTGGTCACCATTAGGTTATGTTTTTAAAGAAGATACTGAACAGACAAGACGTATACACAAGCAATTAGGTGCGTTATTAGATAAATATAATGCTACTGAAGATCAATTATTATTAGCTTGGATACTAAAACATCCTTCATACATTATTCCTGTAGTTGGCACTACAACAAAACAACGTTTAAAGGATGCTTATGCTGCTACTAAAATTGATTTAGAACTGGAAGATTGGTTCTTAATTTTAGTGGCTTGTCAAGGTCATAAAGTGCCTTAATTATTCAAATAAAATTGAATCTAAAGTTACTGTTTGTCCTGCTTCTACACTTACGTCTGTAAATACTATATCAGCTAATCCTAAAGAAGTTTCTACTGAAAGTGTTACAGTATAATTACCTTCTGGTAATGCTGCAAGTACAAAATTACCTGTTTCGTTAGCGTAGGTTGTAAAAGTATCTACACCGTTAGTAGCTTCAATCATTACTTGAGAACCTAAAGTTTCAAAATCTGTTACTAAACCAGAAATTACTCCAGTTTCAGCTTCAATACTTGCATTAATTACAGGTGTTAAATTAATATTGCTTACATCTGGTGCAAATACAATAGATTGATTTGCGTCAAAATCTAAAACAAATGTGTAATTATAATTAGGCTCTAAAGTTGTATTTACATTAATTTTTAATCCCGATTGTTGTGCACTTGGCGTGTTTAAATCATAGGTTGTACCATCCATAACAACAGTATTGTTTTCGCCTAAAATCAATCTAATTTGATTTAAGGTTCCTGATGGCACTTCATAATTGTCAGCCAATTCTAAGCTAACGCCTCCTGTTAATTCTAACAAATCTACTACGCCCGTATTTTCAGCTCCTAAGCTTACCCAACCAGCGTCACTGTTAATATCTCCATTTACTTTTACCATAACATCTTGCACATCTACATAAACGTGTTCAAAATCTCCTGGTGCATCGACCATTTTAATAGAAATTTGTGATGTTTGCTCTGTTGCAGGCGAATCTGAATCGTCGTCACTACAACTTGCTAAGAAAATTGATAAAAAAGTAATTGAAATTAGTTTAAAAATTTTTAAAGTCTTCATATCTTGAGGTTTTTATTTATAAGTGTTACGCCATCAATTGTAACATGGATTATTCTTTAACTTTAATTTAGCATAATGGTTAAAACTGCGTTAATAACAGGAGCAACAAGCGGAATAGGAAGAGCAACAGCACACGAATTTGCCAAACATGGCATCAAACTTATACTTTGTGGAAGGCGCCAAGAGCGCTTAGACACTATAAAAAAAGCCTTATCAAAACAAACCAATGTACATACACTTAATTTTGATGTTAGTGATAAAGTTGCCGTTTTTGATGCTATTAATTCTTTACCAGAAGCATTTAAAAACATAGATATCTTAATAAACAATGCTGGTAATGCACATGGTTTAGATCCAATTCAAGACGGAAGCTTGGACGATTGGGATAAAATGATGGACATTAACGTTAAAGGCTTACTTTATGTTAGCAAAGCCATAATCCCAAATATGACCAAGCGTAAAAGCGGACATATTATTAACATTGGTTCTTCTGCAGGAAAAGAAGTATATCCCAACGGAAATGTTTACTGCGGAAGTAAACACGCAGTTGTTGCCATTACCGAAGGTATGCGTATTGACCTTAACCCTTTCGGGATTAAAGTTACAGCCATAAATCCTGGATTAGTCGAAACCGAATTTTCTAAAGTGCGTTTTAAAGGAGACGCCAAAGCAGATACCGTTTACACTGGTTACAAAGCTTTACAGGCAGAAGATGTTGCCGAAGTTATTTATTTTGCTGTATCACGTCCAGCTCATGTTAACCTTGCAGATGTATTAATGTTTTGTACTGCGCAGGCAAGTAGTACTATTGTGAATAAAAACTAGTAAATGAAAGATTGGTTAAAAAATGAATGGCAAAATCTAGCATTCAAATATTGTAATGATGCAGATTTAATTTTGAAATACTGGGAAGAAATAAGCACTCAGTACTCTAATAAGTCTAGACATTACCACAACCTAACTCACATTCATAATATGCTATTTCAAGTTGAAACTTTTCAAAGTGAAATAACTAACCTTTCAGAATTAAAATTTGCCATTTGGTATCACGATATCATCTACAAATCTACACAAAAAGATAATGAAGAAAAAAGTGGAGAATTGGCTAAAAAGAGATTAAAAACATTCAATTTTAATTCAAAATCAATTAAAAAGGTTGAAATTTTAATTGTTTCAACTAAAAAGCATAATATAATATTAAACCAAAATTTAGATAATGCTTACCTTTTAGACTTAGATTTATCAATACTAGGTTCAACTTGGGAAACATATAATGAATACATTAAATCTATAAGAAAAGAATATAAAATTTATCCTGATTTTCTTTATAATCCAGGTCGAAAAAAGGTCTTAAAACACTTTTTAGAAAGAGACCAAATATATTTTACGCCAGATTCTAAAAATAGATTAGAACGAAAAGCTAGAGAAAATTTGAGAAAAGAAATAGAAATGCTTTAAACCATGATTAACAAACGCCTTTTAATTAAAAACTTATTAGCTCATAATGATGAGAACAGTTTTTATGACAAAAAGCGAAAAATTGATATTAGTCAAAAAGAAGGAAAAGCTAAGTTTTTAAAACACATTTGCGCGTTATCTAACTCTAACCCTAAAAATAATTCTTACATCGTTATTGGTGTTGAAGACGAGGACAACAAAATTATTGGCGTAGACTTTTTTGATGATTCTAAAATTCAGAATTTGATAAATGCCTATTTAACCAATCCGCCAATTGTTCAGTATGAAAATATACCTTTTCCGCATTTGCCAGACGATAAAGTTGTTGGTTTAGTGACCATTAGACCTAATGAAGGCTTAACGTCTCTTAGAAAAAACATCTGGAAATATTATGGCGGCTCTGTATTTTTTAGAGACGGAAGTATGAGTATGCCCAAAGTATTTGACATAGAGATTAAAGATGTAAATTCTGAAATTGTAGCTTCTATAGAGAAACATGCACAAAATAACATTCAGCATATTTTAGATGGCGTTATAGATTTTATGCAAAAAAGACAAGATTACAACCCAAAGTACTTGGTCTTTAAAGAATATTTTATTGTGTGTTGGGCAGGCGATAAAAAAGTGGTTAAAGATGAAACGTTTTACTCTAGAGTAGATATAGAACTAGTTAACGAGCAAGTACGATTATTTTATTCAACTTTAGATGAAGTAGCTATACGTTATGACGATAATTCGTTTTCAATTTTAGAATATGTACAACTTGGTATTCAAAATCATTATAAATATTATCCGTTAGAAGAAACCGTGATTAGTTTTAACGACAATGCCAATTACAATATAGATTCTACCCTGGTTTTTAATCCGCCACAATACGATAAAAAGGTTTTGTATCATGTTTATAATGCGAATAATTCCATCTTAGAAAAATTAAAAAAAGGAATTTCTTTAAATAAAGTAGAATTACGAGATCTAAACAACTTACCAGAAACGTATCTAATATGTTATTTAAATTTATTTCATGAAGCTATAGATAAGCTTCACGAAGCTAAACCATTTTTAAAAAACTATCCTGAAGTCTATCAAAAATATAAAGATACGGTTAGGATTTTAAGAAAGGTAAAATACAGTTAGTAAGCCATTTATTACCAACTATACAAAATTTATAACCATCTATAAATTAGTTAATTAAGATAGTCATTTAAGTAATATTTTTACAGTGCTATTAATTAACTTTCTATAAAACCTTAGTTCTCCCGATAAAGTTTCGGCATTGAATTAAGGTTACACAAAAAACCACTATCTTACCGAAAGTGGTTTTTGCTTTATAATAATAGACTGTTTTTATTTTCCGCCATCTAATTGGTCTTGCCAATCTTTTAGTTTTTGCCACTCGCCTTTTGCAGCCATTTCAGCTTGTTTTGGCCAAGTTCCTGGTTTGTGTATTTCAAAACGTTTTCCGCCAGATTTTAATACCTCTTGACATTTTTCTATTGTACAATTGGCTAAATCTGCCCAAGTTGTAACGTTATGACTATGGAACAATTCTTTTATTTTTGGCCCAATACCTTCAACAACAGTTAAATCGTTTTCTTTTATTTTTTTCCCTAAAGCTGTTTTAGCTGCATCTGCATTAAAAACAACAGCTTCAATACCTGATGCTTTGGGAGCAATAGTATTTGCTAATCCAGAAGTATGAGACACTTCTTTACTTGACATACAAGCTGCTAAATCTGTTTCTAATTTAGAAATTCGATTTTTATAAATATCAATATTTTCATTATTATCATTACTTCTGTTTAGTAGTTTACCTAATAAGTATCCTAAAATTGCGCAAATTAATCCTACCAAAGTAGGAATTAACCAACACGGTATGCTAATTAATAATATTCTCATGGTTTTATTTTTTTAGTTAATGGTTATTACAACTCGTCTGTTTTCTGCTCTACCTTCTTCGGTAGTATTGTCTGCAATAGGTTGATCTGGACCTAAAGAAGTACTTGATATTTTACTTGAAGAAATACCGTTATCTATTAAATAGTTTTTAGCAAAATCTGCTCTTTCTTGTCCAACTTTTATATTAGTATCTCTGCTACCTTGATTATCTGTATGTCCGGTTACCGTAATACTTGCACCATCTACTTTATATACATAATCAACCATATCTGCCACTTTTTGTCGTTGTTCTTTAGTTAGAAAAATATTAGTTTGAGCTGTTTCAAAATGAAGTATTAACGGATTAGCTTTAATACTTTTAGCTAAATCTTTTAAAGCTTCATCTTGATCAGAATTTCTTTCTTTAAATGCGGAGATTTTAAAGCTTATACATCCATTTATAGTATCATTTTCTCGATTTAAATCGTTATCTAAAACACCATATGTATTTATATTTTTAAAATTTACACCTTTTGAAGCCATAAGATTTTTTATCACGTTAGCACGTGCTAACCCAATGGTAGGAAATGCCGAGTTATTAATCTCTACAGACTTGTAAAAACCTTTAACGTCTAGTGACTTGTCTGGATGATTATTTAAATAAGTTACTATTTGATCTAAACCTTGATTTAATTCGGGTGAAATTGGCTCGATAAAATGGTAATCTGAAAATTTGAAACTAAAATTGTCTTTAATTTCTAAATTGAAATCTCCATCTGGATCATTAAGTTTAATTGGTTTGATAGTTACTTCTGGTGCTACGGACACATCTTTTTGGTTATTCTCAATATTACCGGTGCAATATTGACAACAAAAAAACCAGTACAAGACTGTACCGATTATGATGGTAAGTAAAATACCAAGAAGGTATCTAGATTTTTTACTCATAATGGTTAGTTTTTAATATTATGAGTATTAAGTTATTAAAAAAATCGTGATTTTTTAACTGTTTGATTATTAATTATTTGTATCAAACACAAATAATCGATAAAAAACTAAAATTTTAGGTTAAATTTTATGAAAATAAAAAAGCCACATCAAAAAAGATGTGGCTTAACTTCCGCGAAAGCGAAATTATATTATAAGTCAAACTTAATACCTTGTGCTAAAGGTAATTGGTCTGAGTAGTTTACCGTGTTGGTTTGTCTACGCATGTAAACCTTCCAAGCATCAGATCCGGACTCACGTCCGCCACCAGTTTCTTTTTCGCCTCCAAAAGCACCTCCAATTTCTGCTCCGGAAGTACCAATGTTTACGTTGGCAATACCGCAGTCGCTTCCTGCAAAAGATAAAAACTTTTCTGCTTCTTTCATTTCGTTAGTCATAATTGCAGAAGATAATCCTTGCGCAACTCCGTTTTGCATTTCGATTGCATTTTCTACATCGCCAGAGTATTTCATTAAATATAAAATTGGTGCAAAAGTTTCGGTTTGTACAATGTCAAAGTCATTTTCTGCCTCAATAATTGCTGGTTTTACGTAGCAACCAGACTCGTAACCTTCTCCTTCTAAAACACCACCTTCAACTAGTACATTTCCACCTTCAGCTTTTGCTTTTTCTATTGCAGATAAATACGTGTTTACTGAGTCTTTATCGATTAATGGTCCAATGTGGTTTTTCTCGTCTAACGGATTACCAATAGTTAATTGCTTGTATGCACCAACAATAGCGTCTCTTACTTTATCGTAAACAGATTCGTGAATAATTAAACGACGTGTACTTGTACAACGTTGTCCGCAAGTACCAACAGCACCAAATACTGCACCAGGCACAACTACTTTTAAATCTGCAGTTGGTGTAATAATTATAGCGTTGTTTCCTCCTAATTCTAATAAAGATTTACCAAAACGCTCGGCTACTGTTTTACCAACAATACGTCCCATACGTGTAGATCCTGTTGCAGAGATTAACGGAATTCTATGATCTGTTGTCATAAATTCTCCTACTTTGTAATCTCCGTTTATAATACAAGAAATACCTTCAGGTAAATTATTTTCTTTTAATACCTCAGCAATAATATTTTGACAAGCTACTGCACAAAGTGGTGCTTTTTCTGAAGCTTTCCAAACACAAACATCACCACAAACCCATGCTAATGCTGTGTTCCAAGACCAAACAGCAACTGGAAAGTTAAATGCTGAAATGATTCCAACAATACCCAAAGAGTGCCACTGCTCTCTCATAACGTGACCTGGTCTTTCCGAAGGAATGGTTTGCCCGTTTAACTGTCTAGATAAACCTACTGCAAAGTCGCAGATGTCTATCATTTCTTGTACTTCTCCGTAACCTTCTTGTAAAGATTTACCCATTTCGTAAGACACTAATTTACCTAATGGTTCCTTTAATTCTCTTAAACGATTACCAAATTGTCTTACAATTTCACCTCTTTGTGGTGCAGGCATAGCTCTAAACTGTAAAAAGGCGTCTTGAGCTGTTTTTATAACTTTATCGTAGTCTTCTCTTGTTGTCGTAGAAACTTTTGCAATAAGTTGTCCGTCTGTTGGAGAGTAAGATGAAATTAACTCACCACTTCCAAAGCTATCAGAGCCAGTAGAAGTTCCATCATTAACGTCTTTAATACCTAATTGTTTTAAAGCTTCTTTTATTCCGAAATCGGTAGCAATTGCTTCCATAAATGTTTCTTTTTTACGAATTATTTAATTTTTAGCGAATATACTAATATTTCATTGGTTATTTAGCATAAAAACCGTTTAAAAATTGCTAAATTTATTACTGATTATTTTTCGTTTTAAATTCTGAAGTTATCTCAGTTTTCATTATTAAATTTATCATTTATTTAACATAGTAACGCACACTAAATCATAAAATGTTAACGTAATTTATTTAACATGAATCTTCTTGTTAAATATTCATCTTATAAAACCTGTTAATCAATGCAATTAAAATCTTTCTACGCCATTTTGTTAGTGTTTTTTTTAACACTTTCCTGCAAAGACAAAACCACCGAAACCGACAACCTTTTTAAATTTAGAGACTATATAAGTTATACTACTGCTGGTCGAATATCGGTTGCAGATCACATTAATGTTAGTCTTGCAAAAACCGTCACAGGTTGGGAAGCTGACAAAGAATTAGACAAAAGTATTTTTAAAATTAAGCCTTATGTAGAAGGACAACTTAAAGTTGTAAATGACCACGCGTTTACTTTTATTCCTGATGAAAATTTATCACCAGATACAGAATATACAGTCTCTGTAAAACTAAAAGATCTTTACAACGATTTACCTGATGGTTTTGATACTTACGATTTTAGTTTTAAAACCATTACACCAAATTTTGTAATCGAAACCAATAACTTACAATCTTACACCAAAGAATTGCAATATTTAAATGGTGTTTTAAAGTTAGCAGATATCACTACTGTTGATAAAGTAAAACAGTTAGTAGAAGCTAGTCAAGATGGAAAAAAATTAAGCATTGTTTGGGATGAAAAACTGCTTCCTTCAAAATATTTTGAATTTAAGATAGATAGTATTACAAGAAAAATTGATGATACAGATATTTTAGTAAAATGGAACGGGAAGCCAATAAATGCAGATAATTCTGGAGAAAACAAAGTAACTATTCCTGGTATTAACAACTTTAAAATTGTTGATGTAGAAGTGTTTCAATTACCAGAACAGTTTTTATCTATCAACTTTTCTGACCCAATAAAAAAACAGCAAAACTTTGATGGGTTAGTGACTATTCAAAATGCTAAAAATCCAAAATTTATTGTAGATGGCAATGTGCTTAAAGTCTATCCGCAATCCAAAATGTCGGGCGATTTAAAAATTGATGTATTTCAAGGTATAAAAAACACCTATGGTTTTAAATTAAAAACACCTTACAGCCAAACCATTGCTTTTGAAGATATAAAACCACAAGTGAAATTGGTAAATAGTGGCGTGTTTTTACCAAATTCTAAAGAATTAAAATTCAACTTTAAAGCAGTAAATTTAAAAGCAGTAGATGTTAGAGTGATAAAGATTTTTGAAGATAATGTACTTCAATTTCTTCAAGATAATGAACTATATAGTAGTAACAGCAGAGCCATTAGACGTGTAGGAAGACGCATTGTAAAACACACCATTAACTTAATTGAAAACCCTTTAGAAAATGACGGAAAATGGAAAACCTACAGCGTAGATCTTTCAAAATATATTAAAGCAGATCCTGGAGCTATTTATAGAGTTGAAATTGACTTTAAAAAAGCCTATTCGCTTTACGACTGTAATGCTAACACTTCTAGTAGTGATGATGACGAAGATGATGATTATTACTACGAAGACGATTACTATTATGATGATTATTACAGCGACAATTACAACCAAACTAACACCGAAGACGAAGACCTTAAAGAAGAAGAGTATTGGGATAATCTAACTTATAGCTACCGCAACGATAACTACAACTGGAGAGAACGCAACAATCCTTGCCACGAATCGTACTATAATTCTAACCGTGTTATTGCTCAAAATTTAATTAGCTCTAACCTTGGTACTATTGTTAAAAAAGGAGCTAATAACAACTATTTATTTGCAGTAAGTAATATTTTAAATACTAATCCAGAAGCAGGAGCAACTATAGCATTATACAATTTTCAGCAACAAAAAATAGTTAGTTCAACCACTAACAGTAATGGTTTTGCAACTATAAGTGCTAATAAGCACGCTGCTTTTGCAACCGTAACAAAAGGTTACAATACTACTTATGTAAAACTTAACGACGGTAACTCTTTATCCTTAAGTAAATTTGATGTTTCGGGCACAACGCTACAACGTGGTTTAAAAGGTTACATCTATGGTGAACGTGGTGTTTGGCGACCTGGTGATACCATTCACTTATCATTTATGCTTAATGATGTAGCAAATAAACTACCTAAAGGTCATCCTGTAAAACTTGAAATTACAGACCCTAACGGAAAATTAGCCTTTAAAGAAGTTAAAAGTAACGGATTAAACAATGTTTACACCTTTGCTGTTCCAACAGCTACCGAAGACAAAACTGGTAATTGGAATGCAAAAGTAACAGTTGGTGGCGCTAATTTTTATAAAGGGTTAAAAGTTGAAACCGTTAAACCAAACCGTCTAAAAATTAAGATAGATTTTGATGACGAAATCCTAAAAAGTAATTCTAATTTAAAAGGAAAATTAGCCGTTAACTGGCTACATGGCGCACCAGCAAAAAATTTAAAAGCAGAAGTAAAAGCAAAGTTTTCTAATTCGTATTCAGGATTTAAAAACTATCCAGATTACAAATTTAGAGATCCTGCAAAGTCTTTCAATACAGAAGAAATGACCATTTTTGAAGGGAATTTAGATGCAGATGGTTTAGCCAACATTACAAAAAACTTATCTATTGGTAAAGGCGCACCAGGAATGTTAAATGCACAATTTTTAGTTAGAGCTTTTGAAAATGGTGGCGATTTCTCTATGGATGCATTCACAATGCCTTACGCACCTTACAACTCGTTTGTTGGTTTAAAATCACCTGAACCAAAACGTTACGGTTCTTATGAAACAGATGCTAATAATAACTTCGATTTAGTCGTTGTAGATGATCAAGGTAATGCCATACAACGTAATGGTTTAGAAGTAAAAGTTTATAAAATTGAATGGCGTTGGTGGTGGAATTCTTCAGATGACAACCTATCAAAATACACCTCAAGTTCATTTTACAAACCATTTTTAGAAAGCAAATTAAATACCAATTCTAAAGGAAAAACGTCTTTTAATATTAATGTCCCTGATGAAGAAGGTGGTCGTTATTACATTACAATCAAAGATCCTGTTTCTGGACATTCTACAGGTCAAACCGCATATTTCTATAAAAATTGGTGGAAACGTCAACCATCAAACGACAAAGAAGCAGCAAGTATGTTGGTGTTTTCCGCAGATAAAGACAATTACAATGTTGGAGAAACTGCAAAAATAACATTCCCGTCTGGTACTTCTGGTCGCGCGTTAATTAGTATAGAAAATGGTTCTGAAGTTATAGAACATAGATGGGTTAAAACGGAAACTGGGGAAACAACAGTAGATATTCCTATTACCAAACAAATGGCGCCAAACGTATTTGTAAACATATCGTTAATGCAACCGCATGCCTCTACTGCTAACGATTTACCGTTGCGTTTGTATGGTGTAATCCCAATAATGGTAGAAGATCCTAACACCATTTTACATCCAGAAATTAAAATGGCAAGTGTCTTAAAACCAAAAGAAGATTACACGGTCTTTGTTTCAGAAAAAAACAACAAACCAATGACGTATACACTTGCTGTTGTAGAAGAAGGTTTGCTTGATTTAACCCGATTTAAAACACCAAATGCTTGGGATGCATTTTACGCACGCGAGGCTTTAGGCGTAAAAACTTGGGATATGTTTGATGATGTTATTGGTGCATACAGCGGTAGTATTGATCAAGTGTTTGCAATTGGTGGAGATGGCAATGCAGCAGCAGGAAAAAACAAAAAAGCCAACCGTTTTAAACCTGTTGTTACCTTTTTAGGTCCATTTAAGTTAGATGCTGGAGACCGCAAATCGCACACCATAAAAATGCCAAATTACATCGGCGCAGTAAGAACTATGGTTGTGGCTAGTCATATAGAAAATGAAGCTTATGGTAATGCCGAAAAATCGGTACAAGTCAAACAACCTTTAATGGTGTTAGCATCATTACCACGCAAATTAAGTCCTGGCGAAAAAGTAACACTTCCGGTAACGGTTTTTGCTATGGAACCTAAGGTGAAAAACGTATCACTTAAATTAAAATTAAGTGATGGTATTTCAGTAGTTGGTGAGTCTTCAAAATCTTTAAGTTTTGTAAAACCAGATGAAAAAATGGAATATTTTGAACTGGATGTTAGCAAAGCAAAAGGCATCAATACCATTGAAGTTGTAGCATCTGGAAATGGCGAAACTTCAACCTACAAAGTTGAAATTGATGTAGAAAATGTTAATCCAATGTCTACTAAAAGCTACAACGAATCTTTAACAGCAAACGAGAGTAAAACTATAGATTTTTCAACCTTTGGTGTTACAGGCACAAACAGCGCAACGGTAGAGTTTTCAACATTACCGCCAATGGATTTTACGCGTCGTTTAGAATATTTAATTAGATATCCTCATGGTTGCGTAGAGCAAACAACATCTAGCGTGTTCCCTCAATTATTTTTGACAGATATTTTTGATTTACCTCAAGATCAACAACTAAAAATTCAGGATAATATTAATAACGGAATTAAACGTCTTGGTCATTTCCAAAGACCAAATGGTGGTATGAGTTATTGGATTGGAGAAAATAATGCTAACGATTGGGGAACAAGTTACGCTGGACATTTTATGATTGAAGCCGAAAAGAAAGGTTTTGTATTACCATTAACTTTTAAAAGCAATTGGATAAAATATCAAAAAGAAGCAGCGCAAAACTGGAGACCTAGTTACAGTAATTACAATTCAGATTTAGCACAAGCTTACAGACTGTACACATTAGCATTGGCTGATAGTCCTGATTTAGCAGCAATGAACCGCTTGCGCGAATTTTCAGAATTATCTAACGAAGCCAAATGGCGTCTTGCAGCAGCTTATGCTTTAGCAGGTCAAACCGAAGCTAGTAACGCAGTTGCTAAAACTGCAAATATCGAGTTTCAACCTGTAAAACGTAACTATTACACTTATGGTTCTGTTGACCGAAATCGTGCTATGGCGCTAGAAACTATGGTTATTACCAAAGACAAACGTCTTAAAGATTTAGCTGAAACTATTGCTAACGAATTATCTAGCCAACGTTGGATGAGCACTCAAACCACAGCATACTGCTTACTTGCAATGGGCAAAATGGTTATTGCTAATGGAGGAAAAGGCATAAAAATTAATTACAGCATTAATGGTAAATCTGAAACCATAAATAGTAGTAATGCTTTAGCACAACGTGATTTAAAAATTAAAGAAGGAGCTAACCAAATTACTATTAAAAACAACTATGATAATTTAGTTTATGTGCGCGTATTAACTTCTGGTAAATTACCTTTAGGCGAAGAGTTAACAGAGCAAAGAGGATTAACTGCAAACGTCGTCTTTAAAAACTTAAAAGGTGACAAAATAGACATCTCAACACTTAAACAAGGTGAAGATTTTGTTGCAACAGTACAAATTACTAATACTAAAAACTATAGCGTTAATGATGTGGCTTTAACTCAAATTTTCCCTTCAGGTTGGGAAATTGTAAACACACGTTTTACAGATTTTGGAGATAATACAACAAGTCAAGCCCGATTTACAGATATTAGAGACGATCGTGTAAATTTCTATTTTGATTTAAAACAAAAAGAAACCAAAACTTTTAACGTTATGCTTAATGCGTCTTATTTAGGGTCTTATTATTTACCAGGAATCCAAGCAGAAGCCATGTATGACAACGAGTTTTTTGTTAGAAATAAAGGACAATGGATTGAGGTTGAGAAGTAACAAATAAGCGTCAGTTCGAGTAATTTTGAGTGGTTGCTGAGCGTAGTCGAAGTAAAACGAAAAATTGTATTTCGACAAGCTTAATAGAACTATGGAGAACTAAATTTAAATTCTTGTTTTCGATACAAATTTTCACTCTTTCTAATCGTAAAAATTCACTCAAACTCACGAATCTTATTAAACTATGAAAAAACAATTCACAGAAAAACAAAAATTTACACAATGGTGGCTTTGGCTAATCTTACTAAGTATTGGTGTTTTACCTGTTATTGGTATTTACAAACAACTTTATTTAGGAGAGCCTATGGGAGATAAGCCTATGTCTGATGAAGGACTTATTGTATTTTCTGTTTTTGTTTTTGCTTTAATTGCTTTTTTCTGGATGATACAATTACGAACCGAAATCACGCAGCAAGACATTAAAATCCACTTCTTCCCGTTAACCAAAAGAGCTGTAAAATGGTCTGAAGTTGAAAAAGCTCAAATTGTAAATTATGGTTTTGTTGGCGGTTGGGGAATTAGATTGTGGACCAATTACGGAACCGTTTACAACATTAAAGGAAAAATGGGTTTAGCATTAGAACTTAAAAACGGTAAAAAGTTTTTAATCGGTTCTCAAAAAATTGACGAATTAAAAGCCTTTTTGAATAGCCTAGACTAGATTTTTTTATCGCTTCAATGTAAAATGTCCAACGCGACGTTGCCCATTAATAATAATAACATACCAATAATCTGAAGTTGGTAATGGTTGTCTTCTTAACATTCCATCCCAAGCAATTGGTTTATTCTTTCTATAAAAAAGGAGTTTACCGTAACGGTCAAAAATTTGCACTTCAGAAGACGCATAATACTCTATGTCTTTTAATCGCCAAGTATCATGGTAAGTATCATTATTTGGCGTGAAAAATTTTGGCACTATAAAATGAATAAAGGTTTGAGTATCTATACCACAATCACTATTTTCTCTAACATAAACGGTATATCTTCCTCCTTCAAGATTTTCAAAAACTGGTGCGTTTTGATAGTTAATTCCGTCTATAGAATAAGAAAAATCTCCTTGGTTTTCGGTAGTAATTACTAAGTCGTTATTTTCTGTATAAACTTCAGCAATTATCGGTGCATCTAACTGTATAACATCAATTGTTTTTGTCACTGTACAACCATCAAGATTTGTAACATCTACAGTATAAACACCTTCGGTTGAAACAGTAATACTTTCGGTTGTTTCACCTGTATTCCATAGGTAACTCATGTTATTGATGTCTACGCTAATTTCAATACTTTCGCCTTCACAGAAAAAGACTTCTTCATCGTAAACTTGTGGTAATTGCGAAAAAGTAAGCGTTACTGCTGTTCTGATATTTGAGATGCAATTTCCGTTAACCGAAATCGCTTCAGCATAATAAGTGCCTTCATTTTCTGATGAAAAGCTGGTGCTGTTTTCTTCAAGTAAATTTCCTCCAGAAATAGCGTCATACCAATTTACAGTTATATCTGTTGGAACAGTAACTTCTAATGGCTGATTTTGGTCTTCACAAATAGTAACATCGCCGTTACTAACAGGTGCTGATGGTGTTGGTACTATCGTGATAGAAAATTCATCTGAAATCACATTACACAAAGCATTAGCTAGGTTTATAGCATCTTCGGCTACTTTAACGCGGTACAAAGATGTGGTGTTAACGTTGATGTTTAAATTCTGATTGGTTTCACCTGCAATTTCTGTCCAATTTACACCATCTGTAGAGCTTTCCCATTGGTAAGCGTAAGTGTTAAAAATTGTGCCGTCAGGATTAGCTTGTAGATTTAGATTATAAGGTATTTGTGTTTCGCAAATGAAAATATCACTTTCATTACTTGTATTTTGTACCGTTACATTATCTCCACATGATTTAAAGATAATATCATCAATTGCAAGATCATTACCACAACCACCAGCACCGTTATTTCTCATTTTTAAAATAACTTCGGTTTGCGCTGGTAAGGTCTGAAAAACTAGTCCATATTGCTCCCAATTTGGTGAAGCTTGTGCATCAATTTCTCCTGTATCACCACTAGCAAGAAGTGTTGTATCTGTGTCATCCCAAATTTCAAACCTTACATTTATTGGAATATTGTTTCCTCCACAACCTGTATTTTTTGAAAGATTTATTAAGAATGCTGAAAACTCATAAGACGTATTTTCGCAAAGTCCCGTAATTGTCGTCCTGTAAAATTCTCCAGCAGTAAAATCTGCATTTACAATTAAGCATTTTCCGTTAGCATCACCTTCTGTGTGATCTGGCACGTCATGCCAATCAAAAAACGCGGTTGAACTTGAGACCGTATAAAAACCATCATTTGGTGTACCGGAAGAAAAAGTATAAGTCGTTGTACCAGCAGGTAATGGAGTTTGTGTTGTTCCTGTACCAAAGGTTTCTGTAAAGATGGGATCTCCAGAATTTCCGTTACAAAAACCTAACTGAGCATGCCCTTTTTCAAAAGAAAAAAAAGCAATAAAAATTATAATTATTTTAAGAAGTATACTGTTATTTTTCACGTTTTAAAGATATAGATTAATTAGCCATTTTTAATGTTAAATGCTTAAATTCACTTTTTAAAACTTCGTTTAAACTATAACTTTTTAATGCAAAGACTGTTAGCCTACTTTAAAAACAATAAAAAGAAAACCATCGTGTTGTTTTTACTACTTGTGGCTTACTATTTTTGCTTACCAAAACACCTTTTTAAAGACCCAACTGCAACGGTAATTACAAGTAATAAAAACGAGTTATTAGGCGCTTTAATTGCAGATGATGGCCAATGGCGTTTTCCTGAAAATGATTCGGTTCCTGATAAATTTAAAACTTGCATTATCGCTTTTGAAGACGAGTATTTTTACAATCATCCTGGTTTTAATCTAATTTCAATTTTTAAAGCCTTAAAGGAAAATATAGATTCTGGTGAAATTAAACGAGGCGGAAGCACTATTACACAACAAGTCATACGCTTATCGCGAAAGGGAAAACAGCGTACTTACTGGGAAAAATTTAAAGAAATTATCTTAGCAACGCGACTAGAATTTAGACATAATAAAGATGAAATTTTAGCATTGTACGCCAGTCATGCGCCTTTTGGCGGAAATGTTGTTGGTTTAGATGCAGCTTCGTGGCGATATTTTAATAGAAATTCTGAAGATTTATCTTGGGCAGAAAGTGCTACTTTAGCCGTTTTACCTAATGCGCCAAGTCTTATATACCCTGGTAAAAATCAAACACAACTTTTAAACAAACGCAACCGATTACTCAAAAAACTTTTAGAAAATCAAACTATTGATAGTTTAACTTACAACCTTTCAATATCCGAAGGGTTACCACAAAAACCTTATCCGTTACCACAAATTGCACCACATTTAATGCAAACTATTGCAAAAAACAACAAAGGACAACGCATTAAAACTAGTGTAAACAAAAATCTTCAACAGCAAACTAACTCTATTGTTTTTAACCATTATAACACATTAAAACAAAATGAAATTTATAATATTTCAGTCCTTATTTTGGATGTAAAAACTAGAAAAGTTTTAACCTATGTAGGTAATGCTCCTACAGATAAAAATCATCAAAACAGTGTAGATATTATAAACAAACCTCGTAGCACTGGTAGTATTTTAAAACCTTTTTTATATGCTGCAATGCTAGACGCTGGAGATATTTTACCAAACACTTTAGTTGCAGATGTACCAACACAATTTGGCGATTATTCACCAGAGAATTTCAATAAAGAGTTTGATGGTGCTGTACCAGCAAAACGAGCGTTATCAAGATCTTTAAACGTTCCTGCTGTTAGGATGTTACAAGATTTTGGCTTGGACAGATTTCATTATTATTTAAAAAATCTTCACCTTAAAGATATCAGGTTTAATGCCAACCACTACGGATTATCTTTGGTTCTTGGTGGTGCCGAAAGTAACCTTTGGGATTTATGTAAAAGTTATGCAGCGTTTTCTTCTACAATTAATCATTTTAATGAAACGTCAAGCGAATATTTTAGTAACGAGTTTTGCGAACCAACATTTTTTGAAAATGAAGAAATTGACTTTGGTAAAAAATCAAATGAAAAAACCCTTTTTGATGCCGCTTCCATCTACTTAACTTATGAAAGCTTAAAAGAAGTAAACAGACCTGAAGGTGATGATAATTGGGAGTTTTTTGATAATTCTAAACAAATTGCTTGGAAAACAGGAACTAGCTATGGTTTTAGAGACGCATGGGCTATAGGCACTACAAAAGATTACGTTGTTGGTGTTTGGGTTGGTAATGCAGATGGCGAAGGAAGACCTGGCTTAGTTGGTGTACAAGCAGCTGCACCAATACTTTTTGATGTTTTTGATTTGCTGCCTAATAGTCAATGGTTTCAAAAACCTTTTGATGAAATGAAAAAGGTAAATATATGCGCTGTTAGCGGTTACAGAGCTTCTGTTAACTGTATTAATGTAGATGAAAAATACATTCAAAAAAGTGGCTTAAAGACCGAAGCTTGCCCTTATCACAAATTGGTACACTTGGATAAAACCGAGAGTTTTCAAGTTAATTCTTCTTGTAAAAATATAAACGAAATTAAAAATACATCTTGGTTTGTTTTACCTCCTTTGATGGCTCATTATTATAAAGATAAGCATCCATTTTACAAACCTTTACCGCCATTTAGAAATGATTGTATTGGTTATAAAAAAGAAACAATGGAATTTATCTACCCTAAAGACATTAAAACGGTATTTCTACCAAAAGATTTTAATGAAAAAACTAACGATCTGATTTTAAAAGTTGCACACTCAAAACCAAACACAAAATTGTATTGGTATTTGGACAATAAGTTTTTAGGTGAAACATCAACAATTCATAATATGGCAATCCAGCCAAATGAAGGTGAATATTTAATCACTGTAACTGATGAATATGGCAACGAAATCAAACGATTTATAGAAATTTCTCATTAAAAAATTGAAAACACAGAAAATTAATCATCAATTTTAACATAAAGCTAACATTTCATCGAAAAAAAACAACATTATGTCTATCTGAGTTAAAATAGTGTTATAAATAATATACCTTTAAGTTTCCAAATGAAATTTGGGATGTTTATCACATAAATTAAACTAACACAATCATTTCATACCTATGAAAAAAATTACTCTACTAATTTTACTATTATTTAGTATTATTGTTCAAGCTCAGGTAATCAATCAGCCAGCAAACTGGCCAAATACTAACTGGACTGTAACAGGTACTTACAATACAGATCCAGCTGCTTTTGAAGCAGACCCAACTACAACAGCAAATTTTGCTTTTGATGATGATGATGCAGGTAGTGGTAGCACAGATGCTATACAAGCAGAATCACCAGTAATTGATTTAACAGCAGCATTTAGTGCAGGCGAAACTTGGCTATTTGTTGACACAGATTATGTTTTCAACTGGATAAGTTCTGATGCTATCGGAGTTGAATATTGGGATGCAGATGCAGGAACATGGAATCCATGGGGATCACCAATTCAAGCAGATACAGCTACACCTCCAACAAATGATTTTTGTGCAGGAACATCTGAAGCTTATACTACAGACCAATTAAACATAGCTGGTTTTACTGCTACACAATTATCTGGTTTTAAATACCGTCTATTTTATGATGATGGAGGAATTTGGGGATGGGGAATGTGTTTTAGTTCTCCAACACTATATTCTCAAATGCCACCAGCATGTGCAGACGTAACAGGTATAACTGCTGTAACAACAGGAGATACCACTGCAGATATAACATGGTTAGCAGGCGGATCAGAGACTGAATGGCAAATTTGGGTACAACCAGCAGGAACAGGAGAGCCAACAACAGATGGTACAACAACATCGACTAATAACCCTTATCCAGCAAGTGGTTTAACACCAAGTACAGCTTACGAAGTATATGTAAGAGCAAATTGTAATGCAGATGGATTTAGCAATTGG
>NZ_JAYMEM010000008.1:0-1356 GCF_037029465.1 Mesoflavibacter sp. CH_XMU1404-2 | reverse complement strand
AGCAATGAGTGGCATGGACAATCAAACGATGGAGATGAGTTACCAGTAGGAACTTACTACTTTGTGATGAAGTACCAAGGCACAAAACAAAAAGCCGCTTGGGTATACATAAACAGATAATAAACTAATCATACAACCAACACAGATATAATGAAAAAAGTATATATCCTATTCGCTTTGCTCTTTGCATTGCAAGCACAAGCACAGCAAGATCCACAATACACACAGTACATGTATAACATGAATGTGGTTAACCCAGCCTACGCTGGCTCATACGAAGGTGTTGCCATAGGCGCACTTTACAGAAGCCAGTGGGTAGGTTTAGAAGGCGCACCTTCAACAGGAACCCTAACCATCCACTCGCCAGTAGGTAAGCGTGTTGGTTTAGGACTATCCTTAATTAGTGATGAAGTAGGACCAGTAAACGAGACCAATGCCTATGTAGATTTCTCTTATACCTTACCAGTAGGGACAGAGACTAAGTTAGCATTTGGTTTAAAGGCAGGAGCGACGTTTCATGACATTGGGTTAACTTCAGTAGAAGTATTAGATCCAGGAGATCCTTTCTATTCAGAAAACATCAATGAAGTAACACCAAATATAGGCGCAGGATTATATTTCTATAAGCCAAACAAATACTACATTTCTGCATCGATGCCAAACATTCTAGAATCGGTACACTTAGATGCTAATGGGTATAAAATAGGGTCAGAGACCGAGCATGTGTTTGCAGCAGCAGGATATGTATTTGACTTATCAGAGAACTTTAAGTTAAAGCCACACGTGATGACTAAATTAGCTTTTAATGCACCTGTGACTTATGATGTTAACCTAAACCTATTCATGTATGATTTTGTAGAAGTAGGAGCAGGTTACCGTTTAGACGATTCGTTTAGTGGTATGGTTAACTTTTTAGTAGCACCAAACTTAAGAATCGGTTATGCGTATGACAGTGTTAACTCACAATTAGACGTTGTGACCAACTCATCACATGAGATATTTATCAACTTTGATATTAATCTACCAAGAAAAGTATCAAGATCACCACGTTATTTCTAATCAGATAAGCTAACCAAGTACAATGAAACATATACAATTATTTATAGTTTGTGCCTTAATAAGTAGTTTTAGTCTAACTGCTCAAAACAGTGCCACAAAAAAAGCCGATAAACTTTTTGCTAAGTACCAATTTGTAGACGCTATAGACGCTTACAATAAATTAGTAGAAAAAGGAGAAGCTGATGCTTATGTCTACTCACAATTAGCAGAAGCCAATTACAACATCTATAGTACCGAAGCAGCCGAAAAATGGTATGCTAAAGCATTTGAAGCAGGAGCAAACGATGCAGAGATGAT
>NZ_JAYMEM010000007.1:0-1944 GCF_037029465.1 Mesoflavibacter sp. CH_XMU1404-2 | reverse complement strand
TAGTCACTTCGATCGTAGAGAGAAGTCGCATAAATAATCATAAACAACTAGTGCGATTCCTCCTCGTACCTCCTTCGGAATGACATTAGAATTGTCACTACGAGAACGCAGGACGAAGCAATCTATTTTAACGATTAATGACTATTATTTAATGACAAATTAAGACACAAATCATCATCAAACCTTAAAAACACATGTTTTTTAGTCACTTCGATCGCAGAGAGAAGTCGCATAATTAATCATAAATAACTAGTGAGATTCCTCCTCGTACCTCGTTCGGAATGACATTAGAATTGTCATTGCGAGGACGTAGGACGAAGCAATCTATTTTAATGATTAATAATTATTGTCTAATGACTAATTAAGACGCAAATTATCACTAAACCTTAAAAAAAAATCATAGTCACTTCAATCGCAGAGAGAAGTCACATAATTAATCATAAACAACAAGTGTGATTCCTCCTCGTACCTCGTTCGGAATGACATAAGAACTGTCATTACTGGCGTCCCTATGTCATTGCGAGGACGTAGGACAAAGCAATCCAACTGTTTGCTACTCAATGTTTATTTTTAATAGTTACATAATAAAAAAGACCGTTTATTTAAACGGTCTTTTTACAATTTTATCTTAAAGATAAATATGTTTTTTGATTAAAAGATTACTTCTACGTTAATCGCATTTAATCCTTTTTTTCCTTGTTCAGTATTAAACTGTACTTTGTCATCTTCTTTAATATCATCTCTTAAACCAGAGTTGTGAACAAAAATTTCTTCTCCTGTTTCTGATGATTTAATAAATCCAAATCCTTTTAAATTGTTGAAAAATTTTACTGTGCCTTCTTGCATCTTTACTTAATTTTAAGTTATTAATTATCTTTTTTCAATAAAACACATCCTAGTGAAGAAAAGCATACTAAAGATTAATAATTAGATTGCACAAACAACCTATTAACTTAAAAACACTATTGAAAAAGTAATTGCAAAAATAAAATTGGAAAGAAGAGAAAAACTCGTAAAACTAATTGTACTATATACTACCTTAAACCTCTATAGGTATCTTTTATTGAGTTGCAAACATAGACTATTTAATTAACACCACCTAATTAATTGATACAAAAGAAAATAATAATAGTTTGAAAATATGTTTGAGATACTATAATTGATATACAAAGCACGGTTTAATTATCATTACAATCCTCCCAATGTCATTGCGAGCGCAGCGAAGCAATCTCTTTTTAACGATTAATGACTATTGATTAATGACTAACTAAGACACAAATTTCACTAATTACTACTAATCCATTACAAATTTTAACCTACCGCGTCACTTCGAGTGATACATGACGTAAGAAGTGTATTGTATCGAGAAGTTACATTAGTTGTATAGAGTGTAGTGTTTGATTTTTTTTGAAGCACATCAACAATACTTCGACAGGCTCAGTATGACAACTCAGTGTTCTATCTATAGTCTTACTTAAGTATTGTCATTACAAACATCCCATTGTCATTGCGAGGACGCAGGACGAAGCTATCTATTTTAATGACTGATAATTATTGTCTAATGACTAATTTTTTATTGAGACACTAATTTTACGAATTATCACTAAACCATAACAAATTTTAATCTACCGCGTCACTTCGAGTGATACACGACGTAAGGAGTGTATTGTATCGAGAAGTTACATTAGTATTGGTGTATAGTGTATAGTGTTTTGTTTGATTTTTCGACTTACTTCGACAGGCTCAGTGTGACACTCAATGACTAACGCATAGTACATAGCCTACAGAATGACAATTTCGTTTTTTTAGAGTATCCAACTGTCATTACAGGCGTCCCTATGTCACTACGAGGACGCAGGACGAAGCAATCTGTTTTAACGATTAATGACTTTTATCTAATGATTAATTAAGACACAAATCATCATCAAACCTTAAAAACACATG
>NZ_JAYMEM010000035.1:0-3248 GCF_037029465.1 Mesoflavibacter sp. CH_XMU1404-2 | reverse complement strand
ATATACACATATTGTAGATAATTCATTCTATTCTTTTTAGTGTAAAGTGATATATAGTTCCCAATAAAAGGGGAACTATATACAAGTTTACACTAAAAAGTAAAGTTTGATTTCGCACTTGTGAAATGTGCTTTTTTTGAAGTATGTAAGTTGTTTAATTTACGTTTACCAATTCCACTAATTCAGAATATCGAACATTAAGCATCTTGCCGACTAATAATAGTCAAATTAAATTCTTACTTGTTTATGAACGTATTTAAACGCTACTAATTCTACTAACATTAATAGCGTTTAATTATTATTCGTCATCTTTAGGGTTATAATTTAATCCCTTTTTAAGCTTTTTATTAAAATCTGATAATTCCTCTTTTTTTGGAGGTAATGGAGGTGGAGGTAATTCACCTTTTTTAACACCTTCAACCATTTTATCAAAATCAGATTTAAACTCCTTATCTTGTATAGGTCTAAATTTTTCATATTCCTTTTCAGCAAATTTTTTAGCTACATTAGACCTTATTTTACCAGCGTCTTTTAATATGTCATACTCGTTAAATATTAAAAAAGCATCTAATTTATTAACCCAATCACTCATATTCATCAACCTTCCTTTACTCGCTTGGTTTTCAGCATAATCTAAATACATTGTCACTATTCTATTTAGCTCTGATATTTCTTCATGTGACAAGTAGTTTTTAGCAACACTAACATCTGATTTTAAAATCTTACCTCCTTTTTTTTCATTTTTCCAACTTGTTAAACCCATGTTAGGTTTCTTAGAATTAGCTCTTAATTTTATTATTTCTGGAGCAGTATGTTGGGTTATAGCATACTCAAGTTTATTTTGAACAGTAGCAAAAAAAGTTTGAGTTATTGTAGCTTTTGGATCATAATCAACAGAAGTTGCATAAATATCAGTGATTTTTTGATAAAACCTTCTTTCAGAAGCACGTATTTCTCTTATACGTTCTATTAATTCATCAAAATAATCTTTATCAAATAAATTTTTACCTTGCTTTAATCTGTCATCATCTAAGGCAAAACCTTTTATCAAATATTCTTTAAGTACATTGGTTGCCCATATTCTAAATTTAGTAGCAGAAGGTGAATTAACTCTATAACCTACAGATATAATCATATCTAAGTTATAAAAATCTAATTCTCTATTTACATTTCGGGTTCCCTCTTTTCGAACTACTCGAATTTTTCGAGTAGTTGAACTCTTAGCCAATTCACCATCTGAATAAACATTACTAACATGATAGTTTATAGTATTTTCTTCAACTCCAAAAATTTCACTCATAGAACCTTGAGTTGCCCAAACAGTATCTTCATCTAATATGACTTGAATGTTTGTAGTTCCATTATCGGATGTATAAAACAGAAAATTATGTTGATTATCAATATTATCCATTAATTAAAGCCTTATAAGTTATTCTATTTTCTATGTTATTCAAAAGTAAATTAAATCTTTGACTTTCAGTAGCGTGACGTGAATTATATCTAAACACAAATTCATCTACATAAAATTGTAAGTGCTTTTTTGATGTAAAATGATAAATACCATAAATACCACGCTTTAATAAAGCCCAAAAGCTTTCTATTGTGTTTGTAGATACTCTACCTCTTACATACTCATTACCACTATGCATTACTGTTTTATGGTCGTAAACACGCTCTAATTTATTATAAGACCTTAATTCGTCAGTGTAAATAGTTGAGCCAAAAGAAATATTATTAACTATTGGAGGTAATAAAGATAATTCAGTTGAGTTTTCAACGTGCATCGCTCTTACTTCGCCATTTCTTTCAACCATACCTAAAACAGTTGATTTTTTATAGTGTTCTTTTGTTTCTTCGCTTTTATCTGCTCTTATTTTTGAACTTCTATTTGTAGATTTACCACCTACGTAAGTTTCGTCTATTTCAACTTCACCTTGTAATTTATCATTATCATCTTCATTTAATCCGAAACAATTTCTAATTCTTTGTAACATAAACCAAGCGCTTTTTTGAGTGATCCCTAAATCACGCCCTAATTGTAAAGAAGAAATCCCTTTTTTGTGTGAAGTAACTAACCAAATAGCCATAAACCATTTTTGTAAATCCATTTTAGTATTATCAAAAATAGTATTGGTCTTAACGTTAAAATATTTACCTGTGTTTTTACACTTGTATTTATTCCCTTTGCAGTCATATACTTTAGAAGTAGCATCAAAAGGGCTTACAACTTCACCATCCCAACGTAATAACTCTAAATGGTCAATACAAGATTGCTCTGTTGGAAAAGCTTTTATTAAGTCGATTATTGATTTTACTTCCTTGTTAAACATAACTATATTATTTGATATAACAAATATAGTAGTTATTTACACTAAAAACAAATTATTCGGTGTAAAAATATTCTAAAAAATTTTTTTTATACCAGAAAACATATATCTTGATTCGTTTTGTTAATAAAAATGTTAAAAAGAAGCATTAAGCATCTAAAAGAATATTAAAGAATTATACTAATTTAGTGTAAGGCTATTAAACATAAGTATAATTAAAAATATTTGGCGATGAAACAAACAGATTTAACACCTAAGACAATTCGTTTAAATCCAAGTTTATTGAGTAAAATTGAAGAATTGTCAAAAATTGAAAATAGAAATTTTAACAATATGGTAGAAACATTATTGTTAAGAGCAACAGGTTCTTTGAAATAATATAAAGATTTTTTATATCTTTGTATTGTCTAAAATACGACGTATAGTCGAATTAAATTGTAAAATGAGTAACTAACAGAGTTGAACAAGATTTAAAAAAATACTAATCAATAGATTTAAAACTTTTAGTTTCTTCTATTCATGTTATTATTATTTGGAGAAAAAACAACTCATTTAACAAAACAAAGCCCTGTCACCGTAACAGGGCTTTTAATTACCACATATTGTGGTAGTGCCAGATGATTGGTGCTGACCTTTGCAATCTAAAGGTTTAACATAAGTCAGTCATTAATTCGACGTGCTATGACGTATTTTAGACGAAAAAACGGTAAGTTGCAAAAGTTGATATTTCGCAGATGGAAGTTAGATAAAAACGGAAATCGCATTTATCCAAAGAAAGCAAAGTGTTTTGCTTTCTGGGTTTTTGTATAAGCTGACGAAAGCTGTTTTATAAGAGGTCTGCGGAACCTCTTTTTTTTTGCTAAATTATCTATAGAACCTTAATTTACAAATAATAATCTAATTTTTTTGTTTTTTATCGTA
>NZ_JAYMEM010000034.1:0-606 GCF_037029465.1 Mesoflavibacter sp. CH_XMU1404-2 | reverse complement strand
CTTAAGTCAAAGTTGTCATTTAATCCATCATTGTTTGGTGATATACCTTGTGGAATAATACAACTATCTAATTCATAAACGTCTACTGTTGCTGTGTTTGAACAACCTGTATCGTTAAAGGTTACCTCTATAGTATACACGCCTTCTGTTAATACAGTGTCTAAATCTAAGCTGTTCTCGCCTGGTATAATATTATCATTTTGATCATACCATACGATGCTTACCTCGTCTGCTGTATAATTATCTGGTGTTGCTGTTACTGTAATTGGTACTGTTGCATTTGGACATACCTCATAAACTACATCGGTGTCAAAAATTGTTTCTGGCTGAATACCAAAGAATAAATCAAACGTAGTCACTTCAAAACAACCTTCAGCATTTTCTGCTCTTACATAAATAGTCGTTGCGCCTGACTCATAGTTTGTTACATTTGATAACGCATTAGTACTTGTTGTGGCATCTATGTCATTTAAATAATAACTAAATGTTAATGCTTGATCATTAGCTAATAGCCCTTCATTCAACGTTAAATCATACTCTGCTATTCCATCATCATTATTGTCACATCCTAATAAATCCTCTGGCATACCTAATACTGGTTTTGGT
>NZ_JAYMEM010000033.1:29327-50988 GCF_037029465.1 Mesoflavibacter sp. CH_XMU1404-2 | reverse complement strand
TCGCACAATTTTCACACTTAGTTTTTAATTCCGCTATTGTAACCAACGGTCTCGGCTATGAGTAGTTGCGTGTGTTAGCACTTAACTTTGCAAGTACACACCAAGCTGAAAATCCGCGAGGATTTTCAGAAGTAGGCGAGAACAAGCAATTACTTATAGCCATTGTTACCTGCTGGTTTTTATTTTATTAAATCTATAAATTCAGTCGAAAACTTTTCTGCTAATTCTCGACTATTATCTATTGAAATGGTCTCTTTATTCCATCTCGCTTTATTTGTCCAATTGTAAGAACCGTGAATTATTGTTTTTAAGTCAATCACACAGAATTTATGATGCATTATGTTTTCATATTTTCCAATTGGTTTAAATCTCTTTGTCTCAAAGAAATTTTCGTATTCAATTCCGTGTTTTTTGTTTATTTCATCATCTAAAACTACAATTCTAACACTTAATCCTTCCTGTTTCTTTTTATATAGTTCTCTCAATAATATTTTGTCCGTTAACCAAGCAACCGCCAACCAAATAGAGTATTTAGCATTTTTTATTTGTTCTATTATTTGAGCTTGAATTTCCTCAAAATGAATTTCCACCTCAATTTCATCTGGTAAGTCAGAGCCAATAATTTTATAACGTCCATCTATTTCGTCCAATCTGTAACCATCTTGTTGCAGTAAAGGATTTATTTTTTCAACAGCGACTTTTATGTCTTTTTCTTGGTCTTTTGCAAAATGTCTTGGGTCAAAGACAATTTCGAGTAGTTTGATTAATTCTTTCGTGCCATTTAGTTCGTAAAGTTTTTCTATCACATACTCATTTCTACTCATAGAATTTGGCATTCCGCCATCTTTCCATTTGTAAACATCTTTATATCCAACTTGATTAAAGAGTTTTAAAATGTTTGGGCCTGAAAGTCCTGGTGTAAGTTTATTGTCACCTGAAATAAATTCTTTGATACTCTCTAATGTTAAGTCGGATAGTTTCATTTTTGGTCAACTTGCAGGTAACGGTCTCGTATAACCGTCAGTTACGGGTTAATATGCGTTAATTTTCGGTTTGGCCCAGACTTTAGCAATTCCGAGTGGATTCGGACGTAGTCGAATCCGCCGTAATTGCGGTTATACATTGTTGTACTGCGTTTTTTTGTTCAATCTTTCTGTTATTTTTTCAAACCACAAGTCTCTTTCATTAACCACAAAATCGAACTCTTTTCCATTGTCCGTGATTATTCTGATTCCGTTGTCGATTAGTTTAGCGGTTTTCCTTTTCACAACTTCTTTTATGGTCGAATATTCAATATCCGTTTGTCCTTTTTGAATATTTATTTTATGCGATTTGAAAATCATTTTTTTATTTGTCAAGAAAATTTTTCCACCAATTCCTTCAATTCCACGAAATAGGTTTGCAGGTCCTGCAATTTCGATTTCTTCATTTAGTTCAAGTTCTGGTTTTATTTTTATTCCCATTTTGTTAGAAAATTTTCGGGCAAGTTTTTCGTTCACGTAAGGAAATCCAATTCCGAAAAAAATTCCAAAGAACACACCTTGAAAAATCAAGCTGTTTACTGAATAAAGTTTTTCGTCAGAGAAATAATCAAAAGTCCAGAGTAAAAAAGTGTAAAGAATTGCAGTTCCGATTGCAAATATAATTCGGAACTTCCAGCTCATTTTAATCATTTTATTTCCTATTTCCATAATTTTCGTCTTAAATGCAGTACAACGTTTGCGTATAAATTTCAGTTGCGGAAAATCGGTACGATTTTCCGTTGAAGCTGAAAGATAGAAAATTGCAATGAATTTCCGTAGGAAATTCAGCCGCAATTGAATTTATACATTGTTGGTTGCAGTTATAATTCAGTTTTAAGAGATTCATTCAGAGTTTTGATTTGCGTTCTGCTATTCAATTCCACGTTTTGATTCCGCAATTTTGGAATTCGTTAGAGTAGAAGTGATCAATTCATGTTTTTAATTCCGCTTGAGTTAGTTTCCACGCACTATTCCGTTTTACAATTTAATTCAGCGTTACGTTACGGTTTTGAGTATTAAATTCAGTTTCTGTTAAGCTTTTTTGCGCAAAGTTCCGCTATTTTCAAAGTTCAGAATTCGCACGATTTTCACGCTTAGTTTTTTATTCCGCTATTGCAACCAACGGGCTTGTATAAGAATAGTAGCGGATTTTGAAACACTAACTTTTCGATTAAACACAGACCTTTTTTATATTTACTTACTTTCGTTTTAGCGATTAAACCGCTATTATTTTTATACATTGTTGTACGCTGGCTTTTTTCTTTCAGATTGTTAGTCAGCGTTGGCTAAGACATACTCTTTTACAATTTTTGGCTTGTGTTGTGGCTTCAGCTAATTGTAAATGTGTATGGCTTTTAGCGTTGGTTTATTTCAGATATATTTCGTCTCTTAAATAATCCCAGTTCATCCAAAAACATTGTTTAGTAAATGACATTTCTTTTGTTTCTTTTTCCATTACAGGAAGTGGTTTTGTGTCCAAAGCAGTTTGTCCGTGTGGTCTAACGTGCCAAACATAGCTTTCTGTTTTTTTTGGAAAATTGAGTTGTCTTGATACTTTTCCATTTTTATCAGTTTTATAGCCTTTTATGATTTCTCCAGTTTGAATTATCTTTTTTGTTCTTAACCAAACTCTACGAACCTCATTTCTATCAGCAAAAGGCATATTCCAAAATTTAACTTTATCAAAAACATATTCATTTCCATTATTTTTGAAAAAAAGAAATAAAAACTTTTTTTCAGTTAAATCCTTTAATTCGCTTTCTCTCCAACTTTCATTATAGATTTGAACAAAATCAAATGCTGGAAAAGAAACTGATTGTTCAATTCTGTTATTTTGTTCAACTCTTATAGTTTTAACTTGTATGTCAGCTTTTTCAAACTCTTCAATTTTTTTGTCTAGTTCAATACCAAGCATAGCTTTAGTAAGGTTAGCATAATAACTTTTGGCTTTGTTATTCAACTCTATACCTAATTCTTGTTCAATTTGTTCAGCTGATTTTCCGTAAAATGGTTGAAATTTAGAAATTACAACATCTTCAATTGATTGAACTACATCTAGGATTTCAGGCTGTTCAATTATCTTTCCATAAACTGCTGTTTCTTCTTGAGCGATATTTGCAATTATATGATTTACGTAACCTTGTTTAAGTGAATATGCTCTTTGCTTTGCTTTCTCATCATTGAAAGGTTGGTCACGATATGATTTTAAAGCAGTAGAGCCTTTTGTACAAGCACCAAGATAAAATGTATCACCTTCGGATAATTCGTGGGCTTTTCCATCTTTTATTTTTTGATTGATAGTTTCCCAATCGTGCTTGATAACTTTTAAATCTTCATTTGGATATTGCCAATCGTCAACCAATTTTATAAGGTAATCTAGTAAGTCTGAATCTTTATCGTGCAGATAAAACACTAAAAGTAAATGAGCATTTTTCTTCCAAAACGAACTATTTTCAAATTCTTCTTTGTGTACTTCTAAATAATTTATAATGTTTAAAACAAGCCTTTCTTTTGAACGAAAATCTCCATTTTTTAAAGTTTTCAAAGGACTTGATTTAAGTTCTATTCCTGCTTCTTTAAAATCAGGTTCTGCATCTGAATTTGGTTCGTAGCCGAAATAGAACTTTTCTAAAATTTGACCGAAATTGCCTTTTCCTTTATAATTGTGTTTTTCTATTTCTTCTCCACAGGCTTGTTTTAAAGATTGTCCTTTTAATTTTTTAGCAAACTCAATTATTGAATCTGCGGATGTAATATCAAGCATATTCAAGTTGGTTAATTTGTTTATAAAGTTCTTCTCCTATTTTTTCAATTACACCAACAACTAAAGCATTTCCCATAAAAAAAGCTCGTTTTGTATCTGTAATTCCTTCAAGCTTGGTGTGATTATCTGGAAACATATTTAGTCTTTCCAATTCAATAGGTGTTAATCTTCTTAAACCTCTGTCAGATGCAACTACGTGTTTAAATCTTGAAGGTGATTTTCCGCCTTCTCCTGTAATGATTGTTCTTGAAGCATTATCAAGAGCATCAGGATAAATCATTCCGCCTTCACTATAATTGTATTCAAATCCGTCTTTGGTTTTTCTTTTTTCTTTTTTAGCACCTTTTAAGTATTCCCATTTTGGTTTATCATTTTCGTTAATGAAAAATTCAGGTGTTACTTCTCCGTTTTGTAGAACATCTCCTAAAACAGTTCTTTTACCATCATAATTTGGTTCTGTTTTAGTTGTGAAAACTTTACCATTTACAAGTAAACCTGTATTTTGAAAAGGCGAGAGCTTTCCAGTTTTGTTGAAATTATTTGTTATTTCAACTAAATCTCCATTTAGTTCAATTTCTTGAATTGAATTTGTGTTGTTGACAGGAAAAGCACTTGCAATTGTGCCTTCTTTTGTAAGCCAATTAATTTTCTCCGATTTTTGAAGTCGTTTGAATATTTCAGTGGATTTATGATAACCAATAAAGAAAACACGTCTTCTTCTTTGTGGCATTCCATATTCGGCAGCATTAATTACTCTCCATTCTACAGCATAACCAAGCTCATTTAAACTTTGTAACATAACTGCAAAATCTCTTCCTCTTTGTTTTGCTGGCGATTTTAAAAGTCTGTCAACATTTTCTAAAAAAAGATATTTTGGTTTGTTCTTTTTTTCTTCTAAAATTCTATGAATTGACCACCAAAGAACTCCTTTTTTACCTTTTAATCCTTTTGAATTATGTAGAGTTGTTGCAACCGAATAGTCTTGACAAGGAAATCCACCACAAAGTAAATCGTGATCTGGAATTTCATTTGTCGGAACAGTTGCTATATCTTCGTTTGAATGATTTTCTGCTCCAAATCTTGCTTCGTAAACCATTGAAGCGTGTTGTGTTTTGGTTGAAGGTTCCCATTGATTACTCCAAACAATTTTGTAATTATTTTTTTCAAGTCCAAGACGGAAACCACCAACTCCCGCAAATAATTCGGCTACTTTTAATGTTTTATTTTCCATTTACTTGGTTTTTATAATATTTGATTTTTTCTTCTGCTACCTTAAGAATTTCAGAAGTTGATTCTGTGTATTTTAATTCTTCTGCAATTTTCTCTGAATACCAATTTATTATTAAATCGTTTTCTGAAAGTCCGTAGAAATTTGCAAGTCGTATAATTTGTTCTTTCGTTGGCTTTCTTTCATTTTTCTCAAATTTACTAATGAGAGATTGGTCAATATCGACTTCAGCAGCAACTTTCCGAAGAATCATTTCTTTTTCTTCTCTCGCTGATTTTAAAGTTTCACCTAATGTTTTCATTGGTCAAAAATGTTTTAGACAAATATTGTCCAAATTTATAAAAACAATTCAGTTTTACAACTTTTAATTCAAATTATTTTTTGGGTGGAGGTGGGAAAGTGAAAGCTCTTTTGGTTTTTCAGCTTTGGCTTTTAGCGTTGGCAAAAACCAAATGTGCTTGAACGTGGGTCGGCTTTTTTTCAGCTTGCGTACAACGGTTTTGTATATGATACGTTGCGTGGTTTAGCACGTAATTTAGCAAATAAAAAACCGAATAGAAAATCCGCGAGGATTTTCGTAGGTAAGCTCTCACTAGCAATGGATTATATACGTTGTTGTAAATAGTTATTTTTAAATCATAATGTCCATGACCATATTTTGATTCCTATAATAGTTAATAATCCTGAAATTATTAGTATTAACAAAATTATTATTGGAAGTATTTTTAGTAATAAAATCTTTAATTGTTTTTTGTTCATTACATTACTTTATTAAGGTTAATTCTTTTTTATCTTTATCTATATGCCAACTTTTAAATTTGTCAAGTACATTTCTACCCAATAAATTATCTGATTTATTAGGCATAACTGCTATAACAACATTATTTATTTTGTAACCACCTATTTCTATTTCTGAAATCCTAATCCGTTTGCAAAAAACATTCGAACCGTCCGCTAAATTATAGTACATGCCATCTAAATAAGTGATGTTATCATTTTTCGAATAACTTGTAATTCTTGATAATTCCGATTGCGAAATCATAGTTTCGCTCGCTCCAGAATCAAGAATAAAATTGATAGATGAATTATTGATTTTACCATTAATATGATAAACTCCATAATAGTTTGATAATGGAATTTTTAGATGCTCTAATTTTGAAAGGATATCTTGATTTATGACTACTGCCCAAAGACTTATTGCTAATGTGAAAAATATCATTATTATAGCAATCCGTTTAAAAAATGAGAATGGTTTCCTTCTTAATTTATTATCCATTTTTGGCAGGCATTTTAATTACCATTTGATTAATATATTTATCATACCACACTCCTCCCATTTTACCATCTAAAAAATCCCAAAATATGTCTATCAAGCCAGTAACATAATAAATTATATAAACAATAATTGTAGAAACTGGAAAAAGATAAATAACTACTAAAGCTAGAGCAATTGGTCGTAATATGTACTTAAATATATAAATCTGAATTTTCAGTTTTTTACCTTTTGTAGAAATAGTTCTTAAATTGAATAAAATTTTAAAAATTGTACCATCAAAATAATTTTCAATTGTAATAAATATTATTGAATAGAAACCAATTAAAGTATATAAAATACTATCTGGAACATCACTAATAAATAGGTTTATAAATTGATATGTTCCATAAATTAATAAAGTAAAAAGTCCATAATCTAATAAGAAGATTAATGCTCGAATTCGTAATTGCACAGTTTTGTATTCATCTAATGGTTTTTCTAGATAATCTGATTGCTCAATATTGAATCGTGAAAAAGGGTTTATTTTTTTTAGTACCATTCTTTTTTATAATTATTTACAACGGTCTCGTATAACCGTCAGTTACGGGTTAAATTAGCGATTATTTTCGGTTTAGCACAGACGTTAGCAATTCCGAGTGGATTCGGACGTAGTCGAATCCGCCGTAATTGCGGTTATACATTGTTGTGCAACGTTTTTTTTAATTCAATCGCATCTGTAAATTTTTTGCGAAACTTATTCTCAATTTCCTTGTTTTTTGTTTTAAAAATTGTTGCTGTTCCGTCAAAACTTATAATTTCAATTTCGCTTTGTTTGTTTAGAAATTCATTTGGTTTATTCCAGATATCAGAGTTTAAATCCGCATATGGTAATTCCGATTTTTTTAAGTTCGGAATGTCATTTTTAAATCCGCAGAATACACACCAAATAAAATCAATTTTACGATTCTTGATGATTTTCAAGAGTTCAGTTCCGCTAAAAGTTATTTTGTCCGATTCAAAATCCAGTTTTTCAATTTCTCCTTTGTCTTCATAATCAAAAATTTGATAATCTTGATTTGTTAATAACCAATTTAATTCTGAAAACTCCTTTTCAAATGGTTCAATTATCTCATAAAGATTTGTGTGAGATTCAACTTGGTTTGTATTTTCTAAAATTAGCGTCATTTTTCAAATGTTGCACAACGGTCTCGGCTATGAGTAGTTGCGTGGTTTAACACTTAATTTTGCAAGTACGCAACAAGCTGAAAATCCGCGAGGATTTTCAGAAGTAGGCGAGAACAAGCAATTACTTATAGCCATTGTTGTAAAACGTATTTATTTATTCATTATTTGAGTTGCTTCCCAAACATATTCTTTTCCAAATTCTCCAAAGTAGCTTATATAATCACCATTTTTAGAAATAACCACAAAACTGCTACAAGGATAATGATGTTCAAAAAATAGTCTTTCAACAGTTCCTTCTGGGTCTTTGTGCCAAGTCAAAATTCCATCGTATTTTTTTAAGCCATCATTATCTTTATAAATATAAATTGGTTTAGTTTGTGCAACTTGATTGATTCCATCTTCTAATTGTCCGAACCAATTTCTCCTTGATTCTTTTGTAGCTGAACCACTTGAATTACAAGGGTCTTTTCCTGGATAATAAATTATAACTATTGGTTTTGTAGAATCTAATTCTTGATTTATTTCTTTCTCAAGTAACGTTTCCAGTAAAGCTCTGTTTGTTATTTTTCCACGTTTTTCTCTTAAAGTCAATTTTTTATGATTTGTAGAATCGCCGGGAATATCTAATAATTTATTTGTTGAACGGATTTTATGGAACTTTGATTTGCTAATTTCCACATTATTTTCATCGAAGTATCTTGTCCCATCTTTACCAGTTTTAGTAGCTGAACAAGAGTGAATTAAAATTCCGATTATTGCTATTTGCAGGATTTTTTTCATATGTTTTACAACGGTTTTGGCTATGGTTTCGTTACGGAATGGCACGCGAGTGTCATTCCGAAGTTGACCGAAAGATAGCAAAAAAGAATGGAATTTCCGAGAGGAAATTCCGCCGTAATGAATTATAGCCGTTGTTAGCTTTTAGTGCTTTTATAATTCATTCCGTTTTTTGTTTTTTCGGTCAGCTTTTTATTCAGGTTTCTTTAATTTCTACGTTTAATTCATTCCGCAAACTAGCTCAAATTCCGACCGTTTTTTAATTCAGGTTTTAGTGAGTAATTCCAGCGTTATTATTCCAGTTCCGATTGCGCAAACAAGCTAAAAAGTCAACCGTAATTCAATTCAGAGTTTGAGTGAGTAATTCCGCTATTATTTTTCATTTCACGTTTGAGTGATAATTCCGAAAATTTTGAAATTCCGCACACAGTTTTTCTGATTTAGCTACCTTAAAATTCTAAAAAAAAATCGAAAAATAAACCAGGCTTTTTTTCAAACCGCAAAACTTGCTCCAGCATTAAAGCTAACGTGTTTGGCTATGGTTTCGTTGCGTGAAAATCCGCAAGGATTTTCCGCCGTAAACCGAAGATAGCAAATTTGCGAGGACTTTCCGAGAGGAAAGTCAGAAGCAATGAACTATAGCCGGTGTTGTGCATAGTATTTTTTATTCTTTACACATTTTTCCTTCCATAATTTGCTCTTCTTCTCCAACTTTTAAAGTGGATTTATAGTAGAAACAATTTCCCTCAATTTTTATTAATTCGGTTGTTATTCCTCCAACGCTATTTATGAATTTTTGACTTTCAGTCAGTTCAGATTTCGAGTCGTCATATTTTGCTCGATATGAGCAATCGTCAATCCATTCGATTTTCACATAGTGAGGGTCAGTCGGATAACCCAAATCTTTGTATTCTTCTGGTATTTCTTTAATTGTTTCGGTTTGTTCATTCCCTTTCCGAACTATTTTCCAATCAAGTTTAACTGGTTCCAGAACAGTTGTATTAAAGGTTCCTTCTTTAAAGTCTTCGCAAGTCAATTCCTGCGCATTGATTTTAAGTCCGATTAGAAGAAATAATCCAATTAAAAGTATATTTTTTTTCATTCAGCGTTTTGTTTGTCAATATTATGCACAACGTTAGCGTATAAATTTCAGTTGCGGAAAATCGGAACGATTTTCCGTTGAAGCTGAAAGATAGAAAATTGGTATGAATTTCCGTAGGAAATTCAGCCGCAATTGAATTTATACATTGTTGGCACAAGTTATTTATTCATTAGTTGTCGATTTATTTCCCAATTTACTTCTGCATCAAATATTTCATAATTGCTAGGATCGTCCTTTCCACCTAACCATAAAGGAACTTTATAGGCAACAACTTCATTAAATTTTAATTCAATATTTTTAGAGTTCCAGCTTTTAAAACCAGTTATATCTAATGTTTCGTCTGCATATTCAATTAGGTCAACATTAAAAAATTCCGAAATATGTTGTTCCAGAATAAAATCTTCTCCAGTTGCGATATCAAATAAATAGGTGAAATTTTCATTAATATCTTTTGCATATTGTCTACCAATCCAGTCAAACCCAAAAACTATAATCCGATTCGTGTATTTTGGGAAAGTCTCGCATATTATTTCAGTCCATTTTTTTGAGGTTTCGAAATTATGAATTCTAAAAATCCCTTTTTCGAACGAAAATCCACCGAACTGTTCAAATAACTCGTTTATTTCTTTAATTGGTGTTGTCAATTCAGCTGATTTTTGATCAATCAGTTTCTTTTGGTTTTTGTACTTATTTTTGAATGATTCTATGTTCATTTTTTAATTTGTGCCAACGGTTTGCGTATATGACTTGTGGCGGTTTTCGAAGTGCTTTCTTGTCGGCTTGCACCAAACTTACTTAAAAGCAAAAAACTTGAATTTACCACTTTCCCCGCCATAAGTTATATACGCTGTTAGCGGTTCGGTGTTTATCAAAAGTAATTTAGGTCTTTTATTTCCACCAAAAATCAAATACTTGGGTGGTATCTTTTAGGTAAACCACTTCGCCAATTTTTGGGGTTGCAATGTTTAGGTTTTCTGTTTTATTAAGCTGTGTTAGGGTTTCTAAAGGGTCGTCCCAATTGTGATTGGCCATTTTAAATTTAGAAGAGTGTGCAGGCAATATGCGCTTGGCTTTTAAATCTTTGGCAGCTTGTATAACGTCTTCCGGAAAATTGTGAACCGCTCGCCAAGCAGCATTGTACTGACCGTTATCTAAAATAGCAAAATCAATTGTTGCATATTTCTTCCCAATGGCTGCAAAATGACTATCGTAACCACTATCTCCACCTACATAAATAGTCATCGATGGTGATTTAATTAAAAAGGATGCCCAAAGGGTATTGTTGCGGGAAAATCCTCTGCCCGAAAAATGCCGAGCAGGCTCGCAATGAATGCTTAGGTCGGTGCCTTGTTGTGTGCTTTCGTACCAATTTAATTCGATGATTTTATCTTCGGGAACGCCCCACTTTTTAAGATGATTACCTACCCCTAAACCAACTATAAACTTTTCTGCCTTTTCTTTTAGATGGATTATAGTGGGGTAATCTAAATGGTCATAATGGTCGTGGGTAATGATAAGGTAATCGATTTTGGGAAAATCTTCTGCTTGATAAATATCCGTTCCCGCAAAGGCTTTGTTGGTACCGGGAACGGGAGATGCATTGCCGCTGAATACAGGATCTACCAAATAGGTTTTTTGGTCGAGTTGCATAAAATAACTGGAATGACCGAACCAAACAAGAACATTTTCCTCAATTGCTAAACTTTTCAAATCGGTTTTAATGGTAGGTAATGTTTTATCAGGAATAGGGTTAGAAGGTTTTTCAAATAGTTGCTCTTTTATCACTTGTGTCCAAGAATAATTAGGGGTAAGCATCGGTGTTGGACTGATATTTTGAAATTTACCATCCTTATAATTAGAGAGTTGTTCATATTTTTGCCTGTCATCTTTGGTTGGAGAAGCCCCAAATTTATCTTGTTGCATAAAAAGCCAAAGAGCAAGAATTAAAATGGAAACTATTACAATAAATACAATCATCACTTTTTTTAATTTTCGAAAAAACTTGTTCATCTTTTTTAGATAGAAAAATTTGATTCATTTAAATTCTTGAAAAAGCCAACACATCTAATCTTTTCCAGAAAGCTTATCACTATTTTCTTTTATTAATTTGCTAAAAACACAACGGGCAACTACTACGGGATTTTCTTGGTGGTCTTGAAAAAGTTGAATATCCACTTTAACGATGGTTTTCCCATCTTTAATCACTTGGGCTTTAGCTTCTATATCGCTGGAGGTTGCAGCGTGTAGATAGTCTATGCGCATATCAATGGTATTGAGTTTGTCTTTGGGAGATTGCAGCGTAGTAGCAGCTGCAGTGCCACCTGCTGTATCTGCAATAGCAGCTAAAAACCCTCCGTGCCAACGCTCTTGAATGAAATCTCCAATGAATTCGTTTTTAAAAGGAACGTGAAGATGTGCATAACCCGACTTCACTTCCAAAATTTTTATACCTAATAGTTGATTAGCAGGCATCAATTCTTCAATGCCTTTTTTTAATAACTCAATAAATTCTTTTTGCATATTTTATGGCTTTATTTGTCATTTAATTTGCCGGTTGCAAATAAATAAGACCGCAAGATAATTTTTTTAATGATTTCTTTTTCTTCTTCATTTCGAGGGGCATACACCATAATAAAATTATGAGTAAGATAGCCCATTTTGGCAACTGGGTGTAACTCACCCCAACCTCGGCTTATGACATATTCAGCATCTTTTAATGTTAGACCTAAGTGCATACTGCCATCGGGCACTGGATGAAAGTGAGCAAACTCATTTCCAATCATAAAGGCGTGACAATCATTGCACATTTTGTCGGAAGAGAGACACATAGCTTGGGCTCCGGGAACAGATATTTTGCTGAACTCTTTGTTGATTTCAGGAAGCGAGAATGCCCAATCCATTAGTGAATCAACGAGTTTACGGTCTTCGGGCTGTTGATTCAGCTGCATATGTGGGTTGCTTGGTGTAGTTTTGGGTTTAATCCCATTTCGTAAGGGAAGTTCAAAGGTGTTTTCGTTTATCATATTTTTAGGGATTGATTTTTCATATTTTGTTAATTGTATTTTTCCTTGATTGAAACTGACGCTAAATGAAGTGAAAATCAAAACGATTAATAGTAAGTACCAATAACAGGATACTGTCATTATTGTTTGATGATAAAACTCCTTTCCCCAAAAGCGGGAAGGGAAGACTCTGATTCAAAAAAGTAATGTATTTCATCTTTGGAATCCATCAACCCTAAACTATATAATACAGGCACAAAATGGTCGGGCGTAGGAGCTGCCAGTTTGCCTAATTTATGACTGTTTTGATAATTAATAATGTTAGAGATATTTCTTTTATCTATTTGTTCCTTAACCCAGTTATCATATTCCATCTCCCAACCATAGGGCGAACTATCATTGCTTTGCATTTTTTTCATAGCAAGTGGGAGATTGTGAATTAATGCACCGCTGCCAATGATGAGTACTCCTTTTTCACGAAGTGATTTTAATTGTTTTCCTAACTCGTAATGATATTCAGGTTTTGCATAATAGTCGATGCTTAATTGAAATACAGGCACGTCCGCTTCAGGAAACAAGTGCATAAGCATAGGCCAAGCTCCGTGGTCGAGACCCCAGTCGGTAGTTTCGCTAACCGATGGGATAATGCGTTTTACTTCTTTTGCAATTTCAGGGGAGCCTTTAGCTTTGTAAAATACATCATAATATTCTTTAGGAAACCCATAGTAATCGAAAATCTGTTGCTGTTCAGGCGATACGTTAACAAAAGTTCCTCTGGTACACCAGTGAGCCGAAACCACCAAAGCAGCTTTTACTTCATAATTTTTTTTCAATTCCTTTCCCAATTGAAATAAGGTATTCCAAAAGGTGCGTTCTTCTCTTGAAAGCGGAATATCCATAGGATTGCCATGCGAAGTAAATAAAACAGGCATCTTTTTTCCTTGAACAGGAAGTTCATCCGTATATTTTCTAAAGCTGCTTAAGGTATTCACAATTGTTAGTCCTAATGTTGCTAATATAAATTGTTTTCTATCCATTTTAAGTTGACTGTTCTAATACTGGATTTGATTAAGAAGGATTTCCACTGATTAGTCTTGTAAACATTTCAGGGGTTCTTAACCAAGCAGTTACCCAAATAAACAACAGAACGATGGATTGAAAAACGTAAGGCTCGTCATTGGCCATATGTACCAATATGGCACCTCCAAAATAAGCACTCAATAACAATACCCCTAAAACAGCAGTGCGAGGTATCAAAAACAACAATACACTTACCAATTCGCCCAAAGCTATGATGGTTATCATTGAGCCCAAGCCCCATTTACCGAAATTTTCAACCATTTCGGGGTTACCTATTAGCTTTTGGCTGGCACTCATTACTAATAAAGCGGTAAGCAATCCTGCCATTACCCAACCTGTAATTTTTCTTTTTTTGCTCATAATTTTTTGTTTTAAAATGTTTAAACTCTATTTTCATCTGCAGTCCAATTTTTTATGCTTTCTTTTATGGCTTTTGGACTAAGGTTTTCTTTGGCTGCTCGCTCTATCAATGCTGCTAATTCTTCATCTGATGCAAATCTAGTGGCAACCAGTTGTGCCATAGTTAATTTATCTTCTAATTCTTCTAATCTGTTGCCTGTCAAAATATAATAGCGTAATCGTAGTTCTGCTCTTATGGTTCTGTCTTGATTTTTTGTGGCATACAATCTAGCTATTAAAGAAGCGAGAAAAACACTTAAAGCTAAAATCAGAAAAAAGATTTTTTCAGTCAGACTGTGGTCAGAGAATAGCAATACAATACTCAATATCACCCCAACAAGTGTGAGCGGAGATAGAATAAAATGATGAAGTGGATTGTAACGGACGTGATTTTTAAAATTTTGCATATTCAATTATTTTTTGGTTATACTTTGTTTAAAATTATTTACAATGATGCTCTTTAGTTAAGGCAATTAGCTTTTGCAAGGTATGTTTCATCTGGTCCATTTCTTCTTGACTTATCCCTGAATGACTAATGGAGCAAGATAATTTTTCAGGTATGTAACTCGCCTTCTTTTTTAAATTTATTCCTTTTTCTGTAAGGCTTATCTCCACTACACGTTCGTCACTACTAGAGCGTTTCCTTGAAATAAAACCTTGACTTTCCAACCTTTTAAGCAAGGGAGTCAGGGTGTTGGACTCCAGCATTAGTTTACTGCCAATATCATTTACCGTCAGGTTTTGGTATTGCCAGAGCACCAACATCGTTAAATATTGAGGGTAAGTAAGCCCCAACTCGTTGAGCAGGGGCGTATAAAGTTTGGTTACCACTCTAGATGCTGCGTATATCGGAAAACAATACTGATTTTCAATTTCTAATTCAGCAGAATTTTTCATTTTTAAAGAATTTTTCGCAGGTAACTTTCCATTTTCTCCGGCTTGGTGGTAGGAGCAAATCGTTTGACCGGCTTTCCGTTTTTATCAATGACAAATTTGGTAAAATTCCATTTGATGTTGCTACCTAAAATGCCTCCAAGTTTGGATTTTAAATACTTAAAAACGGGGTGAGCATTGGGCCCATTGACTTCTACCTTGTCGAACATAGGAAAACTTACCCCGTAATTAATTTCGCAAAATTCACTAATCTCATTGGCTGTGCCTTGTTCCTGCTTTCCGAATTGGTTGCAAGGAAATCCCAAAATAACCAACCCCTTGTCTTTGTATATTTTATACAAATTTTCCAATCCCTCATATTGTGGGGTAAGTCCGCACTTGCTAGCAGTATTTACCACCACTATGGTTTTACCTTCAAACTCTTTCAAAGAAATGGTTTCTCCGTTGAGTTTTTTTGCCTCAAGTTCAAATAAGCTCGCTTCCATTTTAATTACTTTTTAGTTGGAAAATAAGTTTTGAAAAAGGCTTTCATATCCTTCCAAGAAGCTTTGTCGGCAGCTTCATTGTAGGAAATGGGAAGGTTGAATTTTTCCCCGGTAGCTGTAGATGCTTTATTGGTAAAAGCGTGTGTGGCATCAGCATAAGACTTAAACTGGTAGGTAATGTTGTTGTCTTTCATTTGTTGATGAAAATTATCCACATCAGCTTGCGGCACAAACGAATCACTTTCACCGTGGCAAACCAATACTTTGGTGTTTTTCATTGCAGGACTAGCTTGAAAGCCGCTTAGTCCACCGTGAAAACTAACCACAGTTTCTAATGGTACCCCTAAGCTGGCAGCAAAAAGCGAAACCGTTCCGCCAAAGCAATAACCTATGGCACTTACTTTTGAAGCGTCCACCTGTTGTAGTTGAACTACAGCATCATAAGCCGCCTGCATCCGACTTTTTATCAGGTTAGGATCCCCATAAAACCTTCCGGCATTGGCCTGGGCATCGGCAGGGTTTTCTACGACCAATCCATTACCGTACATATCCACCGCCATAGCTACATAGCCTAACTCTGCCAACATTTTAGCACGATTTTTCACATAGTCGTTCAGCCCCCACCATTCGGGCACTACTAAAATGGCAGGTTGTTTTCCCTTTTGCTTTGCAGGATAATAAACAACGCCATTGAGTGTAACCTCGCCATCTTTATAGGTAATTTCTTCAGTTTTAACCTTGCTTTTTACATTTTCTTTGCTGTTTTGGGCAGTCAGAGTTTCTACACTAAAAAGGAGTGTAAAAAGCAATAAAATGTATGTTTTAAAATTTATCGTATTCATTCTGTTTGGTTTTTAAATTTTATAAAAAGAAATCTCCATTGGCTCTATCCATAGCTGTAAACTGCAACATCCAATAAGGATAAATAGGGTTTAATGCTGTTAGCTCATCCAGGATTTTAACATCTTCTGCATCCATTTCCCAGGTAGTAGTTTTGATGTTGTCTTCCAACTGGTGAGGCTTGGTAGCTCCAATAAGTACGGAAGTTACTCCGGGTTTTCTCAAAAGATAATTTAGGGCTGCTTGTGCTATAGAAGCCTTGTGTTTGTTGGCAATTTTTTCCAACTCATCAACAATAGCATAGCCTTTTTCCGGATCGATTTGAATAAAATTCTGCTCTTCATTGGTTCTTCTTGCTCCTTCCGGCATTGGCTTGTCTTTTCTGTATTTACCGGTTAAAAATCCGCCTCCAAGTGGCGACCAAGGGGTAAAGGCTAGTTTTTGATCCAAGCAAAGCGGTATCAATTCATATTCTACATCTCTGGATATAAGTGAATAAATGGCTTGCAATGAGACGGGTTTTTCCCAATGATTTTTTTCAGCGGTGTTGATAAACTTCATTAGCTGCCAAGCCGGGAAGTTACTTACCCCATAATATCTAATTTTTCCTTGTGAAACGAGGTCATCAAGGGTTGAAATGGTTTCTTCAAAAGGAGTAATTGGATCGTAACTATGAAGTACATAATGGTCGATATAGTCGGTACCCAATCGTTTTAAACTGTTGTGACAACTCTCGATAATGTGTTTTCTGGAAAGGCCCACATCATTAATTTCTTTACTCATTCTACCGCGGACTTTGGTAGCAATGATGACATCCTTTCTTTTGTCTTTCACTGCTTTTCCTAAAATATCTTCCGATTGGCCGTGAGAATAAACATCAGCAGAATCGAAGTAATTAATGCCAGAGTCTATGGCGATGTCCACTAATCGCTTGCTATCTTCATAGCCTAGAGAACCTACCACACTCCAGTAGCCACTGCTACCAAAACTCATCGTTCCCATACAAAGTTCTGAAACTAAAATTCCTGAATTTCCTAATTGATTGTACTTCATAGTGATTTAATTTAAAGTGAATGATAAATATTTAAGTGTAAAAGTATATCTTTGAAGATTAAATTGCAAGCGATATATTTTGTTTTAACAAATTTTAGGATTTTGAAATTTTTTACACTGACCGCTAACGGTCTCGTATAACCGTCAGTTACGGGATTAAAGTTAATGATTTTCGGTTAAGAACCGACGTTAGCAATTCCGAGTGGATTCGGACGTAGTCGAATCCGCCGTAATTGCGGTTATATATTGTTGTGGTTAGTTTTTTTAAATATTCTCTTAAAAAAGCCTAGTTTTTCTTCAGGTTGAGGATTTGTTATTTCTTTCGGTTTATAATCTGGTTTTAAAAAATCATATTCAATTAAGTAGTTTTCATTAGGTTTTATTGGTAAAAGTTCCATTGGCAAGAGTGGATGGTCTATTTTTACCTCAATACCTTTTATCCAAGCTATTTTCGCAAAGACAGTTGCTTCATATGACAGTAAACCATGACTTAGCATTCCCTTTTCTGGTGATTTATCGTGATTTTTTGGAAGTAAATAGACTTTTAACAGTTCCTGGATTCTGTCTTTGTCTTTGTCTATAATTGCTTTTAAAATCTCAACATCGTATTCTTTTAGAGAATGGTTTTTATAATTGTCTTCATAAATGTTAAGATAGTAAAGAGCCTTTTCATTATCACACTTTAGGATTTGTTGTACAACAAATCCTAAAGTGTGTCCAGCTTCAAGTCTATAATCCAAATTTGAAATAGATTCAATATCAAAATTTTTAAAATTGTTAGTAACCTCTTCACTATCTGAGCATAAAAAAAATAGTTTGTTTAATTGAATTGGAAAATATTTGTTGTTATCTAATTTATTCATGAATTCCAAAAGCTTTTGTCCAGAATAAATAGATTGTTTTGCTTTTACAATATTATTTTCTTCAAAGTAATAATATAAAAATTTTGATACATGGTCAGCTCTTAAAGATGATGCTATCCTAAAAATATTATGCTTTGGTTTGTTTTGAATAGCATCTAAATATTTAATTTGTCTTTCATTAGCCTTAATGAATGCTTCTTTTAAAGTAATCATAAATTTTTTGTTTTCAAGGTTTAAAATCCAGTAATATTGACAATTACAAGTTCACCAGTAGTTTTGTTGACACCAGAAACCAATTGCGTCACAGTACCACCATCAACGGTAATAAAATTATTAATTTCACTTGCTAAATCGGCTAAATCACCACCTTGTAAATCCATTCTAACCAACACATCGTCAATCCAATCTGTTGACATTTGTGTACAACCATTACATGATGAACCTTGCGTACCCACAATACCATTACTCAAAGAAATACTACCACTACTAGAGACCTGTTTACTTTCATTAATAATAACATCGGTAATATTACCGTTATTATCTCTTTTAATAAGAACATTATCAAAACCTTTCCCACCAGGTAATTGAACATTGAAATCATTCGGGTAAAAAGAACTTTGGTTAGGAGGTAAATAACCATCTTGTGCTAATAAATCTTCCATTAGATTTTCTGTTTTTTTACCAGGATCTATACCAATTCCTCCATTATCCCCATTTTGCACAATATCTGCAATATCATCAGCATAGTCACTATTTTCGGGTTTAATTTTAAGAGCTTTATTATCAATTTCTAATTTTCCAATATACCCATTTGAGTTTGGAATTAAATTATCTAAAAGTTTTAAGTCACCGACCTTTATAAGGCTTTTTGCAGAGTTTGTTACAAATTTAATAATATTGTCTTGAATTTCTGCGATTTTAGTACCAACAGTATTAGAGATTTTTACAACACCATTAATTAAATCTGTTTTGTAACCTAAAGTAATAGCATCGACAACAATATCAAGATATTTAAAAACAATTTTAAATATTTTAAAAGTTTTGTAGGCAATCTTACCAATTTTACCAATTGCTTTTATAATAACACCACCAAAAGCATCAACAACTAAGCCAACGATACCTAGTGTTACTGCAACGTAGTCACCTTCATCTATACCATTAACCACATCAATAAGGTCGCTACCAGGTATAACAGCAAGTCCAATTTCTAACAAAAACTGTCCCATTATAGTAGCAATAGCGGACCATTGTTCTGCTGTTTGAGGCCAATGGTCTCCAACTATTGATTTTACATGAGGAAGAAATGCTATAAAAGCAGAGTTGCTGGCAATTTGATTTTGATGTGAGATACTGATATCGGATAACTCATTAATAACATTTAAATTGTATAGTTTTGTGATGTTATAAATATTATCAATTTTTGAAGAAATAAGTTGCAAGTCTGTAATGTCTAAAATGGAATTGTTAGCAACTTCATTAAAAGCGAGACTGTATTCTGAAAAAAGGCTGAAATTAGCTAAGTTTAAATATTCACCAAAAATTATCAAGTAACTTTTATGTTCAAACATGGATGATAATAATGTTGAATCTGTATTACCTTTAAATATTTCTAAAATTTTATAGAAACTGTTAATAGCCGTAATGTTATTATAATCATTATTCTCAAAATAGTTAAAGAATGCTCTAGCTATTTTACTATTATTATTTAAGTAATTAAAGTTATCACTACTTAAATTAAGATTTTGATTTAAAGTGTTTAAAACAGCAGTGTCAGAAGTTATGTTAAGTATAGGTTCAGTTGGAGTAATATTATCAGGTAGGTTATAAGTGCCATCAGGATTTTGATTTGGGTCGGTTTCATAATAACCACCTCCAGTATTTGTAGAGTCATCAGAGGAGCTTCCGCTTCCTGTGTCATAAGTAATACAAATTAAATTCACAGAATTATATGTGTAAGGAGGAGAGCAACTACTTCCAGGAGCATCACAATTACAATCTGCAGAGTTAGAATGGTTTGAAGGACTACCATCAGCATGAGTACCAGTGCAATTTACACTTACAGTACTAACATTAAAGGCGCAATCTGTAAAAGTTCTGTTTGCTGTGTCATTTTGAGATGAATTATAAGTTACTATAGTTTCACCAAATTCGTCAATCTCATAAACCTCACCAGAGTAATCTAATTCGTTGTCAATTAACCAATTAGTATCAGCGACGTATTTTATTAATTTAGTATTTGTACCATCATTGGTTTGGCTAATAATAAGATTAACAAAAGTATTTGTACTATCTATAGTGGTTTCTGCTTTAAATGTAAATGTAGAAATATTATTGTATTGAAAAGCAACGATATTAGTTGTATCAATGTAATTTATAATAGATTCTGAGTCATTTCTGTCAAAGACGCTACAATTACTTCCAAATTTAAATTTATCTAAACTAAAACTTGATTTATCACTATATCTAGCATTATTAAATAAGGACTGAAATTGATTGTATGTTATATTTGATTTTGGACTTTCAGTAATGATACCATGTTCTTCAAAGTCTATAATGTCATCTTCTTCACAAGAATTGAAGAAAAAAGAGATTCCAAATAGTAGAATTCCAAATTTGATTAAGTTTTTCAGTTTAATTTTTTTCATAAGTACAAAATCGTTCTAGAGTTAGTAAAATTGTTGGCTGTTTAGCTAGAAAATTAACCACAACGGTTTTGGCTATGGTTTCGTTACGGAATGGTACGCGAGTATCATTCCGCCGTAACCATAAATTTAGCAAAAAGGCTCGAAATTCCGATTAGGAATTTCAGCCGTAATGAACTATAGCCGTTGTTGTGCACTGGCTTTTATTTTTTCATTTATTCGGTCAAATTTCTTTTCCCCGAGTTCAGTTTTTATCAGTTCAGAATTCTGTTCCACCAAATTTTGTAGAGTCAGAAATTCAGTTTGTTTTTCATTCCAAAATTCAGTCGGCAAGCTTAACACTGCCTGTAACAAATCGCCCTCATAAAGGTCGCCTTCCGCCAAAATATTCAGTTCCAGCTTTTTGATTGCAAGTTCGGTCAGATATTCAATTCCGATTTTTTGTGAAATCAAAAGCCTTAACTGCTCAATTGTTAATTCCTTGATTGGAATTTTTCTGTATTTATGGCAATTAATTACAAGATTAGATGGAAACTCAATTTCATCTTTCCAATAATCGTTCTCTAATTGTTCTATAGATTTTGATTCCAATTACTATTTTTTAAAATTCTGGTTTATGTAATCTTACTATATCAGTTTCTGGCGATAAATTGGCTAACAATCTCTCTTGAACTTTAAACCATTCGTTAGCTATATTTTGTGAATAGGCATCTACGAGCATTTTATTAATATCGTTTTTTGGCATATCAATAACACAGTCAAAAAAAGTCATTTTTCCTTCTTTTTGGTCAGCTCGTAATTCTAAAACACAAATAAATTGCCCCAAATCAAACACGAAAGTACTTCCTTTACTTTCTGCCAATAAAAGTCCAACTTTTACGTCAATGTCAAACTTTTCGCCCATAATTTTCCGATTGTAGTTTATTTTGTCAATATCGGTTGCTCGTCCGTAATTCACTTTATCGGAAATATCGTCAACCAAAAAGGTGTATTTTTCGGCTAATGGTGGTTGTTCGATTAAATAATATTTTTCCATTCGGTATTTTTTTCAGCTTGTGCACAACGTTTGT
>NZ_JAYMEM010000033.1:29132-29317 GCF_037029465.1 Mesoflavibacter sp. CH_XMU1404-2 | reverse complement strand
TGCTCCAGCATTAAAGCTAACGTTAGCGTATAAATTTCAGTTGCGGAAAATCGGTACGATTTTCCGATTGAGTCTGAAAGATAGAAAATTGCAATGAATTTCCGTAGGAAATTCAGTCGCAATTGAATTTATACATTGTTGGTTGCAGTTATATTTCAGTTTTCTGAGATTCATTCAGAGTTTTA
>NZ_JAYMEM010000033.1:28917-29122 GCF_037029465.1 Mesoflavibacter sp. CH_XMU1404-2 | reverse complement strand
GGAAATTCAGCCGCAATTGAATTTATACATTGTTGGTTGCAGTTATAATTCAGTTTTTTGAGGTTCATTCAGCGTTTTGTTTTGCGTTTTGATATTTAATTCCACATTTTGATTCCGCAATTTTGGAATTCGGTAGAGTAGAAGTTATTAATTCACGTTTTTTTTAATTCCGCTCGAGTTGGTTTCCGCGCACAGTTCCGTTTTT
>NZ_JAYMEM010000033.1:26919-28907 GCF_037029465.1 Mesoflavibacter sp. CH_XMU1404-2 | reverse complement strand
AATTCAGCGTCACGTTTCGGTTTCGAGTATTAAATTCAGTTTCCGTTATGTTTTTTTGCGCAAAGTTCCGCTATTTTCAAAGTTCAGAATTCGCACGATTTTCACGCTTAGTTTTTAATTCGGCTATTGCAACCAACGGTTTGGGCTATGAGTAGTTGCGTGGTTTAGCGCTTAACTTTGCAAGTACACACCAAACTGAAAATCCGCGAGGATTTTCAGAAGTAGGCGAGAACAAGCAATTACTTATAGCCATTGTTGTAAGCAGTTATTTAAATCGGTTAATATTTTGTTTGAAATAATTTTCAATATTCGGTTTTTGGTCTGTTTGTCTAAATCTAAATATTTGGTTTTCAACTGTGATTTTGTTAGTTCTGAATTCCTTTTCACTTTTTATCACAAAACTTGTGTCAGATTCAATCGTTCCATTTATTTCGTATAAGTAAGCTGAATTGAAAGAGTCCTTTGTTGGGTTTTGCATTTCAATTCGATAAAGTTGTATTTTTATACTGTCCTGTTCAATTTGAGCCAAACCTTTATTTCCAATTTCATTAGGTTTAAATCCGCAAATTCTTTTTGTCCTTTTGTCAGTTGAATATTGGGATTCAAGCATTAATTCAATCGTTTTGTGTGCACTCTCATATGTGTTTTCATAGTTTTCTTTTTCCGCACAATAAAAATGTGAAAGTCCGTTAATTCCGCCAATATTGATAACAAAACCATCTTCATAAATAAAAAATACTGACAGATATTTTATTTTATTATTTCCAGTATTTTCTATATAATTATCAATGAAGGGTGGTGGATTTTCTCCATATTCAAATTCCAATTCCGTATAATAATATCCATTTAGTTTTAGTTGTTCGTTAGTTAACGAATTGTTCTCAAAATCAATCAGTTTATCTTTATGATGAGTCTTAAAAATTCCGCAAGAATTGAAAGTCAAAACCATTATAATTATCAGTAATATTCTATTTCTCACGGTTTTTCTTTTAATTGCTTACAACGGTTTGGTATAGATTTAGTTGCGGCTTAAAATCCGAAGGATTTTCAGCATTAAGCAACTAAGATAAGAAATTGGTATGAATTTCCGTAGGAAATTCAGTAGCAATTGAATATATACCTTGTTAACTACAGTATTGTGTTGATTTATGTGATTCAGCTGGCGAAATAGTAAAGAGAAAACTTGTTTTTATTCCACTTTTTTTTCGTAATATTCCGTTTTACCGTTTTACCGTTTTACCGTTTCAGTTTTTTAGTTTTAGTTCCGTTTTGAGCGACAGAATACGACCGCAATTCATTCAATTCCGCACGAGTCATTTAAGAGTTCAGTTCCGTTTACCGTTTTAAAATTCAGATCCATGACAGGCTAAAATTCTGTTTTCAATTTTTTAGAGTTACGTTGCTATAAATCAGCAAGAATTGAGCGTTTTTGGTTGATGCAATATTGTAGTTAACGTTAGCGTATAAATTTCAGTTGCGGAAAATCGGTACGATTTTCCGATTAAGACTGAAAGATAGAAAATTGCAATGAATTTCCGTAGGAAATTCAGCCGCAATTGAATTTATACAATGTTGGTTACAGTTATATTTCAGTTTTTGGTTCATTCAGAGTTTTGTTTTGCGTTTTGCTATTCAATTCCACGTTTTGATTCCGCAATTTTGGAATTCGATAGAGTAGAAGTGATTAATTCACGTTTTTTTAAATTCCGCTCGAGTGAATTTCTGTGCACAGTTTAGTTTTACATTTCCATTCAGCCTCACGTTTCGGTTTCGAGTATTAAATTCAGTTTCCGTTATGTTTTTTTGCGCAAAGTTCCGCTGTTTTCAAAGTTCAGAATTCGCACAATTTTCACACTTAGTTTTTAATTCCGCCATTGTAACCAACGGTCTCGTATAACCGTCAGTTGCGTTGGTTTTGGCACTAAGTTAGTTAAAAAGTACAAACCTTTGGCGTTCGCGAGGATTTTCCGCTTAGGAAAATCCGAAGC
>NZ_JAYMEM010000033.1:15060-26909 GCF_037029465.1 Mesoflavibacter sp. CH_XMU1404-2 | reverse complement strand
TTCGAGTATTAAATTCAGTTTCCGTTATGTTTTTTTGCGCAAAGTTCCGCTGTTTTCAAAGTTCAGAATTCGAACAATTTTCACGTTTAGTTTTTAATTCCGCTATTGTAACCAACGGTTTGGTATAGATTTAGTTGCGGCTTAAAATCCGAAGGATTTTCAGCATTAAGCAACTAAGATAACAAATTGGTATGAATTTCCGAAAGGAAATTCAGTAGCAATTGAATATATACCTTGTTAACTACAGTATTGTGTTATTTTATGTGATTCAGCTGGCGAAATTGTACAGAGAAAACTTATTTTTTTCCGCTTTATTTTTCCGCAACATTCTGTTTTACTGTTTCCGTTTTTTGAGTTTCATACCGTTTTGAGCGACAGAATTCGACCGCAATTTATTCAATTCCGCACGAGTAAGTTTTAGAGTTCAGTTCCGTTTTATGTTTTTTAAATTCAGATCCTTAACAGGCTAAAATTCTGTTTTCAATCTTTTAAGTTACGTTGCTAAAACTCAGCACTAATTGAGCGTTTTTGGTTGATGCAATATTGTAGTTAACGGTAAAGTATAAGCGTAGTTCGGGATTACGAAGCCTACACTTTCAACTTAGCCGATAAGTTTGGTAAAAGTATGAAATTTTAACTTTAGCACTTTCACCCGCATTACGCTTATACAGTGTTGGGCACAGTTATTTATTCCATTAGATACTTAATTATTTTATTCACTTCATAGTCCTTTCGGTCGATACACTTTTTTAAATTCCAATCAGAATACTGTTCGGTTAGCTTGTCATTTACAATTGTTAATGAACTTTTTTTATAACCATCAAATTTTTTGCTCGTAACATTATTTATTGAACGATTAATGTTTTGTTCCAATACCACCAAATTCCCTAAAGAGTTTAAGTTTTCTCCCCATTCAGACTTTATTTTATCTCGTTCCTCTAAATTCTCATCATTATATGATTGTATATGCTCAATGTCAAGTGCATTCCAAAACAGATTTTTCTTTAAGTTTCTAATGTCTGTTGGTTCTGTTGAATTTGTGTTTTCTTCTAATAATGCTGATAATCGACAAAGTATGTTCTTTACTTTTGTGCTGTATAAAATGTCGCCTGATATGATTTCAGTCAATCTTTTCTTTTTCCAGTCGTAATGCTGATTGATTTTGTTGGTTATGTGTTGCATAACTGAATTGTAAGAGTCATTGACTATTAACTTCGTTAGTTGATTAGTAAATGAGCCATTTATCTCGTTGATTGATTTTTGATAAAGCAAACTATAAATCAAATACAACTTTGTAAGTTGTTTTGTAAACTTCTCTAACTTTATGTATTTATCACTTTCGTTTTGTAAGCTGTTTAGAATTAGAAAGTTTAATATCCAAAATCTACCATATCTTGACCACCACCATAGATGAAGTAATCCTGCATTTTCTACATTGGAATACGTATTATTTCGCCATTTATCTTCCCATTCATATCTCAAATCAATAATTTTGTCTATTTCGATAAGTTTTAATTCAAGATTGTTTGATTTTATAGTATTTCTAAAATGTTCCCATTGGTTTATATTGAATAAAGTTTCAAATAACCTATCAAAAAATGTAGTGGTTCCGTAGGTGTATAAAACATTGGGCAAATTATATTTAGCAATTAAAAAGAATTGATAGATATGTAGAATGCTTTGAATGTTGGCTATTTCACTTTTAAATGTTTTGTTGTTTAAATCTATCTTTTCGTACAAGGCACTAATGTCATTAAACGCCTTTTTATTCTCACCACTCATATTTAAGTATTCGTACATACGAATTTTAAAAATGTCTCCAGCATTTAAGTCTAAACCAGTGGTGTTTATTGCATCAAATATTTGTAATGTTTTTGATAAACTCGCCTTAGTTTCTATAACTACAAAATATACATTTGAAAACAAATGCTTAATAAATCTTTCAATTTCAAATTGTTCCGAATCTGTTTGATTATCAATTAGATTTCCTATTAGTTTGGCGTTTTCGATGTATTTATTTAAAGAATTTCCATTAGAGCTTACAATTTGATTTTGTGCTAAAAGTTCTTGTAAGTTTTCTTGTTGCTCTCCATTATTGACTTCTGTGCTTAACCAATCAAGTGAAATGTTTTGTATGCTTTGAATATGCTGATATTTAGATTTAAGGACTTTAAGTAGAATTAGAAAAGTGGTTATCCTTTGTTGTCCATCTATAATATGTTGCGTATTATCTTTTTTTAATTCAGAAAGTTGCATAGTTCCTATGAACATAGGTTCTGCATCTTTGTCTTGTTCATATCCCCAAAATGAAACGAAAATATCGTTTATAAATTTTTTTAATTGTGTTTCAGTCCAAGAATATGGTCGCTGATAAATTGGTATGACATAATTGGTAGTTCCATTCAAAATAATGTTTTTGCTATTTTGAGAATTATGTTTAAGAGTGTAAGTACCAGCATTTATTGAAAATGTTGCACACATAATTAAGTTGGTTTATAGAATTGCCAAACCTTACTTTTTAATTCATCTAAACGAACTAAAAACTTATACATTTCTGTAATAACCAAACTGATGTTTTTGGTGTTGGTTTCATCATAAAAAGACGAAGTATTTGGAAGCGTTAAATAAGCATAGTACTGAAGTACAAAGCAACCTTCTCGATTTGCTATTTCATCATAAAACTTTAGAGCTTTAAAGTCTGGAAAATTGGAAATGTAATTATTATAGTCTGTTTCCAGTTGTTTAAATTCATTTTCCAATCCAGTTTCTTTGATTGCATCTTGCAATGTATTATGATTGTTGATTGGTGCAACCCATTTATCGGAAACCATAATCAATCGAACACCACCTTCAAAAGGATGTGAATGCAGTTTAATCCAATGTCCCCAATCTTTGTCTGTAAATTTTATAAAAGCGTTGGACTGTACTCTTTTTCCTTGTGGTTTTATTTGGTTCGCTATTTCGGGTAAGTTCTTTTTTAATTGAGGTAATAAAAGATGTCTTAAATGTTTTAAGAAATTACCTCTGTGATAATCTACAACTGGTGTATCAAATGCTTCAAGGTTTGTTACAGACGAAAGTGAAATGACAGAACCAATAATGTCCTCAACATCTTCTCCTTTTTCGGTAATTGAAACCTTTAGCGCATTTAGAAGTCGAGAAATACTTAAAGCTCGTTTCTTTAAATAATGGTCGTTTTCACAAAGTCGGAACAACACTTTTTCCCATTCTTCGTCAAATTCTTCCGATTGGTTTAATTTATCAATGCTTTGTTGGTCAAGCGGTTTTAAATTCATTTGCAAAGCAACATTTTCGTTCCATTTGTCAAATGCCGAATGTAAAGACAGTAATCTATAAACAGGTGGATATGCAATTTGAATACTTACCAAAGCATAATTTATCAATAGTTCCAATTCCTCATTCAATTGGTCGTCCTCTTGGTTGTTATTCTTTGTTGAGTTTATACAGCTAATGAGTGAAAGCGAATTCATTAGTCTTTTTAATGCTCTTGGGTTTGTTCCGACTGATAAATTTGAAATCTCCGAAAATTTTGAAACGAGTTCTTCGTTTTTGGAATGCGTTTCACTAATATAATTGATAGATACTAAACTCTCTTTTAGGAAAGTGTCAATCTTGTAACTTGTTACTGGCATTGAAAAAGGAACTTGGATAATTTTGTCGAAAAACGACCTAAATTCCCTTTCGTTCTGCTCTGATAATTTACCGAATTTTGGTTCAAGCCCTTTTATAACAACATCATAATCTATGGCTAAAACAAAAACACAGTTTTTTAGAGTGAAAATATTTTTTAATAATTCTAAAAGTTGCACAGCAACTGGTGGGTCAATTCGGTCTAAATCATCAATGAAAAAGATAAAACCTTCCTTTTTTGCGTCCTTTTGTAAACAATCGCTGATAATATTTTCCAATTCATCTCTTATCTGACTAATCGTTACTTCTTGTTCTTGGCTTAAAGACTTTTCAATCTCATCCATTGCAGAACTTGCAATGCTGTTGAGTGAACTTGCTACTTTTAAAGCCGAAAAACCTATTTTCTTGACATTTTTTAGTAGTTGGTTTTTCTTTTGATTATCAACATTGGCTATTTTTGAAACTTCATCAATCAATTTTGAAATGATGTCTATCAAAGTTGATGAAGCATCTTTCATTAAAGCGTATTCCCAAGTATTTAACCAAATAGAGTGGAAGTTTGAGTTATCACTATCGCTCAAGTTCTTTTTTAGACTATTCATTAATGAGGTTTTTCCGCTTCCCCATTCTCCTTGAAGTGCAATAGTTATTGGTGTATTTGTATTTTCAATAAACTTTGTAAGACCATTTTCAAAAGGTTCAATACCAAAATTGTCCTTTTCTCCGAGCGATACATTTCTTGGTATATCTGTAATACTTGATTTTGCCATATTTATTTAGAATATTTTCTACTTATTCTTTTACCTTTTTCGTCTAATGTTTCTGCGTAACTGCCATCTTGGATAGAAAAAGTATTTCCAGAAGCTCCAAGAAACCTGTCTATTTTTTTATAGGTTCGTGAAATTCTTTTTAGGTCTGCATCATATACCTCTATATAGTTTCCGTCTTGAACAACCACTATTTCAGATGAATTTCCCAATAAGTCTCCGTTGTTATATGCTCGTTTAATTCTTTTTCCTTTACTGTCGTAAGTTTCTATGTAGTTACCGTCTTTTTCTGCTCGTGCTATCATAATTTAGTTTTAAATTCAGGGGTTTTAATTGTGCCCAACGGTCTCGTATAACCGTCAGTTACGGGTTAATATGCGTTAATTTTCGGTTTAACACTGACGTTAGCAATTCCGAGTGGATTCGGACGTAGTCGAATCCACCGTAATTGCGGTTATACATTGTTGGCAAAAGTTTTTTTCTTGTCTTTAATTAAATCAATAATTTTTTCAATATCATATTCCCCTTTGGTCAAATAGTAGTTCCCGTTTTCGTCAATCAAAGCAAAACTTCCACAATTATAATGTATTGGAAAGAAGATTTTTTCTATAAGATTTCCAATGTCAGGAATCCATTCTAATTTTCGTCCGTATTTTTTAGTGCCTTCTATTGTTTTATAAACAAAAAACTGACTTACATTTTCATTCTTATTTATTTTTCTTAAATAGCGACTATATTTTTCACGTAAAAAAGAACTTCCAGCTCCTGAATTACATCTGTCTAATCCTGGAAAATAATTAATGACAATAATGTCACTTTCATTTAACTCTTTTCCTGATGATTTTGATAAATTGGTTTTTATAGAGTCAAGTTTTTGTTTTGATATTTTACCTTTTTTAACTCTTAAAACTTTAACATTTACAATTAAAGTATCCAAATCAAATTGAAGATTATATGTGAGTTCTTTGGTGTTTTCATTAAATTCAGATTCAGATATATTCTTTAAATCATCATTAAGATAAATCTCTCTAGTTTGTCCAAAAGAATTATAAATAAAACTTAAAAAGAAAAGTATTAAAATTCGTTTCATTTTTTTCAAAATTTTTGCCAACGGTTTTGTATAAGATTAGTTGCGTGGTTAAGCAACGAATTTAGCAAATACAAACCGAATAGAAAATCCGCGAGGATTTTCGTAAGCAGGCTCGTACCAAGCAATTAATTTTATACGTTGTTAGGCATAGTACTTTTCAGTTCAAAAGTGTTTTAATGAGCCTAAACCTGCTTTAATTCGCATTTCGTTTCGCACTTTATCTACTCTTCTCGAAAATGCGAAGCCTTTACTATCAATTGCCTCTAAAATTAACTTCGCAGGTCCATAACTTTTATTCAGTTCCAATTCAACGAGTAATTCCGAAAGTCCAAAAACATCTTCTTGATGTATCATATTTTGTACTTCGGAAGGAAGTGCCAAAAAACTTGCTAAATTTTCTGTCGCTCTTTTTTTTAAAAATGGTTTAATTACAAGGAAATAAACCAGTACACAAATTATTATAAAAATTACCATATCTATTTATTTTCAAATTCTTTTTCCAAATCGTCGCAAATCGCAAACATATCAGTCATTATTTTTTGAGCCATCATCCATCCAGTTTCTTCAGTTCCGATACTTTTTGCAATCGAAGTTGGATTTTCGTTTTGTTTTGGTAGAATATTATGCAACCAATTTTCCAGCATTAGAACTGCGCTAATGTGCATAAAATCGATTTTTTTCTCCATCGATTCGTAATGTTTGTTTTTTATGTAATCAACTTTTACAGAAGTATTCATAATGTCAGTCGCACTTGGATAAAACTTATTTTCCAAAGTCACAAAATATTTCATCGTTTCGTAAGAGTTCATTGTTTCAGTTCGGATTTTTTCCAATTCCGAATTTCCGTATTGTTTAGCAAAAAATTCTTTTGAATGGTTAATTCTTTTGGTTTGCATTTCTTTTACAATCATAATCGTATTTTTTTCATATGTTTTACAACGGTCTCGTATAACCGTCAGTTACGGGATTAAAGTTAATAATTTTCGGTTAAGAACTGGTGTTAGCAATTCCGAGTGGATTCGGACGCAGTCGAATCCGCCGTAATTGCGGTTATACATTGTTAGGCAACGTTTTTTATTCATAGTATTCTATTTTTCTTTCAGCCTCAATATCTGTATTTTGCAAACTAACACCAGCTTTTCTTTTATAAATCCAATTTCCATTTTTATCCAATTCATAATTCCAGTTATAACTTACATTATTTTCAATATCAGTCTGTCTATTCAAAAACCCATTTTCATCGTAGCCAAAACTAAATTTTCTTTCGGAATTGTCATCAAAGTAAAATTGCGTTTCGCTGATTTTTTGGTTTTTATCGTTATAAAAAAAGGTCGTTTTATGACTGTCTATTTCTGTTTTGCTTTTTAATCTGTTTGATTGGTCATATTCATATATTAGAGTTGAGATTACTATATTTGGCTCGTAATACAAAACTTCTTTAGATATCTTCCCTTGGTCATTATATTCGTATTTCCAATTTCGTTCTAATCCGTTGTTCGAATTGAAAAATTGTGTCTTAATCAAATTACCATTACTATAATGAAAAACAGATTTTGACTGCAAATCATCATTTTTGTCAAATCTGACGATTGAATCTAAATTGTCAGAGTAGTAGTATTTTTCTTTATGCCATAAAGAGTTTTTTGAAACCCAATTTAGTTGGGAAATAAATCCGCTACGATTAAAGTAGTAGTGAGATTCTGTCAATTGGCTAAATTCGTTTGTTTTAAACGATTTTACATTTCCATTCAAATTCATTTTCTCCAAATCAGTTTTAATTTCCTGTGACTTTTTATCACAGCTAAAAATGATTAAAAATGTTAATAAAAAAAGATAGTGTATTTTTTTCACGATTTTCATTCAAATGTTGCCTAACGTTAGCGTATAAATTTCAGTTGCGGAAAATCGTACCGATTTTCCGATTGAGCTGAAAGATAGAAAATTGCAATGAATTTCCGTAGGAAATTCAGCCGCAATTGAATTTATACATTGTTGGTTGCAGTTATAATTCAGTTTTTTGAGGTTCATTCAGAGTTTTGATTTGCGTTCTGCTATTCAATTCCACGTTTTGATTCCGCAATTTTGGAATTCGATAGAGTAGCAGTGATCAATTCACGTTTTTTAAATTCCGCACGAGTTGGTTTCAGCGCACAGTTCCGTTTTACATTTTCAATTCAGCGTTACTTTTCGGTCTCGAGTTTTAAATTCAGTTTCCGTAAAACTTTTTTACGCAAAGTTCTGCTGTTTTCAAAGTTCGGAATTCGCACGATTTTTACGTTTAGTTTTTAATTTCGCTATTGCAACCAACGTGTTTGTATAAGGTTAGTTGCGTGGACTAATATTAACTTTAAAAATAAGCAATACAAAAGAAGCACGCAATAAGTTTCCAAATAGGAAATTATTAGCAATTGATTTTATACTGTGTTGTGTGGCGTTATTTATGTCGGTTGAAAATTCAGAAAGAATAACAAATCAAATCCTTGAGTTGCTTAAAGGTCAAACTTATAGTTTTTCAGAGGAAGTCTTAAAAAACTGTCTACTTGATTTAAAAGAAAAGTCTAAAGTTGTTTAATCTTTTCTTTAAGTTCATTATAAGAGATTTTAGCAACAACAGAGTGATCATTACCAAATCTAATAATGGTTTCTGTTGAGCTTTTTTCTCTTATGAAACATATTCTATCTAAAAATACAGTTGTTTGTTTTCCTGATGTGATTAATTCAATTGTTTTCATTTGATGTTTTTATTTAGTTGCACGATGTTCTTTTATGCGTAAATATAATCATGTCAGATTTAAAAGCTAAAAAAAAAGACATAGATAAATTAATTAAATCTACTCCTCAATTTATTAATGATTTGCATAAAATAAAAGAGGATGATAAGTTAATTGAATATATATCAATTGAATTTGGTATAGATTATCTTTTAGGTGCTATTACACGTATTCATTCAGATATAAAAAGGGTAAAAAAGTCTTCTTAACTTCAATTCCTTTATTATAATTTTCAATTACTTTTTTATCAATCGATTTTATAAATAAATCCGATATGTCTTTGTATTGCTTTATTTCTTCTGCGCTTGATTCTAAAAGTCCATTATCTATTAGTTGAAAGTATTTTTTTAATCTATCTATAAATTTTTTATTTATAAGGCCTTTTTGTTCAGATATGTACTTGTTTCTGTTTTCATATTTTAATAAATCTGAAATAAGTGTTTTTATAGAATGTTTTTCCATTAGGTCAATCCTATCATCTGTTATTGAATTACCTTTCTTTAATTTAGCTCTACGTTCTAATTCCGAATTATCATAATATTCTTTTTCTTGTCTTTCGTGTTCTTTTTTGAATTTATTTAAGAAAGAAATTTCTTCATTGTTAAACTCTTTTTTTGACTTTATATTTATTAGCATTTTTAGTTCACTAACACTAAAAACGCTTAAATCAAATTTAAAATCTTCTTCCATAAATATTATTATTAACGTGTATTAAATGACACACAACGTTTTTGTATATGGTTTGTTGCGTGGTTAAGCACGTAATTTAGCAAATAAAAACCGAATAGAAAATCCGCGAGGATTTTCGTAAGTAGGCTAGAACTAGCAATAAATTATATACGGTGTTAGCGGTAGTTTTTATTGTTCTTTTGTCTTTTCTTTTCCTCCATTAATTTATTCCAATCTGATATTGCTACTGCAAAAATTCCGATTGCAATTAGCAAAATAAATAATCCCGCAAATAAACCTGTTCCTCCTTCGATATTTGATGAAAACAACATAATCATAAAAAACAGAAAAAAAAATCCTAAACAAAAAAGCAAAATTATCGCACCTATTGTTGGTGTTTTCTTAACTGCAAATTTTATTTCAAAAATTGCAGAATTTATAAAATCCTCATACGGCATTTTAGAATACTTATCTGCGGTTTGTTTAGCAGATTCACGTTGTTCTTTAAATTCAGGTTCGAAATCGTTTTGACTTACTACAGTTTTATTTTTAAATTTAATATTCCAATAATGGTCATAAATTTGTCTTTTCTCATCATTTTTTAAAACTTCATATGCTTCAAAAACTTCTCTAAATTTGTCAGATGCGTTTGGCGAATGGTTTTTATCTGGATGATATTTTTTAGCTAATTCCCTAAAAGCCTTAACAATTTCTGATTTTGTAGAGTTGCTGGAAATGTTTAAGATATGGTAATAATCTTTATTCATTTTTCCGAACTTCGTTGGATTCTTTAGTTGAACTTGAAGCAGTTGAAAACAGATAATATATTACGGCTCCAAATAGAATTATTCCAAATACTTCTCCAAACAAAACTGCTCCGTCAGCTCCGTTCGATAAATCTTCAAAAAATGCAGGAATTGCACCCATTAATAGACCGAACGAAAGCAAAATACCTAATATAATTTTAATTGCTTTCATAATTTAGTTGGTTAAGTCTTTGATTAGTTTTGGACCATTTGTGTAGGCGTTTTTATTAATTATATCTTGCATTTTTGATAAAAATACTTTGTTGTTCAAATCACTGCTGAATTTTTGTCTGAATTGACTTCTGCATTTATAAATTTCTGTTTCTATTGCAGAATAATTTGAATTCATTTGTGAACTAATTGTTTTTACGTCAGATTTATATTTACTTAACAATGTTCCTTGAGATTGATAAGAATTATATATTTCCAATAATTTGGCGGTATCAACTCCATTTTCTGAAAGTGCTGTTTTACTGCATTCGCAAATGAAGTCCGCTCCAGCTTTTGCTTTTTGGTCAATTGACTGGCTAAATGATTTTGTTGAGATGAAAATCAATGATAGAAAGATGATTTTAATTATTTGTTTTGGTTTCATACTATTTTACTGTTTTGTTTGATATTTCTTGTTTTAATGTTTTTAATTTATCCTTTAAAGAAATCCGATATTTACGTTTTAATACTTTAGCAATATTCTTATCTTGAAAAGTTCTAATATTGTTTTGTCTATTTTCAAGAAAATAACGATAATAATTCTTATGCTTAATTGCGTTTGCAATTTGCTTAAAAGTAGGATATAAATTATCTCTATTAGAATTTAGCTTAACAGCATTGGATGTTGCAATTAAACAATCAAAATCCCTCAACTCGTTTTTGAAGAGATTATCCAAGTCTATTGTTAAGTTCCAATTGTGGTCAATTGATTTTAGCTCACTTTCTTCTCCGAATTTTTCTATTTTAGGTTGTTCAATTTCTTTTAAACTACTTTTTGTATCGTTAACAAGATTATTCCATAATTTGGTTAATTCTTGTTTTTTAATTTTATCAATGTAGGGGTTAATTGAGATACAAACAGTTCCCCAATTTTTGCAGATATGATTATCTGAAATACCTTCTGCGTCAGCAAGTAATTTTATATGCTTAACAAACTCTTCATTCGATGTGATATTGTTTTTGTAAGGTATTACATAACCAAACCCTTTTGTTTTTTCATCGTTTATATTGTTAGAAAAAACCATTGTATAAGTTCCTTGTCGGTTCTTCTCTGAAAGTCTACCATAACGAATCGGTAATCTAACTCGATGTTTTTTTTCAAGTAATAGTTCATTTTGCCATTTTTTTCGGATTTCTGTCAAATCCCAAAGTAAAGAACCTATTACAATCGCTCCCATTTTTATTTCCATAGTGTCTTCTGCTGTTTTTTTGGTCAAATTACCGCTAACGTTGGCGTATAAATTTCAGTTGCGGCTTAAAATCCGCAGGATTTTAAGTTAGGCACTAATTTAGCAAATTGGAATGAATTTCCGAAAGGAAATTCAGTAGCAATTGAATTTATACATTGTTGGCAATAGTATTTTATTTGATTATCAATTTTGAATTTATTGTTCAACTTCTAAGTTGTTCTTTTTCAGAAAATCTTGGATCATTTATTATTTTTATTTTAAACTGTTCATATGTATTTAGAATGTTTAACACCTCTGATTTTTTTATATTAAATCTAAAGTTAAGTTGCTTCTCATTTTCTTTATAAAAAAAAATCAAACTACTTGGTTGTCTTAATTTTGGTTTGCAATAAACTATTCTCAAAATATCATCATTTGGTATTTCCTTCAGTTTAAATAGTAACGGATAATTTAATTTGAAAGACTTTTTATATAATTCAAGTTGATAAAAGTTCTTATAACTTAAAAAATAAGAGATAATTAGTGTCAATAATAATATTGAAATCTTAGTTAATAAAGAATAATTAGATAGAATTCCAAATAATATAATATGAATTGAAATTGTCAATAAAATGACTAAATCAAAAATCCAAGTTGTCGTTTTAAAAATTCGATGGTTTTCAGTCAATTTTTTTCTCTTATTGTTGCCAACGTTA
>NZ_JAYMEM010000033.1:2267-15050 GCF_037029465.1 Mesoflavibacter sp. CH_XMU1404-2 | reverse complement strand
CAATGAATTTCCGTAGGAAATTCAGCCGCAATTGAATTTATACATTGTTGGTTACAGTTATATTTCAGTTTTCTGCTACTCAATTCCACGTTTTATTCCGCAATTTTGGAATTCGATAGAGTAGAAGTAATCAATTCACGTTTTTTAAACTCCAATTAGTTATTTTCTTTTTTCTTTATATCTCTTATAGTTAACAACATTGCTGCAATCAGCAGTATATTTGAAATAATTCCAGTAAAAGGACCTTTTTTAAGGTTGTCAAAATCTAATTCAGCAATATTTAATATCATAAGAATGATACTTGCAATAAGTACGAAATAAACTACATAAATTCTTTTCATTTCCTTTGCTTTTATTTCTTTTTTAAACTCAGTTTCCGTTATACTTTTTGCGCAAAGTTCCGCTGTTTTTAAAGTTCAGAATTCGCACAATTTTCACACTTAGTTTTTAATTCCGCTATTGTAACCAACGTTGTTGTATAAGATTAGTTGCGTGTTTTAAGCACTAAAGTTAGCAAATAAATCACAAATAGAAAGTCCGCGAGGACTTTCGTAAGTAGGCTATAACTAGTAATTAATTTTATACGGTGTTGGCAATAGTAATTTTCCTCAATTTTCTTTTCTTTCAAATTTCTCACAAGAATCATTTAATTGTTTTATAGATTCGATTTGTGCTTTTGGAATACCATTTTCGTTTTTTGTTTGGTCATTATTTTCATAGTTTTTTACTAATAAACAATAACCTGCTGTTCCTTCCCAACTTTGAAACATTCCAGATATAAATAGGTTTCTACAATTTCCGCATATTTTTTTCACTATTTCTTTTTTTTATATTCTACATCCTAACTCTTTTGCTTTTGCTAAATCTAATTCGCCATCAGTTTTTTGGTTAAGTTTAATTTTGCAAATTCCTCTGTTATAAAATGCAGATGAAAATTTAGGTTTTTCCACTATTGCTTTAGTGAAATCTGTTATTGCTCCTTTATAGTCTTTTAGATATAATTTTGCACGACCCCTATTATGAAATGAGTTTACAAAATAATAATCCATAACATTTTTTGGATTAAGCTCTACAGCCTTATTGAAATCTAAAATTGCACCAGAATAATCTTTTATATGCATTTTAACAAATGCTCTATTATAATATGGAATGGCATAGTTTGGACAAGCTTTTGTGGCTTTATTGAAATCCTTAATCGCACCATCATAGTCTTTTAAATTTGATTTTTCAACACCATTTTTAAAATATTCTGTTGCTATAACCTGTTGTTTGTTATTCCTTGTTTCTGAATTCATATTTTATTATCTACCTACAATTGGCTTTATTTTATTCTGTAGTTGTTTTTCAACTATAGAGGATATTGTTGTGTAATTATTTAAATTACATAGTTTTATGTACTTTAATCTGAATAATTCCTCACTCAAATTATATCGTTGTTTTAGCTTAAGAGCAGAAGGTGCTTTTCCAATATTAGAATCAATATGTTCATTTATTCTCTTTTTCATATTTTCTGACTTTCCTAAATATAGAGGAATCCAATTTAGTTTTTCATTTGAATAGGTTTTTAATCTTGATTTACTGATGTTCGGCGCCCAATTTTGAGAGTAATTATGCTTAGGTATTTTAAAGTTATTTTTGAACTCTATAATCCAGTCCTGAAAAAAAAGTGATTTTGAATTTTTTATTTCAAACAAGTATATTCCTTTCGTTTTATTTAACTTATCAAAATTAATTTCTTTTTTACCACTTAATCTAAATTCGGTAAATTCAATAAAATCCTTAGCCTCGAATTGTTTTTCGAGTTTTTCAATTTGTAGGGTAAAGTCATTGTCGATTTTAATTAATCTATCCATTTTTCCTTTTATTATTGCCAACGGTCTTGTATAACAATCAGTTGCGGGTTGGTTAAAAACTAAGATAGCTAAAATTACCGACTTTTATGCTTGCGCGGTTGTGTCCGCAGGACACAAAGCCGCAATTGTTGTTATACGGTGTTAGCAGCTGGTTTTTTCTCCGTTTTCTTAAGTAAATAAAAGTTTTCGTTTAAAATTAATTCTTTACTTTGATTAATATTATTTTCATATTTTTTTGAAAGACTAAAGTAATCTTGATGATCAATTAACTTATAATTTTCCTTTGATTGATAATACTGATTTTCGATAGTTTGATAATCACTTTCGGTTGTCTTTGAAACTTTTTTATTGAAAAAATCCAGTAAATTTTGAAATGCTTTGGTATCTTTTATTGTTTCTTGAAATGATGCGCTTCCAATATAATCATCACTCTTTTGAATGGTATCGAAAAAATTAAACAAATCGTTTGTTTCTTCTCTAGTTAGAAAAAACAGAACACCTTCGATAAGAATAAATGTTGATTTATTCCCTTTTATGGACTGAATTTTAGAAAATAATCCTTGTTTATAGTTTTTACTGAAATCAACACCTATAAAATGAATATTTCTTTCCGGAACTATATTTTTCTGTTGCCACTCTTTTATTTGAGTTTTTTTATAATTAATTATTTCCGGTTTATCAATTTCAATATGAACAATTTTTTCGTCTACTAGAAATGGATACATACTAAATCCACTTCCAAAATTTATTACCACTTCAATTTGTTGATTTTGGATTAAATCTTTAATCGTATCTAAGAAGTATCGGTTTCGAAGGCAATGAGTAAATGTTTCTTCTGATGAAACTTGATCAAGATATTCTTTAATCCAATTTTCTGTAGTAGAATTCTGCCATAATTTAGCAAAATAATCCTGACTTAAATTTTCGTCAAAAGCTCTAAAAGTTGATGTTACAAATGCTGTTTCGTGTATTTTTATATTTTCTTCTTTACTCATATTTTTTTCAACTTGCTGCTAACGGTTTGGTATAGATTTAGTTGCGGCTTAAAATCCGAAGGATTTTCAGCATTAAGCAACTAAGATAGTAAATTGGTATGAATTTCCGAAAGGAAATTCAGTAGCAATTGAATATATACCTTGTTAACTACAGTATTGTGTTGATTTATGAGATTCAGCTGGCGAAATTGTAAAGAGAAAACTTGTTTTTATTCCGCTTTATTTTCACGTAACATTCCGTTTTGTCGTTTCAGTTTTTAAGTTTCAGTTCCATTTTGAGCGACAGAATTCGACCGCAATTTATTCAATTCCGCACGAGTCTGTTTTAGAGTTCAGTTCCGTTTTTACATTTTTAAATTCAGATCCGTAACAGGCTAAAATTCTGTTTTCAATTTTTTTAGAGTTACGTTGCTAAAACTCCGCACAAATTGAGCGTTTTTTGTTGATGCAATATTGTAGTTAACGGTCTGGTATATGAAAAGTAGCGGATTTTATTCACTAACTTTTCGGTTTATAATAGACTTCTAATTTATTCATTTTGTTTCGATTAAGTACTTCAACCGCTATTTTTTATATACGTTGTTGTAAGTAGTGCTTTTTTTATTTAATTTGGTTCTCTTATGTTTAATTTAGTTCAAAACTAGCGTTGGCAAGACATACTTTTTTGTAATTTTGGGCTTGTGTGTTGGCTGAAGCGAATTGCAAATGTGTATGGCCTTAAGCGTTGGCTTTGCATTCAATTCATATTCTTTTTAGTCCTTTTGTTTTTCAGTCAGTATATTTTCATAAGGTTTGTATTCTAAAATATATCTTCTTCCTTTTCTCTTTTTGTCAATGTTTGAGTTTTAGTTTCATCTTTCTTTAAATCTTCTTTATCCGTATCAGAACTTGCTGGTCTAGCTCTAGTTGATGCCCAATCTCTTAACCCGTCAATTTTATTTTTCATTGTAATTGCAAGTGGAACAATTGCTTTGGCAGATTCAATTAGATGCGATAATTTAATTGCTGGTTCTTCATTGTTTTCAATATATGCCTTAAACATTGCTTCTTTTACAGTTTCTTCAATTTCAGCTCCATTAAAATATTTAGATTCTTCAATTATTGGATTGAAGTCAGTTATATTTGATTGATTATTTTTCTTGAGATGAATTTCAAATATATTTTTCCTTTCTTTTTTTGTTGGTAAGTCTATAAAAAAGATTTCATCAAAACGACCTTTTCTTAAAAGTTCAGGTGGAAGATTACTAATGTTATTGGCAGTTGCAACTACAAAAACTGGTTTCGTTTTTTCTTGCATCCAAGTTAAAATTGTTGAAAACACTCTTGAATTTGTGCCCCCATCTTTTTCGCCACCACCAGAACTTAATCCTTTTTCAATTTCATCTATCCACAAAACACAAGGCGCAATTGCTTCTGCTGTCATTATAGCATTTCTTATGTTGTTTTCACTACTACCAACTTCTGATTGAAATACTTTACCTATGTCTAATTTTAATAATGGTTGATTCCATTCTGTTGCGATTGCCTTTGCTGTTAAACTTTTTCCAGTTCCAGGAACACCTAAAAGCAACATCCCTTTTGGTTCTTTTAAACCAAATACTTTCGCCTTTCTTTCAAATGCTTTGCTTCTTTGTTTCAACCATATTTTTAAACTGTCTAAGCCACCAACACTTGAATCTAAATTTTCTGTTGTATGATAATAATCTAGAATTCCACTTTTCTTTATTATTTGTTCTTTTTCGCTTGCTATAATTCTAATTGCATCTTTACTATTTAGACCAACTTTTTCTTTTGCTAGGCGAAAAGCCAAATCAGCTTCAACATCTGTTAATCCTGCACCTGCATCAAGAATTAGGTTTTTTAAATCCTCGTTTATATTTTCTTCTCTAATTATTACATTCAGCCTTTTTTCTAAATCATTTTTGTCAGGTAAAGGCATATTTAGAACTGTCACATATTTTTCTAATTCAATAGGTAGTTTGAAAAATGGGGAAAGCAACAATAAGTGTTTGTTTAGTGCTTTAAAATATTGTGTTAGTTTTCTTAATTGTACCACAAATTTTTCATCTCGAAACTGTTTATGTGCGTCTTCAAATATGAAAATCTCTTTTGATTCTTGGTTCTCATTATTACCTTTTAACAAAAATTCAAGAAAAGAATCAGGGTTTTTAGTTTCGCCATTATTAGGATGTTTCTCGACTTTATCTAATCTATTTGAATTTTCATCTTTCTTGTGGATTTGTAAACCATCAACAATATCCCAAGTGCTAAATGTATATCCTTTTCTAAAGGCTGTGCTTCTAACTTTTTGAATTATGCGTCCATATTCAGGTGATGTTAGATAAATTAGTGGATAATTAGCGTCAAGCATATATTTTAAATCTTCAAATGATTTTTCCATTGTTTTATTTTTTTGCTATGATTTTATTTGAAGCACTACAGTAAGACTTGTTTTTATATCTTACAGGTATTTCTTTTCTTTTTATTTCTATTCCTTCTCTTCTAGTATTTCCAAATGACTTTTCTATTCCTTCCATTGCTTTATCTGCTAATTCGTGAACATCATATGGAATATAGTTTGAGTCAGAAATTATAGTTCCATCTTTTAGAATTGTAAATTCTATTTCAGTTCGTTTTTCATCTTCATTTTCTAGTTTAGAATAACCAACCATAAAAAACCTCTCTTTCACTTCTGCATTTGGTTCAAAATCGTAGTCTTTTTTTAAAGAGAACCCAACACTTTCAAATTCTGTAAGAATCGTCTTTTTTGCGTATTCTACATTTAAAGTAAAAAACTCACTCTGTAATTCTTTAATTAATTCTTTTCCATTTTTTAAGTAGTAACTGTTATAAGTAACTGTTCCATTTTTAATTTTTATTGCGTATTCTCCGTGAAGATTTGTATTTGGAATTTTAGTAACAACAACTTCGTTATTACTTTTAATTTCATAATCCCAATTAAATTTTTTAACTGCTTCGATAAAAACCTCTGTTTTAAATACTTGAGGATTTTTTAGGAAAGTGGATGTTTCAAAACAAGACATATTATCGTTTTTTTCTATGGTTTGTTCTACTTCTTTTGCTAAGTGAAAGTAAAGATGTTAGTTCATCAATTGTTTTAGCAGGTATATCTAACATTTCTGCCTTAATCTGCAAGCCTTTATCATTAGTTAAGAGTATTGGATTTCTTTTTTTATATTGTAATGCAACGGATAAAATTTTATTATCAGGTGATTTTTTATCTAAATCATCAGGTAAGTTGTCAACTTTGCTTGTATTGAAGCTTATGTTTTTCTTTTTTTGATGTTTGCGTATTTCTCGAATTGCATCTTGCGCTTTCTCTTTAGTTTCACTTCTGTTTTTTAAACTATCAAGTTCATCGATAACTTTAGCAGAGAAAATAATGTTTTGAAGTGAATCAATAACGTCTATTATTTTTGGTTCCTCTATTAGAATGTTTGTATCAATAATTATTGATTTCCTCTTTTTTATTAGTTCAAACTCTTTCTCTTTGAGTAAAAGCTTTTTTTCTAAGTCCAGAAACAAAGTTGATTCTAGCTCTTCAACTTTTTCTTTCTCTTTATTTATTTTTGATTTTAAAGTTTTAAAATTTCTTTCATCAGACAAGTCTAAACTTTTAAGTTCTTCTATCATTGAATTAATAAAAGATTCCATTTTTTTATTTCTAGCATTTCTCACAGCATTTAGCAATGCTATTTTATTCTCTTTTATTTCACTTAAAATTAAATTATGTTCAGTAACATCATAAAAAGGTCTTATCTTAAAGTCAATATCCTCAATTTCTTTAGTGCTATAATTAGATAGGTCATCACTATTAATTTTTTCAGCAATTAGAGAGTCGATTTCATTACTTATATTTTCCACATATTCATCAGCAAAATCTCGTCTAAAAGAATCAATGTGCTCTTTGATTTCTACATTGGTATGTTTTCTAACGAATTGATATTTGATTGATTTACCACTTATATTTAAAGGGAAACTCTCTTTTTTGTATATAGATGTTTTATTCGATTTTTCAGCTATAACATTAAATTCATCGATGTTGCCAATTATTAAATATGAATTTAAAGTTTCCGAAACCTTCCTTTTAAACTCTTCTAATTCGGTTTCTAAATCATCATTAATAGGAAGATAGATAAAAAGGTATTTATCATTAATGTCTTTAATGATTTTAGATAAAGTTTCAATCAATAATTTTGAGACCTTATTAAACATTAACCAAACTTCGGTTTCTGAATTATTGATGATTGTATCTAATTTATCAATAAACATAAAAGGTTCAATAAATCTTAGTTTATTGATATTATTAGCGATTTCTTCTGAAATATTTTTATTCTCAGCTATTATCCTTTCAATTTCTTTTTGAGATTTAAGTAGCTCTTTTCTATATAAAAAATCATCAGAATTTGGATTTTGATAAAAACTATATTTTTGTAGAATTTGAAAAAATAAACTGTCTGTCTTTTCTTTATTTTCACTTAAATATGTAGAAAAATAGTCATTGATTGTTTTCGAATATTCTTCGTAAACAAGAGTTCTGTATTTCCCAGAACTTGCATCAATTAAAAAAACAGCATATAATGTTGCTGATTTATGCTCTTTCTCAATAAGAACAGAATCCTTAAAAGAATTCATTCTTTTAATATTATAAATTTCAGGTATTTGATTTCCGGCAAATGATTTTAATAGTTGTTCATCCTTATAATTAATACTTGTATTAATTGAATTTTCTTCGGTATTAACGCTTTTTAAAAACTCAAAATTATCTTTTGCTATTGAATGGTCGTCATTTGTATTGTCAAAATATAATTCAAACTGCTTATTTGTATGAACTTTAAATTTTTTACTTTTTTGAAAATATTCTTTTCCTATATCTGTCAATTGACAATAAGAATAAGAATTATCTCCAGTAGTTATCATATCAAATTCTTCTAAACTTTGTAAAGCCTCTTTCAATATTTCATATTCGGCAAAGTCTTTATATTTTTTTTGAATTGGATTGTCTAATACATTAAATCCTAAAATTTCGCCTATTTCTTCAAAACTTAATGAGTTTTCAATATTTAGTAAACCACAAATAGTCTTGTCAAATAATGTGAATTCAACTGCTTCTGTACAAGTTGCAGAATACTTTGCTTTTGTAAAGAACCATTCAAAAGGTTGATAACCAAGATATATTTCAGTTAGTTTTTTATCTTGTTCAATAGCTTTAAATATGTTGTAGTCTAAATTATTCATCATCACCAAATTCTTTTTTTAAGTCTTTAAAATCAACAACAATACCTTCGTTTTTGATTGTGTCAATTACATTTTTATAAATTTGGTTTCCATTTTTATCTTTAAACCTGTAAAACATATTTTTATTTCCAACAACTATTAATAAACGTTTGGCTCTTGATAGTGCTACATTTAATCGTTTAGGTGATTTAGCAAAACCAATATCTTTATTCGTTTTTGTTATTCCGTTTTCTATCTTTTTATCACTCCTTACAGTTGAAACAATAATGATGTTTCTTTCCATACCTTGAAACTTATCGACAGTATTTAATCGAACTGGTATATTATATTTGTTTCTTGCTTTTAAGGCAACTTCTTTTAGTTTTGAAACTTGATGTCCGTAAAAACTAATTAAACCAATTTCTTTTTCTTCTTGAATTTTATTTTGGTCATTACTGTTTTCCCAATGTTTCATATACTCTTCAAATCCATTTGATTTTTTAAGAAGTTTTATGACTAACTCTACAGCTTCAATTTCATAATTATTTATTCTTGATGTTCCGCTTAATTCTTCTGGCTCATCCACATTAACCCAGATAGTATGAATATCTGGATTTATAAAATTATTAAGTAAAAATCCGTGATGTCTAGAAAATGGATTATTTAGATTTGGGTCATTTGCGCTTTCCTTTATCGGTTTTCCTGGTTCTAAACCACCTTCATCCAAGTAAAATTGTTTAATTACATTGTTAATTTTTGGATGCATTCTATATTGTTCATTAAATGTAGATTTAATGGTTGTTGAAACTTTAGGGTGCATTATTAATCGTTCAAACTGAGAAGTTTCTACAAAGTCTTTATCAATTTCAGATGCCAATTCTTTTGCTTCTGTTGTTTCAAGTGATTCTAATGTTTCTTTAAAAGTTTTGTCGTGAAGCATTGGTGGTAATTGTCTATGGTCGCCAATAATAATATTTTTGCGTCCAAAACACATTGGTAGTAATAATTCTGGTGGTGTTGCTTTACTTGCTTCATCTGTTATTACTGTGTCAAACACAATAGGCTTTAAAAAAGTTGTATTTCTGTTATTAATCATTGAGCCATATTTAAAGTAGGAATTAGCAAGTTTCTCTGCACTTTTAATATCTTTTCCGTTTCGAAGAAAAACTCTAATTATTTTTTCTTTTGAAACCTCTCCACTAATTGATTTGATCATACCTTCATTGGAAACAGATGTACGATACCACTTGTATTGTTGTCCAACATCAATATTGTCTGTTTGATTTTCAATATTGAAAATTCGTTGGTAATCTGCTCCGAAATTGGGACTTCCAGCGGAACTACTTGTACTACCAACTACATTCGCATATTTAAAGTATTTATCCTTAAATAAGGTTTTCATTTCTTTGTCAGGTTGAGCCATTTCAAAAGCCCAATCTTTCATAATGTCACTATATTTTGGATTAGATTGTTGAGAATTGTTCGCAATTCTTCGCATCCATAACTGAACAGAATTATTGTAAAAATCTTCTTCAACTATTTCAACATCATCTTCCTCTAGAACTTCATTTTCATAATCATCATCCGTTTCAAATTTTTCGTCAACCCATTTCATTATGCGTTCAAACGCATACTTTTTTCCTTCTTCCTCAAACTTACTAGCTCTTCCAAAACGTATTGGTTTTACTAGTGTATGATATTTATTTAGTAATTTTTCTAATGCGTTATCTACAGCAAGATTTGTTTCAGAAGTTAAAAGAATTTTTTGTTCCTGATTAACTCTTACCATTTGCCAAATCATTTCTGCAATTACTGTAGTTTTACCAGTTCCTGGTGGACCTTGAAGTAATGCTAAATCTGTACAATTTAAAGCAGATAAAACAGCTTTTCTTTGAGAATCGTTTAAAGTTAGTAATTCGTGTCTTTTTAATTCATTCCATTCTTCCTCACCCTTTGATAGGTTTCTATAAATTTCTTCAGCTTTTGAACTATCAAAAATAAAATCCTTAATTTTTACGTTAACAGGTTTTAAGTCTAATCCTTCTTTTGGATTAGTAATTTTATTCATTGCTTCATTTAGCCAAGATATTTTTGCTTGGTCGCCTCTTAAATTGGGTGTTACAAATTTTATTTTTGGTTCTTCCTCAATAAACTTGAAGAACTTATCTGTTTGACGTTTATCATCTGACCATTTGTAAGGTAAGTTGAAAACGTAATGGTTATAGTCTGAATTTCTACCATTTAGATTTCCAATTACAACCTGTCTTTTTTTGTATTCAAATTTATCACCTCTATCAATGTAGAATTCTGAACCAGCTATCTGTCTTGTTTTATCCAAAAACTCTTCTTTTTTAGATTTTTTAGCTATGATGTCAATTTTTACTTTGAATTTAAAATCTTCATTTAATGGCGAGAGCATAATATTAAATCTATTTAAAGATTTTATTTTCTCGTATTTTAATTTTAAATCTGAATAATTGATAAATTCAAAAGCGACAGTTTGTTGGGACTCACTAACATTTATGTCAAAATCGAATGAATAAAACTCTCGTTTTATTTCAGTCCAAAAAGTATTTTTAAATGTTGAATTCTCAAACCTTATTGGTTCGTTAACTCTTGATTGGTCGAATTGTAAATATACTTTTGACTTAACTTTTTCTTTACCAAAAATTGAGATTAACTCTTGGTACATTTTTTTAAGACTATCAATATCATTATGCTTTCGTGAAAAAACATTGTGTCTTAATCGTCTCAATAAGTGGTCGCTAATATTTAAGTTCTTGTCTAATTTTATATTGCAATGCCAATCAATTTCAAATTCAGCTCCATAACTTTTAAAGTAAAATTGCTCTAAAAACATTTTATCTATGACCTCTTGTTTTTGAGATAAATTGTTTATATAAACACTAATTGTATCGCTATTGTTTGAAACTATAAAACGATTGTTAAACGTTTCACTAATTTTATTTGATATTGAAAAAGGCGTGATTTTGAGTACACAAGTAATTTGTTTGTTCCTTTCGAGTATGGTTGTAAAATCTTTTTTTATAACTCTATCTAGGACATCACTAATATCCTTAAATCTCAAAAACAGGCTTCCATCTGGATTTATTCTTTCGTTTAGATTGAAAGGTTCTTTAGAAATTATCTTTTCAATACTTTTAAACTCTGGATTTTCTTCTTGTTTTAACTTAACTCGAAATTGATAGAGTGATTCGTGAATTTGAATTGGTTGGTCATATTTGACTATTTCTACTGGTTGAGAATTTTTATTAAGAATGAGCTGTTGTGCTTCAATCCATTTATCCCAAATTTCTTGTTGATTTTCAATTTCTGATTTTGGCGAAATTTCAAGATTGCAGATTTTTCTATATAAATCTTCTAATTCTCTTGGTGAGCGATAGGGCTTTTTAAAGTCAATTAATTTTACAGTACAATTTTCAGTAACAGTATATTCATCTGAATTGAGTTGTTGAAGTTCAGATATTACATTTTTTGATTTTTGATTTATTATTGTTTTGTAGTCGAAAGTTTGCTCTTGCCATTTTAGAACTAATTCTATTTGCTTGTTTTCAATTTGAAAAGTTACTTTATGCTCGTCTTCATTTTTCTTTTGAAAGAAGCATTTTATTGATTTGTTTTCAATCCATCTTTTTAATTCTTCAAAACTTCCTCGATTTTGTTTATCAAGAACTCTTACTGATTTGTTTTCAAATCTTATTATTAGTTCTATTGGTTCGTCATCGAAAATATCTTCATTATTATGGTATGCCATTCATTCTCTTTTTATTAATTCTATTGAGCGTTGGCTAAAAACAGCTCTTTTATTTTTTTCAGCGTTGGCATTGCGCGTTGGCAAAAAAATGAATGTGCTGTTTGTGCGTTGGCTTTTTTAGTTCAAATGTTTAATTTTATTTCGATTTCCGCATTACTTACAACGTTAGCGTATAAATTTCAGTTGCGGAAAATCGGCACGATTTTCCGTTGAAGCTGAAAGATAGAAAATTGCAATGAATTTCCGTAGGAAATTCAGCCGCAATTGAATTTATACAATGTTGGTTGCAGTTATATTTCAGTTTTTTGAGATTCACTCAGCGTTTTTTTTGCGTTCAGCTATTCAATTCCACGTTTTGATTCCGCAATTTTGGAATTCGATAGAGTAGCAGTAATCAATTCACGTTTTTTAAATTCCGCTCAAGTTGATTTCTGCGCACAGTTCCGTTTTACATTTTTCAATTCAGCGTTACGTTTCGGTCTCGAGTTTTAAATTCAGTTTCTGCGCAAAGTTCCGCTATTTTCAAAGTTCAGAATTCACACGATTTATACGTTTAGTTTTTAATTCCGCTATTGCAACCAACGTTAGCGTATAAATTTCAGTTGCGGAAAATCGGCACGATTTTCCGATTGAGTTGAAAGATAGAAAATTGCAATGAATTTCCGTAGGAAATTCAGCCGCAATTGAATTTATACATTGTTGGTTACAGTTATATTTCAGTTTTTAAAGGTTCATTCAGAGTTTGTTTTGCGTTTTGCTATTCAATTCCACGTTATGATTCCGCAATTTTGGAATTCGATAGAGTAGCAGTAATCAATTCACGTTTTTCAAATTCCGCTCAAGTTGATTTCTGCGCACAATTCCGTTTTACATTTTTCAATTCAGCGTTACGTTTCGGATTCGAGTATTAAATTCAGTTTCG
>NZ_JAYMEM010000033.1:0-2257 GCF_037029465.1 Mesoflavibacter sp. CH_XMU1404-2 | reverse complement strand
TTCCGATTGAGCTGAAAGATAGAAAATTGCAATGAATTTCCGTAGGAAATTCAGCCGCAATTGAATTTATACTATGTTGGCTACAGTATTTTTAATTTTCAGACAATTCTTTTTCATCAGTTTCTTCAGGTGAGAATCGAGCAATCAACATTGGTGTCAAAATACAAACAATTCCGATTATTGATTTCGGTCCAAAGTCACCAATAAAATTCATTGCAATTAAATAAATTCCGCAAACTAGAAAAATTATGTTATTCAGTTTTTTATCCCAAACAAAACCTCCAACCAAGTATGCAATTCCGATTAGAGTAAACATTCCAGCATTCAGAATCTGATTTGTTTCGTCACTATAATCTAGAAACCAATTCGATATTTTTCCTATTAAAACAATTCCGATTAGTATTAGAAAAATTTTATGTAATATGTCTTTCATTTCGATTACGTTTTATTCTCATATTGTAGCCAACGGTCTCGGCTATGAGTAGTTGCGTGGGTTAGCGGTTAACTTTGCAAGTACACACCAAACTGAAAATCCGCAAGGATTTTCAGAAGTAGGCGAGAACAAGCAATTACTTATAGCCATTGTTGCCAGTAGTTTTTTATGATTTCTTTTCATTTTTCTTTTTTGAATAGATGTTGAAAGGAATTCCAACCCTTATTCTTCCAGTAAAATTATCAGAAACTTTAGTATTGTAAATAGCATTTTCCCAGCCTAAGTCTATTCCAAATGTTAATTTAGTTTCTCCGTCTTTTTGTTGTCTGAAAATAGGACCAAAAAGAGTAGTGAAATTATTTTTATAAAATGTTCCATCTGGTTTATCAATTAGATAGTTATGACCTACAGATAAGTTAAATCCAAAATTCTTTTTCTTGGTAAAAAAAATGGCTCCATAGGCATTAAAAGCACCTGTTTTCAGTGTTTCTTTAATATTGACAAAACTGCCTAGTCTTTGATTATCCTCATCTTGAAAGATGAAATCTTGATTTTCATTTTGTACTATTTTAGGTGTTCCATTGATTAATACATTTTCTAAAAAAGATCCAGAACTAATAGATGCTCCTATTTGATAATACCAAATTGTTTCTTTTGCATTATGAGAATGATTGAAATTAAATGATAATACCGATTTTAGTTTATTAATGTCCTCAGATAAATTGAATGTATTACTGAATTCTTCGAAAATATTTTCATCAATATTACTTTCAGAGAACTTATATGTGCTATTACCAAGATTTAAATTAAAATCAAACCATTTCAAACTATAACCATAGGTGATATCATTATTTTTATCAAATTCATAAAGAATTTCATTTTCAATATATGTATCTAGTTTACTTTGTGATTTATGAGCGTCTAAAAAATCTTGAATCTTCTTTTCTTCTGAATTCAATTTTGAATATGCCTCTTCATAATTTCTTCCCTCAATAAGTTTTTTTATTTCTGGAAATTCCGTTAGTAGTTTGGAATAAACTGTAATTATTTTATCAATACCATTAATAGTTAAAATATCTTGCTTTAGGTCTTTAATTCTATCAACTATTTTTTTATCATATTTTTGAATTTTATAAAGTGGTTCACTAGCTTTTATTCTACGTTTAGAGTTTACCTCATTAAATATTTTTTTATCTCCTTTAAAAAACACACTTGATTTTCCAACTTTTAGTATCAAGCCTATATTAAAGCTAACATTGTTGTTCCAAGAATCGTCAGAATAAAATTCAAATACATTCTTACTCCCAGTAGCATTTGCTCCAACTCTAGCATAAAGAGGTGATAACTCTTTCCCTAATCTTAAATTAGTGCTTATTGAGATATTAGTTTTTTCTTCATTTTGTGAATAACCAAAAGCTGAAGCGTTACTAACTAAGTCTGAACTTGAAAAAATTACATAATTGAATGCTTTTGCTATATTCTCATTTAACAGAGTATCTTGTATTGCATATTTTTTGATGTCATATTTATTTAATGCATTATCTAAGCTTGTTTTGTAATCAGGCTTTTGTGCAATGCAATTAATTGAAAATATTAGTACTAAGAATAATAGTAGATTAGTTTTCATATTGGTCGATTTTGTCATTTAAAAATCTAAAAATTTATGTAATATATCTATACCCATTATTAGGTGTTTTTTGTTTCAAATTACTGGCAACGTTAGCGTATAAATTTCAGTTGCGGAAAATCGGCACGATTTTCCGTTGAAGCTGAAAGATAGAAAATTGCAATGAATTTCCGTAGGAAATTCAGCCGCAATTGAAT
>NZ_JAYMEM010000032.1:0-975 GCF_037029465.1 Mesoflavibacter sp. CH_XMU1404-2 | reverse complement strand
AACCAACGGTCTCGGCTATGAGTAGTTGCGTGGGTTAGCACTTAACTTTGCAAGTACACACCAAACTGAAAATCCGCGAGGATTTTCAGAAGTAGGCAAGAACAAGCAATTACTTATAGCCATTGTTGTGGTTAGTGTTTTTTTATTTATTTACTCAATTTTAAAATTCTAAAAGCACCTTGAATTACCAAAACAAAAACTATTGTTCCGATAATCAAATCAGGTTTGCTTGAACTCAACCAGTTTACCAAAAGTCCAGCTGTTATTACTCCTAAATTTATAATCACATCGTTTGAAGTGAAAATCATACTTGCTTTCATATGTGCCTCTTCCTTACTTTTTGATTTTTGTAAAATGTAAAGACAAATTCCGTTTGCAATAAGTGCGAAAATTGAAACTATAATCATTGTCGAAAAGTTGGGTAATTTCTCGTCTCCGAAAAATCTCCTTAAAACTTCTACAAATCCAATAATTGCAAGTGTTATTTGAAAATATCCAGCAAGTTTGGCAATCCGTTTTTTCTTTATTACTGTTCCGCCAACCGCAAACAAGCTAATTCCGTAAACGAAACTGTCCGCAAGCATATCTAAACTGTCGGCAACCAATCCCATTGATTTTGAGATTATTCCTGTTGTCATTTCAATTATGAAAAACGCAAAATTTATGGCAAGTACAGACCAAAGTAGTTTTTTTTGGTTTGCATTTTCATTAAATTCTGTTTGGTCGGTTTGTTCAGTCGAGATTTTCTTTCCGCCTAAATTCAGTTCGATAACTGATTTTTCGATTTGGTCAGTTTCTCCGCTGTGAAAAACGGTCAGTTTTCGGTTGGGAATGTCAAAGTCCAAATTCGCAATACTTGGAATTCCGTCCAATTTCATTCGGATTAGATTTTCCTCTGAAGGACAGTCCATTTTAGTAATCTCAAATATTGTTTTATTCATTTAGTTTCTCGGTTTATTTACATTAACCACAACG